>CAYQJJ010000111.1:0-8730 GCA_964417745.1 uncultured Wenzhouxiangella sp.
AAAAACGGCGGCTTCTCGACCACGTCGTGGCCGACGTTGATGATGCAGTCGGCGTGGTCGAGCACGCGGTGGCAGTAATCGCCTTCCGACAGCGCTGCGTTGCCCATCCAGCATTCGCTGTTCTCGTCGATGACGCCCTTGCCCATCTGGGTGGTCACGAAAGGAATGCCTGTGCGATCGACCAGACGCTTGAGCATGCGTGCGGTGGTCTTGCGGTTGGCGCCCGCGCCGATCAGCAGTACCGGCCTGGTGGATTGCTCGATGGCCGAGATGGCGCGATCGATGGCCTTTTCCTCGGCAACCGGACGGCGTACCTGGCTGGCCGCGAGCGGCGCCTCGTCGGTGGTCTCGGCGGCGATATCCTCGGGCAGTTCGAGATGGGTCGCGCCGGGGCGCTCCTCGGCGGCCTGGCGGAATGCTTCGCGCACACGCGCCGGAATGGTGGCGCTGGAGACGATCTGGCGGGTATATCGCGTGACCGGTCGCATCAGGTCGACCACGTCGATGATCTGGAAATGACCCTGCTTGGAGGTCTTGATCGGCTTTTGCCCGGTGATCAGCACCAGCGGCATGGCGCCGAGCTCGGCGTAGGCGGCCGGCGTGATCAGGTTGGTCGCGCCGGGACCGAGGGTCGACAGGCACACCCCGGGTTTGCCGGTCAGGCGGCCGTGGCAGGCCGCCATGAAGCCTGCGCCCTGTTCGTGGCGGGTCACGATCAGCCGAATCGACGATCGGCGCAGCGCCTCGAGCAGTTCGAGGTTTTCCTCGCCGGGGACGGCAAAGACGTACTCGACCTCCTCGGCTTCGAGACAGCGGACAAAAAGTTCGGCGGCGTTCATGGCGTTCTCATCGGCGCGGGAGGCTTGTACGTTCATTATGCACCGCCGGGCGTGGCGCGCGCGTGGTGCGCTGCTTGCAACCGGGCGTGCCGGCTGGCATCTTGATGGGTAATGGACAAGACCACGGCGTTTCGCGACAACTATCGCGCCAGCGAGATCGGCCCGCGCTATTCGGGGCGGGCGCATCTGGCCTTTGCAGTGGTCTTCAGCCTCGGCGGCATAACGCTGTGCCTCGGCCAGCTCGATGCGGTGACGCCGCTGGAATGGTTGACCGTCCCGATCGCCTTTATCTATGCCAACCTGGTCGAATACGCCGGGCACCGCTGGGTCATGCACCGCAAGGTCGCCGGGCTGGGCCTGATCTATCGGCGTCATGCCGGTCAGCATCATCGTTTTTTCACCGATTCGCGCATGGAACTCGAGAGCTGGCGCGACTGCAAGGCGGTGCTGTTCCCGGCGGTGTTGATGGTGTTTTTCTTCGGCGCTTTCGCCGCGCCGGTCGGGCTGTTGCTGGCCTGGCTGGCCAGTGCCAACGTCGCCTGGCTGTTCGTGGCCGTGGCGCTGGGTTACTACCTCAACTACGAGCTGCTACACCTGGCCTATCGCCTGCCCGAAGATTCACGGGTGCTGCGGCTGCCGTTTCTGCGTCGGCTCCGCCGTCTGCATCACGTCCATCACCGTACCGACCTGATGGCCCACCGCAATTTCAATATCACCTCCCCGATCGGCGACTGGCTTTTCGGAACCTATCGCTGAGCGATCCGGCCCGATGGGTCAGGGGTCGAGCTTGTCCGGCTCGACGACCGGCTCGCGCACGAAGGCGCGTTCCCCGGCGCGAAAGCGCTGGCGGGCGGCCGGATCGTCGATGGCCTCGCACAGCGCGCTGGCCAGCTCGTACTGGCGCTGGTCGAGACCCGACTGTTCCAGCGCGGCCAGAAAACCGGCCTGGCCGCCGGCATGAACCTCGGCCACGCCGGTCAGCTGCGGGTGCCCGCGCTCGAGGTCTTCGGGGTGGTTGAAGGATTCCTCGCAAGCCTCCCGGGACAGCGAGTGATAACTGCGGCAATTGAGCGGCCGGCCGGCGTAACCCGAGCAGCAGCCATCGACCAGGGCCGGGCAGGGCAGGTTGGTCTTCAGGACACGATCGGCGGGCAGTTCGCGCAGGGCCTGGTCGGTCGCCTGGACCCGCTGCCGGAACGCCGCCAGGGCGTCGGCATCGAGGGTCGATTCAAGATAGTCGAGCAGGGCGAAGACCTCGGCCGGCGTGGCCATCACGCGCAGGTGGCAGCAGAAGTCGCAGCCGGCGCGGCAGGCCACCGGCCCGCGATCGTCGCGTGGCAAGCGATTGAGCTCGCGCTCGATCACCCGCTGGGCCTGGCGCAGCCCGCGTGCGGGGTCGCGCTGGACCGGCTTGCGGGTTTCTTCGAGGCTGGAGCGCGCCACGCGCAGGCGGATGGTCTTGTAGCCGTGATCGGGTGAAGTCATTGCTTGAATAAGGCACCGTGGCCGGTGTCGAGGGAATCGAAGGCCTGCATGGTAGCAGTTCGGGCCCGCCCGGCCGAGGTGCTCGATGCACGCGCGCCGGGGTCACGCGGCGCGCGCAAACCCGGTAAAATCGGCCGACTTGTTATGCAACTCATCCGACACCTCAATCATCAATCCGCCGAAGGCCCCGCCACCGCGCTGGCCATCGGCAATTTCGATGGCCTGCACCGGGGCCACCAGGCGCTGATCCGCGCCGCCTGTGCCCGTGCCGATGAGCTGGTGCCGGCGCTGATGTGTTTCGAGCCGCTGCCGGCGACCTTCTTTCGCCCGACCGAGCCGGTTCTGCGCCTGCTCAGCGTGCGCGACAAGCTCGATCTGTGCCACGGCTATGGTCTCGACGTGGTATTCATGCCACGCTTCGACGCGGCCTTCGCGGCCCTGAGCCCGGAGGCTTTCGTCGAGCAGCTTGTCGTTGCCGGTGCGCGTGCCGCGCACGTGGTCATCGGCGAGGATTTCCGCTTCGGTGCCCGCGCAGCCGGCGACGCGGCGCTGCTCGAGCGCCTGGGTGCCAGGCACGGCTTCAGCGTCGAGGTGGTCGCCCCGGTCAACGACCGGTCCGGGCGTATTTCCTCTTCCCGGGTGCGCGCCGCGCTGGCCGAGGGCCGGCTCGAATCGGCGCGCGAGCTGCTCGGACGGGCCTATGCCATTTCCGGCCGCGTGCTGCGCGGCCAGCAACTCGGCCGGACGCTCGGTTTCCCGACCGTCAACCTGCGCCCGCCGCGCCCGTGCGCACTCGGCGGGGTACTGGCGGTGCGCGTTTCCGGTGCCGGGCTCGATGCCCACCCGGGCGTGGCCAGCCTCGGCGTGCGCCCGACGGTCAACGGCCGCGAGCTGCTGCTCGAGGTCCATCTGTTCGATTTTGCCGGTGATCTGTACGGCCGGCATCTGAGCGTCGAACCGGCGGCTTTTTTGCGCGCGGAACAAAGATTCGACGATGTCGAGGCGATGACGCGCCAGATGCACATCGATGCCGAGCGTGCGCGGGCTGTCCTCGAAGCCGATCGCGCCCCGACCCCTTGATGATGTTCAACTCGAGAAGTTCAACCTGAACCAGCCTTAAAGCGACTAAAAGTCCATGGATTACAAAGACACCATCAACCTGCCCAGCACCGACTTTCCGATGAAGGCATCGCTGGCCAATCGCGAGCCGGAAATGCTCAAGCGCTGGTACGCCGAGGAGCTGTACTGGAAGATCGACCGCGCCACGGCCGAGCGGCCGACCTTCGTGCTGCACGATGGCCCGCCCTATGCCAACGGCGATATCCATATCGGTCACGCGGTCAACAAGATCCTCAAGGACATCGTCGTGCGCTCGGCGCTGGTGGCCGGCTATCGTGCCCCCTACGTGCCGGGCTGGGACTGCCACGGCCTGCCGATTGAGCTGCAGGTGGAAAAAAAGACCGGCAAGGTTGGCGCGAAGGTCGATGCCGCGACCTTCCGGCAGAAGTGCCGCGAATACGCCGACCGTCAGATCGATAACCAGCGCGAGGACTTCAAGCGTCTCGGCGGCCTGGGTGACTGGGACAACCCGTACGCGACGCGCGATTTTTCCTACGAGGCCGACATGCTGCGCGCGCTCGCGCGGATCGTCGAGCGCGGCCATCTCAAGCGCGGCGGCAAGCCGGTTCACTGGTGCTTTGACTGCGGCTCGGCGCTGGCCGAGGCCGAGATCGAATACCAGGACAAGACCTCCACCGCGGTCGATGTGCTGTTCCCGGCGGTCGACCCGGCCGCGCTGGCCACCGTCTTCGGGGTCGACGCGCTGGCCGACGATGCCGGCGTGGTGATCTGGACGACCACCCCCTGGACCATTCCCGCCAACCAGGCGGTCTGCCTGCATGCCGAGCTCGACTACGACCTGGTGCGCGCGCGCTCCGAGGGTCGCTCGTTCGACCTGGTGGTTGCCCGCGAGCTGCGCGAGTCGGTTCTCGAGCGCGCCGGGCTGAGCGAAGACCAGGTGCTCGGCACCGTCCAGGGGGCTGCGCTGGAGCACCTCGAGCTCAATCATCCCTTCAACGGCAGCCGGGTCCCGGTGATCCTGGGTGAGCACGTGACCACCGAGACCGGAACCGGCGCGGTACACACCGCCCCGGGCCACGGCCAGGAAGATTTCGATGTCGGCCTGGTCTACGACCTGCCCGTGGTCAATCCGATCGACGGGCGTGGCGTGTTTGTCGACGATACGCCGGTAGTCGGCGGAGAGTTTGTCTGGAAGGCCAACGACACCCTGGTCGAACACATGCGCGCCAACGGCACGCTGCTGGCCGACGAGTCCTTCGGGCACTCCTATCCGCACTGCTGGCGCCACAAGACGCCCACCGCGTTTCGCACCACGCCGCAGTGGTTCATTTCCATGGACCAGGCCGGTCTGCGCGAGCAGGCGCTGGCGGCCATCGAGCGGGTACGCTGGGTACCGGAGTGGGGCCAGGCGCGCATTCGCGGCATGATCGAGAGCCGTCCGGACTGGTGCATCTCGCGCCAGCGCACCTGGGGCGTGCCGCTGGGCTTTTTCATCGACCGCGAAACCCAGCAGCCGCACCCCGAGACCCCGGCGCTGCTCAAGCGGTTCGCCGACCTGGTCGCCGAGCAGGGCGTTGATGTGTGGTATGCCGATGACATCGCCGAGCAGCTGGGAGTGGACGCCGAGCGCTACGAGCCGGTCCCCGATATCCTCGATGTCTGGTTCGACTCCGGCGTCACGCACCACTGCGTGCTCGATCAGCGCGACGAGCTGACGCGCCCGGCCGATCTGTACCTGGAAGGCTCCGATCAACACCGCGGCTGGTTTCAGTCCTCCCTGCTGACCTCGGTGGCCATGCACGGCGAAGCGCCCTATCGGCAGGTGCTCACCCACGGCTTCACGGTCGATGCCGACGGCCGCAAGATGTCGAAGTCGCAGGGCAATGTGGTCGCGCCGCAGCAGGTCATGAAGACCCTCGGTGCCGACATTCTCCGCCTGTGGGTGGCCGCGGCCGATTACCGGCAGGAAATGCACGTCTCCGACGAAATCCTCAAGCGCGTGGCCGACGCCTACCGACGCATCCGCAATACCTCGCGCTTTCTGCTTGGCAATCTGTGCGATTTCGACCCTGCCCGCGATGCGCTGCCGGTCGATGAGCTGTTGCCGCTCGATCGCCACGCGCTCGACCTGGCTGCCCGCCTGCAGGATGAAATCACCGACGCCTACAGCAACTACCGGTTCCTGACCGTCTACCAGGGCCTGCACCACTTCTGCAGCGTCGACATGGGCGCGTTCTACCTCGACGTCATCAAGGATCGCCTCTACACCCTGCCCGCCGACCATCCGGCCCGGCGCTCGGCGCAAACGGCGATGTACCACATCCTCGAGGCGCTGGTGCGCTGGCTGGCCCCGGTATGCTGTTTCACCGCCGAAGAGATCTGGGCCGAAATGCCGGGTGAGCGCGACGACTCGGTCATGCTGGCGACCTGGTACGAGCACCTCGGGCGTGCCAGCGATGAGGAGCGGGCCTTCTGGCGACGCCTGCGTGGCGTGCGCGAGGTGGTCGGGCCGCAGCTCGAGGCCTTGCGCCGCTCCGGCGCCATCGGCGCCTCGCTGGCCGCCGGGATCACCCTCGAGGCCAGCGGTGCGCTCGCCGAGGCGCTCGAGACCGTCGGCGACGAGCTGCGCTTCGTGCTCATTTCCTCCGACGTGACCCTCGGGCCGGTCGATGAGGCGATCGAAACCGCCGACATCGAGGGCGATACCCTGAAAGTCGACGTCCGCGCCGTCGAGCACGCCAAGTGCATTCGCTGCTGGCACCACCGCGACAGCGTCGGCGCCGATGCCGACCATCCCGAAATCTGCGCGCGCTGCGTGGGCAACGTGACCGGCGCCGGCGAAACCCGGCGCTGGGCGTGATCGGGCGATGAGCATGCGTCCGGGCAAATACCTGATGTGGTTGGGGCTGGCGGCGCTGCTGGCACTGCTGGATCTGTGGACCAAGCACCTGGCCTCGCAGAACCTGGTGCTCTACCGCCCCGTGGAGGTCACCAGCTGGTTCAACCTGACCCTGGCGCACAACGATGGCGCGGCCTTCAGCCTGCTGGCCGATGCCGGTGGCTGGCAGCGCTGGTTCTTTTCGGTGGTGGCGGTGATCATCGCCGGGGTGCTGATGGTCTGGCTCAAGCGCCTTCCTCAGCACGCACGCCTGCTGCCGGTCGGGATTTCGCTGGTGCTCGGCGGGGCGGCGGGCAACCTGGTCGACCGTATCCGGCTCGGCTACGTGGTCGACTTTATCGACATTCACTACCAGGGTTGGCACTGGCCGGCCTTTAACCTGGCCGACAGCGTGATCGTGATCGGTGTGATCGTGTTGCTGATCGAGGGCTTTCTGCCGCGCGGCGGGCCCCGGCGCGAGGCATGAGGCACCGCGCTGACATTGTCATCGTCGGCAGCGGCATTGTCGGCCTGACTACCGCGCTGGCCCTGACCGAGGCTGGTCTGGAGGTGACGGTGGTCGAGGCGGGTGCCTTCGAGTCCGACGGTGCCGACGAGATTGACGCGCCGCCCTTGCCGCCCTGGAGCTACCCGGCCCCGGTACAACGCCTGATGCGCCGCTCCCGTCGGCTTTTGCCGGAGCTGGTTCTGCGCCTGGCGCAGCAAACCGGCGTGGACTGCGAGCACCGCAGGGCCGGCCTGCTGCTGGCCGGCGAGGTGGTCGGGCAGGGCGCCGAGTGGCTGGCCCGGACCGATATGCACGCCGTGCCGGGGCGGGTGGGCGATTTCGAGTCGGCGCTGTCGGGGCCGGATCGTTCGGCGGTGCTGTTTGCCGAGGCCGGCCAGGTTCGCCACCGGCGGCTGCGCCAGGCGCTGGTGCTGAGCCTGGCTGCGCGCGGCGTGGCCGTCTGGCGGGGACGGCGGGCCGCCCGGCTGCGGGTTGCAGGCAATATCGTGCTGGGAGTCGAGCTGGCCGGTGGCGCGCGCGTCGATGCCGACGCCGTGGTTCTGGCCGGCGGCAGTGGTGCCAATCCACTGCTGTTCGATTCCGGCCTCGAGCCGCTCGATATCGATCCGCCGCGTTCGCCGCTGCTGCTGCTCAACCCGGTCAGTCGACTGCTCGGGCGCATGGTCAATACCGGCGAGGTCTTCCTGCTGCCCCGCCCGGACGGCCGGATCCTGGCCGGACCGGTAATCGATGCGCCCGCCGATGCCCGGGTTCCGCCGGACTTCGAGGAGCTGACCACCCGGGTGCTCGATACCCTGCCGGCGTTGAGCGGGTTCGATCTCGAGGCGCGCTGGTTCGGGTTCGGGGCGGTCCGGGCACCGGTGCCGTCGGTCGGTGCCTACCCGCAGCTGCGCGGGTTGTGGGTCAATGCCGGTCATTTCCGTGCTGGTCTCGGTATTGCCACGGCCGCCGCCGAGCTGCTGGCCGACCAGCTCTCCGGAGGCCCGACCGTTCCCGGGCTGGCCGCACGCCTGGCCGGGTCGCGGCACCTGCCGGTACCGATCCGGTCGACACCATCACGAAACCTTCCTGATAGAATTCCGGTCAATAGCTTCATGCAATTGACCCGTCATCAACTCAAACAGCGATCGAATTACCATGAATGACCAACTGAGAACGACTTCGATTCCGCAAAGCCGCACCACGGAAATCGACGACAGCGCGCGCCGCGTGCTGCGCAACACCTGGAATCTGCTGGCCATGACGCTGGTATTCAGTGCCATCATGGCCGGTGTCGCGATGGTCAACAACTGGCCTTATCCCGGCGTCCTGCTGACGCTGGTCGGCTATTTCGGCCTGCTTTTCCTGACCATGTACCTGCGCAATTCGGCCTGGGGGCTGCTCAGCGTATTCGCCCTGACCGGTTTCATGGGCGCCACGCTGGGCCCGATCATCGGCCAGTACGCGGCCATGTTCAGCAATGGCCACCAGCTCATCATCGCGGCCATGGGCTCGACCGGCGTGGCGTTTGTCGGGCTGTCGGGCTTTGCAATGGTCACGCGCAAGGACTTCAGCTTCCTCGGGCCGTTCCTGTTCGTCGGTATCCTGGTCGCCTTCCTGGCCGGCCTGGCGGCGATCTTTTTCCAGATGAGCGCCCTGGGCCTGGCCGTCTCGGCGATGTTCGCGCTACTCATGTGCGGCCTGATCCTCTACCAGACCCAGCAGATCATCCGCGGCGGCGAGACCAACTACATCATGGCTACCGTCACGCTGTTCGTGTCGATCTACAACCTGTTCACCAGCCTGCTTCACCTGTTCGGATTCTTCTTCGGCGAGGATTGAACAAGAAGGCAGGGTTCAGGGTTCGGGGTTCAGGGTGAAACCTGAACCCTGAAACCTGAAACCTGAAACCTGAAACCTGAAACCTGAAACCTGAAACC
>CAYQJJ010000112.1:0-8722 GCA_964417745.1 uncultured Wenzhouxiangella sp.
CATCGACCGTCTCGGTGCCGAGCGGGTACTGATCAGCACCTTTACCATCAGCGGCGCCGAGCGCTTGGAGGTCATGCTCGGACCCGACACGGTTCGCCACTGTTTCGCGCCGCTGGACACGCGCGGCGCGGTCCGGCGCTGGCTGAGACGCATCCGGCCCGAGCTGGCGATCGTGGTCGAGACCGAAATCTGGCCCGAAACCTTCCTTCAATGCCGCGAACACCACTGCCCGGTGGTCATGGTCAACGCGCGCCTGACCGAGCGCAGCCTGCATTCGATGCGCCGCTACCGCACGCTGTTTGCCCCGGCGCTGGCAGCGATCTCGCGCGCGGCCTGCCAGACCGAGGCCGATGCTGAGCGGCTGGCCTCGCTGGGCCTGGATGCCGAGCGCAGCGTGGTCACCGGCAACCTCAAATTCGACACCCCGCTGCCCGATGACATCGGCCAGCGCGCCCGGACACTGCGCGAGCAGTGGGGGCCGCGCCCGGCCTGGGTAGCCGGCAGCACGCGCCCGGGCGAGGAGGCAGCGGTTCTCGAAGCCCACTGCCGGCTGCGCGAAGCGTTTCCCGAAGCGTTGCTGATTCTGGCCCCGCGGCATGTCGAGCGGGTGGCCGAAGTCCTCGGCGAAGTCGAGCGCTTCGAACTCCGGGCCCAGCGAATCGGCGAGACGGTGGCGGCCGATACCGCGGTGGTCGTGGTCGATCGCATCGGTGAGTTGCTGGCCTGCTACGCCGCTGCCCCGGCAGCGTTCGTCGGTGGCAGCCTGGTCGATATCGGCGGGCACAACCTGCTCGAGCCGGCCGCCTTCGGCAAGGCGGTGTTGACCGGGCCGTACCTGTACGAGCAGGCCGAGTCAGCACACGCGCTGCGCGAGGCCGGCGCGCTGTTCGAGGTCAGTACGGCCGAAGAACTGGCCGACCAGGTTGACAAGATCTGGCGCGAGCCGCAGCAGGCGCTCGCCGCCGGGCGGGCGGCACTGGCGGTGGTCGAGGCCGGCCGCGGCAGCGTCCGGCGGACTCTGCGCGCCCTGCAACCCTGGCTGCCGGAACCAGCGGCGGGCCGGGGCGGGAACTGAATTCAGCGCAGCAGCTGGTTGACTTCTTCCAGGTCTTCTTCGTTGAGGATCCCGGCGGCCTGGCTGAGGCGAAGGTTGTTGAGAATGAACTGGTGGCGGGCCTCGGAATAATCGCGCTCGGCCTGGAAGAAACGCTGCTCGGACTGCAGGACGTCGACGATCGTGCGGGTGCCCACCTCGAAGCCGGCGTTGGTCGCTTCCAGCGCGCTCTCGGCCGAGACCAGGGCCTGGCGGCGCGACTCCACTTCGCGCGTGCCGGCGAGAATGGCACGAAAGGCGTTTTCGGTACGCCGGATCACCGAGCGCTCGACCTGGTCGAGCGTCTCGTCGGCGGCGTTGAGCGAGTAGCCGGCCTCGCGGCGCCGTGACTGCACGGCAAAACCCTGGAACAGCGGAATATCGAGCGTCACCCCGACCTGCCAGCCCTGGTTGATCAGCTCCGCCGAGGCCAGCGCTTCCTGTGTGGCCGGGTCACGACCGACAAATTCGTTATTGACGTTGCGCGAATAACTGCCCGACAGGGCCAGCGTCGGCAGGTGCCCGGCACGCGCCAGCCGGACGCCGGATTCGGCCGCATCACGCTGGCCGCGCTGCTGGATGATGCTCGGATTGGCCATCAGCGCCAGCTCCACCCACTCCTCGACCGCATCCGGTTCGGGACGATCGAGCGGAACGTCATCGATCAAGCGCGCATAGTTTTCGAAATATCGGCCGGTGACCTCGCGCAGCGCCTCGCGGGCGTCCTCGAGCTGGTTCTCGGTCAGGATCACGCGCGCCTGCGCCGCATCGAATACCGCGCGCGCTTCGTGCACGTCGGTTACGGCGGCAAGGCCGACCTCGAAGCGCTGCTCGGCCTGTTCGAACTGCCGGCGCAGCGCGGTCTCCTCGGCACGGGCAAAGCGCACCGAATCGAGCGCGGTCAGCACGTCGAAATAGCGTTCGGACACGCGCAGCAGGAAATCCTGCCAGGCCTCGGCATACACTCCCTGGGCCGACGTCAGTTCGGCGCGGGACTGCTCGAGGCGCGCGTAGTTGGAATCGTCGTAGAGGCTCTGGCTGAACTCCAGCGAATAGCGCTCGGAGTCGATATCGGTGGTATCGAGGCGCTGGCTCTCGATGGTCGTGCGGGACTGACCCAGCTCGCGGCCAACGGACAGGCTCAGGCTCGGCAGCAGGCCCGCTCGGGCCTGAACGGGCCCCTCGCCGGCCGCGGAAAGGCGCTGTTCGGCGGCTCTGAGCTCGGCATCGTAGGACTGGGCCAGTTCATACACGCCCATCAGGTCGACGGCCTGGGCCAGCGGTGCGCCGGCCAGCAGGGTCGCGGCAAGCAAATGTCGGGAAAGGTTCATGCGCTTTGTGTTCCTCAGGATTCTGGATCGGCGTTCCGTGCGCCGCTTAAAATTCGAAGACCGGCTGGTCCTCGGCGCCGACCAGCCGCGGCAGGTCGGTCTCGAACAGGCTCTCGGCGTGCCAGCGCTGCTCACCGATCCGCCGCAGGCAGACCGCCTCCATCGCCGGGCTGTGACCGCGCACACCGAAAATACGCCCGCCGGCGCGGATTCGCTGCTGCAGGGTTTCCGGGATACCGGCGGCAGAGCCGGTCACCACCACCACGTCGAACATGGCATCGCCTTCGAGTTCACCGAGGGCGTCGGCGCGGCGGACTTCGACAGACCCAAAGCCGTTGCGCTTGAGCCGCTTGGCAGCAGACTTTGCCAGCTCGTCGTGAATTTCCAGCGATAGCACGTCCGCGCCCAGCCACGAAAGGCAGGCGGCGACAAAACCGCTGCCGGTACCGACTTCGAGCACCTGCTGGCCCGGCTCGATCTCGAGCGCCTGCAACATGCGGCCTTCTTCGAGCGGTTTCATCATGACCTGGCCGTTGCCGATCGGCAGGCGCAGGTCGGCGAACGCCATGCGGCGGTACCGGGAGGGGACGAAATCCTCGCGCGGGACTTCGCTCAGCACTTCGAGCACGCGGGGGTCGAGCACATCCCAGGTGCGGACCTGCTGCTCGACCATGTTGAATCGGGCCTGTTCAAGGTTCAGGGACATCGCGGGGCGCTTCCAGTCATGAATTGATTGATTTCAGGCCGGCTATTGTAACGTCTAGACCCGGCCGCAAACCGTGCCAGTGGTCATGGCCGCGGGCTCAGGCGGCCACGGCGGGCAGGCGGCGAATACGCGCGCCGAGCTGGCCGAGCTTTTCCTCGATATTCTCGTAACCGCGATCGATATGGTAGACGCGATCGACGATGGTATCGCCCTCGGCCACCAGCCCGGCCAGCACCAGGCAGGCCGATGCCCGCAGGTCGGTAGCCATGAGCGGCGCACCGGTCAGGCGCTCGACACCGCGGATGATCACCGTATTGCCCTCCAGGCGCATGTCGGCACCCAGGCGCTGCAGTTCGAGGACGTGCATGAAGCGGTTCTCGAACACGTTCTCGCGCACCACGCCGGTACCTTCGGCAATCGCGTTCAGGGCCGTGAACTGGGCCTGCATGTCGGTCGGAAAGCCCGGATAGGGCGCGGTTGCCAGGTCGACGGCGCGCGGCCGCCGACCGCCCATGTCGAGCTCGACCCAGTCGTCGCCGATACTGATCTGCGCGCCGGCGTCCTCGAGCTTGGCCAGCACGGCCTCGAGCGTGTGTGCCGCGGCATTGGCCGCGCGCACGCGCCCGCCGGTCATCGCCGCGGCCACCAGGAACGTGGCTGCTTCGATGCGGTCGGGCAGCACCTTGTAGTCATAGCCGGACAGCTGCTTGCGGCCGACCACGGTGATGGTGTTGGTGCCGTGGCCGGTGATTTCAGCGCCCATGGTGATCAGGCATTCGGCCAGGTCGACCACTTCCGGCTCCTGGGCGGCGTTTTCAATAACCGTGGTTCCCTCGGCCAGGGTCGCGGCCATGAGGATGTTCTCGGTGCCGGTCACGGTAACGGTATCGAAAACCACGCGCGCGCCCTTCAGGCGTTTGGCGCGGGCGTGAATATAGCCGGCCTCGACGTCGATCTCGGCGCCGAGCGCGGCCAGGCCGTTGAGGTGCAGATCCACCGGCCGGGCGCCGATCGCGCAACCACCCGGCAACGACACCCGGGCCTCGCCGGTACGCGCCAGCAACGGCCCCAGCACCAGAATCGACGCGCGCATGGTCTTGACCAGGTCGTAGGGCGCGGTGTGGGTCGTCAACTCGCCGGCATCGAGACTGATGCGGAAGGCGTCACCCATCGAAATACCGACCCCGAGATGGCCGAGCAGCTCCATCGTGGTGGTCACATCCTTGAGATGCGGCACCCCGGCCAGCCGGCAGGGCTCGCCGGTCAGCAGCGAGGCCATGAGGATCGGCAGCACGGCATTCTTGGCGCCGGAAATCTCGACCGTTCCGTCGAGGCGCTGGCCACCGGAAATCAGGATTCTGGCCATGTCAGGCCGCACGCCGCCGCAGCGGACCGGAAATGACTGCATCAATCATCGACTTCCTCCGGGCTTTTCAATTCGAGCGTCAGCGCGTGGATTTCGCGGCCCAGTTCGGGGCCGATCGCCTCGTGGACCCGCCGGTGGCGATCCAGGCGACTGAGCCCGGAAAAGGTCTCGCTGACGATGCGGGCGGTGTAGTGAACGTTGTCGTCTGAACGGACACTGACACGGGCGGTAGGCAGAGCCTGTAAGATACGTGACTCGATCGCTGCTGGTTCCATGGGGTACTCGCGTTCGATTTCGGTTGCAAGCGGAATGGCTGAACCAAGCCGGGTAGTCTAACCCAAAGCCGCATCGGCCCACACTTGAAACTCGCTCCAGGCTGTTTTCGAACATGACCCTTCTGTTCGCGCTACTGGCTCTGACCGCCGGCCTCGTTGTGCTCATCTGGTCGGCCGACCGCCTGGTCGCCGGGGCATCGGCGCTGGCGCGCAATCTCGGCATCTCGCCGCTGGTCGTCGGCCTGACCATCGTCGGTTTCGGCACTTCGGCACCGGAAATGCTGGTCTCGGCCATGGCCTCGCTGCGCGGCAACCCGTCGCTGGCGATCGGTAATGCGCTGGGCTCGAATATCGCCAACATCGGCCTGATTCTCGGCCTCACCGCCCTGATCTATCCGCTGCGTGTCGACCGCTCGACCTTCCGGCGCGAATTCCCGGTGCTGGCCATCATCATGCTGGTGACGCTGGGCCTGATGTGGAACCTCGAGCTCTCGCGCTTAAACGGCATTATCCTGGCCGGCTCGCTGATCGCGCTGATCGTCACCATGGTCCTGGTCGGCCTGAAGCGGGGACGATCCGACCCGCTGGCGGCCCGCCTGGCCGATGAGGTTCCCGATTCGATGAGCACGGGTGTGGCCGTTTTCTGGACTGCCATCGGGCTGGTTCTGCTGCCGCTGGGGGCCCACATGCTGGTCGATGGCGCGGTTGCACTGGCCGAGCTGGCCGGGGTCTCGGAGGCCGTGATCGGCCTGACCGTGGTCGCGCTGGGCACCAGCCTGCCGGAACTGGCCGCGGCCGCAACCTGCGCCATCAAGAAAGAAGACGACCTGGCCATCGGCAATATCCTGGGCTCGAACATCTTCAACCTGCTCGGGGTGCTGGGCATCGCCGCGCTGATCCACCCGATGCAGATCGAGGCGGTGCTGCTGCAACGCGACATGACCGTGATGTTTGCCCTGACCCTGGTGATGTTCCTGATGATCTGGCGCCGCGGCGGGCCGGGGCTGATCAACCGGCCCACGGCATTGGTATTATTCCTGAGCTATATCATCTACCAGTCGACCATCATTCATCAGGCGGTCGGCAGCGGAGCCTGACAACCATGCACACCGACCCCGAACGCCTGCTCGAAGCGGCCGCTGAAGTTCTACGGACCGAGGCCGACGCCATCGGCCGCCTGGCCGACCGGCTCGACGGGGCGTTCGTGTCGGCCTGTCGCTCCATGCTCGCCTGCCGCGGCCACCTGATCGTGACCGGCATGGGCAAGTCCGGCCACAT
The DNA here is from genome assembly GCA_964417745.1 of uncultured Wenzhouxiangella sp. Classification (GTDB taxonomy): domain Bacteria; phylum Pseudomonadota; class Gammaproteobacteria; order Xanthomonadales; family Wenzhouxiangellaceae; genus Wenzhouxiangella. Next base: position 6,050 of record CAYQJJ010000112.1, read on the forward strand.
CGGCCACAAGATTGCCGCCACGCTGGCCTCGACCGGCACCCCGGCGTTTTTCGTCCACCCCGGCGAGGCCAGTCACGGTGACCTGGGCATGATCCGCCGCGAGGACGTGCTGCTGGCATTGTCGAACTCCGGCGAAACCGCCGAGGTCTGCCAGCTGCTGCCGGTCATCAAGCGCCTGGGCATCGAGTTGATCGCCATGACCGGCAACCCGGCCTCCACGCTGGCCCGGCATGCCGACATCCACCTCGACACCAGCGTGGCCGCCGAGGCCTGCCCGCTGGGCCTGGCACCGACCGCCTCGACCTCGGCCCAGCTCGCGCTCGGCGATGCGCTGGCCATCGCCCTGCTCGACGCGCGCGGCTTCACCGCCGAGGATTTCGCCCGCTCGCACCCCGGGGGCAAGCTCGGCCGCCGGCTGCTGCTGCGCATCGAGGATGTCATGCACGCCGGCGAAGAGCTGCCGGCCGTCGGCCCCGAGGCCACGCTGGCCGACGCCATCGTGGAAATGACCCGCAGCCGCCTGGGCATGTGCGCGGTACTCGACAGCCAGCGGCGGGTCCTCGGCGTGGTCACCGACGGCGATCTGCGCCGCCACATCGACGAACTTTCCGATGTGCGCAACATTCCCGTCACGCGCATCATGACGGCCAACCCCCGGTCGATCCGCCCCGACGAACTGGCCGCCGCGGCGGTGGAGACCATGCAGCATCACCGCATCCAGGGCCTGCTGGTCACCAGTGAGCAGGGCGAACTGGTCGGCGCGCTGAACTTCCAGGACCTGCTGCAGGCCGGCGTGGTATGAGCCGGGCCATCGAACGGGCAGCCCCGATCCGGCTGGCGGTGTTCGACGTCGACGGCGTGATGACCGACGGCCGGTTTTCGCTCGACGACCAGGGCAACGAGTCCCGGAGCTTTCACACCCGCGACGGCCTCGGCCTGAAAGCACTGATGCGCCACGAGGTTGCCGTCGGCGTGATTACCGCGCGCAGCTCGCCGCTGGTCGCCCGGCGCATGGCCGAACTCGGCATCGAGCACCTGATGCAGGGCCGCGAAGACAAACGCGCCGCGCTCGACGAGCTGCTCGGCCGGCTCGACCTTGCCGAGCATCAGACCGCCTACACCGGCGACGACCTGGTCGACTGGCCGGCCATGTCGCGCTGCGGGCTCAAGTGCGCCCCGGCCGACGCCACGCCGTGGATTCGCCAGCGCGCCGACTTCATCACGCAGTGCAGGGGCGGCTTCGGTGCCGTGCGCGAGGTCTGCGAACTGATTCTCGAGGCCCGGGGCAGCCTGGCTGCCTGGCAGGCCGGTTTTGAATGAGGATTCGCCTGGTACTGGCCGCCTGCCTGGCCCTGGTGCTGGTGTTTACCGCCCGCTGGTGGCTGCCTTCGGAACGCCCCAGCGTCTCCCTGCCCGAGCGCCCGGACACGCGCTTTGACTACACGCTCAGCGTGTTCGAGGCCCGCTTCACCGATGCGCAGGGAAACACCGAGCTGATCATTCACGGCCCGCGCCTCGAACACCACTCCGATACCCGCATCGCGGTGTTGACCGAGCCGCGTTTCCAGATCCGCCCCGACGGCCAGGCCTGGCACGGCCAGTCCCGACACGGCCGCTTCGACCGCGACGCCGACCAGCTCACCCTCGAAGACGACGTCGTACTGACCCAGCCCTCGGACGATGGCGATACCGTCATTGAAACGCGCATCCTGCACCATGACCGGCTTGGGCGTACAATCACCGCGACCGAAGCCGTCGAAATCCGCCAACCCGGCACCTTGTTGCGCGCTGGTGGTCTGAAGATGGAACTGGACACCGACATAATCGAGTTGACCGATGACGTACAAGCGACCATGGCGGTTTCCGCTCGCGCTGGCGGCGCTGCTGGCCAGCCTCGCGACGATCGCTGAGCAGAGCCCCGAACCCATCGACATCGATGCCGACAACGGTCGCATCGACGGCCGCACGGGCACCTACCATCTCTCCGGCAACGTTCGCATTACCCGCGGGCAGCTGATCGTCCGGGCCGACGAAGGCCAGGGCCACCGCAGCAACGGCCAGGAAATGGAGCGCATCGAGCTGAGCGGGTCGCCGACTACCTGGCAGGACGTACTCGAAGACGGCGAGGCCATCGAGGGCGAATCCGACGAACTGATCTACGATTTCGTCGACGGCACCATCACCATGCTGGGCAATGCCCGGATCCGCAACGTCCAGGGCCGCTTCAGCGGCTCCAAGCTGGTCTACGATCTCGACACCCAGAGCCTGGTCGGCGACGGCGGGGTCAGCCTGACCATCGAACCGGCCACGGCCGAAAGCGCAGCGCGGGAGCTTCAACCCGAGGACGAGCAAGCCGAGCCCGAAGACGACGAAAGCGAAGACGAGGCCGATGGATCCGAACCGCCGGTCTGAATCCATGCTGGTCGCCGAACAGCTCTCCAAGCGCTATCGCGGCCGGGCGGTCGTGCATGGCGTGACGATGGAAGTCGCGCGCGGCGAGATCGTCGGCCTGCTCGGCCCGAATGGCGCCGGCAAGACCACCTGCTTCTACATGGTCGTCGGCCTGGTGCCGGCCGACAGCGGGCGGATCCGCATCGGCGAGACCGACCTGACGCGCGCCAACATGCACCAGCGCGCGCGCAAGGGCCTGGGCTACCTGCCGCAGGAAGCCTC
>CAYQJJ010000113.1:0-8637 GCA_964417745.1 uncultured Wenzhouxiangella sp.
ACTAGCGACCGAGTGAACGGCCGCAGATGCGGGGACTGGCGTCGACGCAGTAGGCTGGGTCATGAATACGCTGGGCTCAAAGGACTTGACAAAAAAAAACGGTTTTTTAGGGTTGTTCCCGCGTTGTCAGTGGCAGCGCGTTGGCAAACACCCGTAGGAGAAACCTTATGACCGAGAAATCGTTCATTGGCGCAACGCTGGCGCTACTCGTCGGTGCCCTGGCGTGGCTTCCCGTGGCCACCGAGGCGCAGGATTGTCACGACGAGGTCTGCATCGATTTCAGCGACGTGGCCGGTTATTACCTGGTGACCGTCACCGACGCTGTCGATGGCAGTCCGCTGGAAGTCGAGATGACCGACATCCCATCGGATATTCCACCGGGGGGTGGCGGAACCCCGCCGCCCACCGAGCCCTACGGGCACTCCGGGCCGGACTCCTCACGAACCTCGAGAGAAGGCTACGGCGTCAGCGAGGGTGAGGGCGGACAGCCACCTCCCGCCGATTCCTATGAGTACGCGTTCCACGGTTCGAGCGGCACGTGGATCGTCGTCATCACCCTGACCTACGGAATCGACGGCGACCTGGTCGACGTCAACACCAATATTACCTTCATTCCGAATGAAGACGAAATGAACTAGCAAACCGGCTTGCCGCGCTATCGCCGGGGGCACCGATGGCGCGGCACCCCTTTCTTCCTCATCCCTGTTTCCTTTTTACCTTTTCACCTTTCACCTTTTCCCACCCCTAACCGTCTCCACCAGGCAAGCCACATGCTCCGGCGGAACCTCCGGCGTGATGCCGTGGCCGAGGTTGAAAATATGCCCCGGGCCATCCCCGAAGCTTGCCAGCACCCGGCGTGCCTCGGCGGCGATCACTTCCGGTGAGGTGAGCATGACGGTCGGGTCGAGGTTGCCCTGCAGCGCGACGCGCTCGCCGACGCGCTCGCGCGCCTCGGCCAGGTCGATGGTCCAGTCCACCCCCAGCCCGGTGCAGCCGGTCCCGGCCAGTGCTTCGAGGTGCTGATTGCAGCCCTTGCCGAACAGGATCAGCGGCACCTCGGGGTGGCGCTTTTTGACCGTATCGACGATGCGCTGCTGCGAGGCCAGCGAGAACCTCCGGTAAAGCTCCGGCGACAGCACGCCGCCCCAGGAGTCGAAGATCATCAGCGCGTTGGCGCCGGCGCTGGCCTGGGCGCACAGGTATTCGGCGGTGGCCTCGGCGAGGTGGTCCATCAGCTTCGCCGCCGCTTCCGGCTCGGCGAGCAGCAAGCGCTTGGCGGTAGCGAAATCCTTGCTGCCGCGGCCCTCGATCATGTAGGTCGCCACCGTCCACGGGCTGCCGGCAAAGCCGATCAGCGGCTTGCCCTCGGGCAGGCTGGCGCGAATCAGGCGCACCGCGTCCATGACGTAGCCGGTGTCGTCCTCGGCATCGGGCATGGGCAGGGCGGCAATGTCGCCGGGGGTGCGAACCGGGCGCTCGAAGTACGGCCCCTCGCCGGGCTTGAAGCCCAGACCCAGGCCCATGGCGTGCGGCACGATCAGGATGTCGGAGAACAGGATGGCGGCGTCGAAATCGTAGCGTTCGATGGGCTGCAGGGTTACCTCGCAGGCCAGCTCCGGCGTGCCGGCCAGGGCCAGGAAACTGCCGGCACGCTCGCGCGTGGCGCGGTACTCGGGCAGGTAGCGACCGGCCTGGCGCATCAGCCAGATCGGCGTTTGTTCGACCGGTTCGCGCCGCAGCGCGCGCATGAAAGGGGATTGGTCTATCGGGTTCATTGGGCCAGTACCTCGCGAATGTCGTCGGCCGGACAGGGCATGAGCCGGGCTCGACCGATGTCGTCGATGATCACGACGCGAATCTGGTCGGCGCGGTTTTTCTTGTCCAGGCGCATCAGGTTGAGCAGGCGGTCGCGGTCGATCTCCGCGGGCAGACGGGTCGGCAGCCCGAGTCGTTCGAGCAGCGCGACCAGGCGATCATGGCTGCCGGCCGGGCACAGCCCCAGCATCTCGCTCAGGCGGGTGGCCAGTACCATGCCGATGGCCACCGCCTCGCCGTGGCGGTATTGGCCATAGCCGGTCGCTGTCTCCAGCGCGTGGCCGAAGGTGTGCCCGAAATTCAGATACGCCCGCGCGCCGGCCTCGCGCTCGTCGTCGGCGACCACCTCGGCCTTGTTGCGTACCGACTGATAGACCGCTTCGAGCAGACCGTCGGGCAGGCGCGAGACCAGCGCATCGGCATTGGCCTCGAGCCAGGCGAAGAAGCCGGGGTCGCGGATCATGCCGTACTTGACCACTTCGGCCAGGCCGGCGGCGAAGTCGCGATCGTCCAGGCTGGTCAGCGTGTCGAGATCGGCGATCACCGCATCGGGCGCGTGGAAAGCGCCGACCAGATTCTTGCCGGCATCGAGGTTGACGCCGGTCTTGCCGCCGACGGCCGCGTCGACCTGGGCGAGCAGGGTGGTGGGCAGCTGCAGCATGCGGATGCCGCGCATGTAACAGGCGGCGGCAAAACCGGCCATATCACCGACCACGCCGCCGCCGAGACCGATGACCGTGGCATCACGCTGGGCACCCAGGGTGATTAGTTCGTCGATGATGCGCTGCCAGTTGGCCAGGGTCTTGTGCATTTCGCCCGGCGGCAGTACGAAGCGCCGCTTGTGCTCAACGCGTGCCAGCGCCGGGCGCAGGCGCTCGAGGTAGAGGCGGCCGACCGACTCGTCGGTGACCACCAGAACCCGTCCGCTGAGATGGCGCTCGAGTACGCTGCTCATACCCAGCAGGCCCTGGCCGACATAGACTGGATACTCGCCGCCGCCGTGGCGGACCTGGATGACTTTCATGGAGTGGTTTGTCCTTTGATATGCCGGTTGATTTCCTTCGCGGCGCGCGCTGCCATGCGTGCCGGGGCGACGTTGGCCGAGCGGATGACCAGGTGGGCGCACTGCCGGTAGAGCGGGTTGCGTTGCTCGGCCAGCGCGGACAGGCGCTGCCTGCGGTCCGGATACTGCAGCAGCGGGCGCCGCTTGTCGCGCTCCAGGCGCTTGATCTGTTGCTCGACACTGGTCTCGAGCCAGACTACCAGCCCGCGTTCGTTGAGCATGGCGCGATTGGTGGCGCTGAGAATGCTGCCACCGCCGGTGGCCAGCAGAATGCCGTCGCGCTGGGTGAGCTCGTCGAGCATGGCCTGTTCGCGAGCGCGGAATCCTTCCTCGCCCTCGATCTCGAAGATCCGGCTGACGTCCACGCCGCAGCGGCGCTCGATCTCCTGGTCCAGGTCCATGAACTCCAGGCCGAGCCGCTCGGCCAGGAAGCGGCCCACGGTGGTCTTGCCCGAGCCCATCGGACCGATCAGGAACAGGCGGCTCATCAGTTCCGGGCAGCGGAATCGGGGCAGGCGGCTCCCGGGCAAGCCGTGCGGGAACGGAATACGGAATCCATGGTCAACATCGTAGATTGCGGCGCTTTCGCCCCCGGCGCGGGTGGCGGTTCGATGCGTGGCAATCTACCACACCCACCCCCGGCCTGCCGTGGCAAGATCAAGCAGCGTTTGAACCGGTCTGCACGTACTCCGTACAGACTTGTTCTGAAGGGCTCTTGACGGCCGGATTTGCTAAACTGCTCGCTGTCGCGAGGTTCAGGTCTGTCGAGTCCATGCTGCGTTTTTCCATCGTTTTCATTGTTCTGCTGTTCGGCCTGTTTACGGTCGAAGTGCTCCAGCCCGTCCAGGATGCGGTCATTCTGCCGTTTACCGCGGTCATCGCCAATATCAGCGTGTTCATCATCGAGCTGTTCGATTCCGGTGTGGTGTCGTCGGGCAAGGTGATTCGCGATATCGAGTCGGGTTTTGCCATCAGCATCGAACCCGGCTGCAATGGCGTCGAGGCGCTGATCATCCTGTTTGCCGCGCTGTTCGCCTTTCCGGCCTCGCTCAAGCACAAGCTCATCGGTTTCGGGATCGGATTTATCGCCATCCAGGGCCTCAACCTGGTTCGCATCATCAGCCTGTTCTACCTCGGTCAGTGGAACATGACCTGGTTCGAGTGGTTTCACCTCTATCTCTGGCAGGCGCTGATCATTCTCGATGCGCTGGTGGTGTGGCTGATCTGGCTGCGCATGCTGCCGCCAACCAGGCCCGGTGATGGCGGCGGTGACGCCGGCGGCCCGTCGGCTGACAGCGACGACAGCGCCCTGGCCGGAGCCACCCCGTGAAACGCCTGCTGATCGCCGGCTGCGGCGATCTGGGCTCACGCCTGGCTCCGCGCGTTATTGCCAACGGCTGGCAAGTCACCGGCCTGCGCCGCAACCCCGCCGGGCTGCCCGATGGCATCGCCGCCGTGGCCGCCGATTTGAACGATCCGGTCAGCCTGGATGCGGTTGCCGGGCACTGGGACGCGATCGTCTACCAGGCAACACCCGACCAGCGCGACCCCGAGGGCTATCGCCGGGCCTACGTTGCCGGTCTGGCCAACCTGGCTGAGCACGTCGACTGCGATCGGCTGGTGTTCGTCTCGAGTACCGCTGTCTACGGCCAGGACTCGGGGGAGTGGGTCGACGAGGACTCGGCCACCGAGCCGGCGGCCTTCAATGGCGAAATCCTGCTCGAGGCCGAGCACAGCGCGCGCGCCTGGCCGGCTGCTGCGGCCACCGTCGTGCGCTTTTCCGGCATTTACGGGCCCGGGCGCGAGTACCTGATCCGGATGCTGCGCGAGGGCCGCGCGAGCTGCCGCGAAACCCCGCCGCAATGGACCAACCGCATCCACGCCGACGACTGCGCCGGCGTGCTGGCCCACGTGCTCGGCCTGGCTGAACCGCCGGGCCTGCTGTGTGCCTCCGACTGCCGACCGGCACCGCGATGCGAAGTGCTCGACTGGCTGGCCGGACAACTGGGCGTGGACGCCCCGGTACGTGACCCGAACGCCACGGCCGGGTCCGGCAAGCGAGTTTCGAGCGAGCGTCTGCGCGCGACCGGCTATCGATTCGGCTATCCCGACTACCAGACCGGCTATGGAGCCCTGCTTACATGACCCAGCCAATGACCGATGCCATGCTGCGCCGCTTTCGCGAGGGCATGGACCGCGCGCTTGCCGCCGAAGTCCCCGAGCCGACCGCCATGACCCTGGCCACGGTCGACGAGCAGTGCCGGCCGGCGGCGCGCACGGTACTGCTCAAGGACGCCGATGCCAGCGGTTTCGTGTTCTACACCAACCTCGACTCGCGCAAGGGTCGCCACCTGGCTGCCAACCCGGCGGTATCGCTGGCGATGTGGTGGCGCGAGACCGCCGAGCAGGTGCTCGTCGACGGCGTGGTCGAGCCGGTCAGCGATTTGGAAGCCGACGCCTACTTCGCCAGCCGCGACCGCGGCAGCCAGATCGGCGCCTGGGCGTCGCGTCAGTCACAGCCGCTGGCCGGGCGCGAGACGCTTGTCGAGCGTATCGAGGAAATCGAGGCCCGCTACCGGGACCAGCCCGTGCCACGGCCGGATCACTGGTCCGGCTTCCGCGTGCGTCCCCGACGCGTCGAATTCTGGTACGGCCGGGAGTACCGGCTCCACGAACGCGTCTGCTTCGAAATCGAGGAAGACCAGTGGACCGAGCGCCTGCTCTACCCTTAACGCCTTCCGCCTTCCGCCTTCCGCCTTCCGCCTGACGCGCGCCCCTACCGCCTACGCCGATCCAGGTCGCGCTGAATCCAGCCCTCGGCGAGTTCCTTCCAGGGTGATTCGTCCAGCGAGCGCGGCTCGTACAGGCCGGCAAGCTGGCGCTGGCGCTGGGCTTCGAACAGCACCAGGGCGGTGGCCACCGAGACGTTGAGCGACTGGACCATGCCGGCCATGGGAATGACGATTTCCTGGTCGACCATCCCCAGCGCGGTCTCGCTGACGCCAAACTTCTCGGTGCCCATTACAATGGCTGAGGGCTGGGTGTAATCACAGTCGCGGAAATCGACCGCCTGGTCCGAGAAGTGAGCCGCGAACAGGCGAAAGCCGGCGCGCTTGAGGTGTTCGAGCCCGCTTTCGGTATCGCTATGGCGGTGCAGGGCAACCCAGCGTTGCGCGCCCTGGGCGGTATGATTCAATGCCGGCAGGCCCTCGCTGCCGGGCACGGCATGGGCTTCCATGACGCCGACTGCATCGCAGCTTCGGAGCACGGCGGCGCAATTGTGCGGCTTGTGGACGCGCTCGAGAAAAACCGTCAGGTCTTTCTGGCGGCGCGCGGCGACGTCACGGATGCGGCTTTCGCGTTCGGGGGTCATGGCGCTATGGTAGCCGCAACACCAAATCCGCGAATGGAAAATCCATGACAGCCTGGTTCGATCAACTCAAGACGATCATCAATCGCCACGAAGAAGTCGCCGATGACCACGCCCTCGCGCGCGCCGCGGCCGTGGTGTTGCTCGAGATGGCCGCGCTCGACGAGCGGGCCGATCCGCGCGAGCTCGAGACCGTGCAGCGCGCCATGGCCGAAGCGTTCGATCTCGACGGCGCCGAGCTCGAGGCGCTGATCAGCGAGGCCGATACCCTGCAAAGCCGCGCGGTGTCGCTGCACGAGTACACCCGCGACCTGCGCACCGGCCTCGACACCGAAGCGCGCGAGGAACTGGTCGGCTGGCTGTGGCGGGTGGCCTGGGCCGACGGCCGGGTCGACCGCTACGAAGAGCAACTGCTGCGCCGGCTGGTCGACCTGCTGGGCGTGACCCACCAGGCCTTCATCCGCCTCAAGCACCAGGCCGCGCCGTCGTGATGGCCTGGGTCCGGTCGGCCGCGCTGGTTGCGTTGCTGGTCGGGCCGGTGGCGCTGGCGAGCACCGATGAAGCCTCGGACCCGGATTTTGCGGCGTTTCTCGAGCAGATCGAGCAGACCCTGGCCGCGACCGGGCCGGGCTCGCAGGTCGGCGACCGCGCCGAGCGCTATCGCTACGCCGAGTCGGGCTGGGAGATTCGCATGACCATGGCCTGGACCGGCGAGCGCTGGCACCTGCTCGCGCTGCGGCTGCACCATCCCGAGCGCGTCGAGGCGCCCGAGGGGCAGTGGCCCGAGCGCTACGAAAGCCTGCTGGCCGATCTCGACCGCGATACCGTGCCCGACCGCCTGGTCCCGGAACTGATCGATGTGCCGCCGCCGGACTACACGCCGGCCATCCCGGGCGAGCGCCGCAACCGGCGCTTTACCGCCGATGGTTACTGGTACGAAGCGCGCTGGATCAACGAGGGCAGCTTCGACGAGCGCGCCTCGTGGCGGCTCCGGAGCTACCAGCTGGTCGCCGAAAGGTAGCGCCGACCGCTCCGTCCGACCGGTTCAGTGAATGTAGAACTGCTGGCGGAAGCTGAACTCGCTGGGCCGCGCCTCGCCCTCCGGCTGGACCTCGACCTGGAAGTTCAGGGTCTCTTCATCGGCGATGCGGAAACTGCCGATGTAGTAGATCGCGCCCTGGTCCTCGACCTCGCGCATCTCGATGTCGCGGCGCTGACCGGCCAGGTTGCGTGACTGGACCTGGACCGAGGCACGCGCCGGCTCGTCCATGTCCTCATCACCCTTGCGCAACACGGCGATGTTGATCAGGGCCCGGTTGCCGGCCCGCTGGATGCCGTAGGCACTGGCCACGTCGGGCTGGAGTTGGGCGGTGTTCATGGTGTTGTAGTGGACCCGGAACTCGCCGATATCCTCGGCCTGCTGGGCGAGGGCCGGAGCGCCGGCGAGGAGCAGCAAGAGCCCGGCGAGGGCGGTGTAGAGCCGGGCCGGGGCTTGATGGTTTCGATGACTCATGGTGTCTGATCTCCGGGTTTCGAAGCCGTGCGGTATTCGATACTAATCCCCGGGTCTTTTGGTAGCAAGCACCGGGGTGGGCTTCCGCGCTTGCTTCCCGGAGTTCCTACACCCCGAGCAGGATGATCAGGAACTGGATGGCGATGATGGCGACCAGCGGCGACAGGTCGAACCCGCCCAGGCTGGGCAGCACACGCCGGATCGGCGCCAGCACCGGGTCGGTGAGCTGGTAGATCAGCGGCACGATCGGGTGGCGGAAGCTCTGCCCGACCCAGGACAGGATGACGTTGACGATGATCAGAACCAGGTAGAGCACCAGCAGCATGCGCACCAGCCGCATCACCGCCAGCAGCGCCAGCAGAATCGGGTCGATGCTGTGGCCGGCGATAAGCACGAGCAGGACCAGCGCGATGAGCTGGATGACGTAGAGCAGCACCAGGCCTGCCAGGCTGACGCGCCCGACGTTGGGCAGGATGCGGCTGAGCGGGCGCACGAGCGGGTCGGTGATCTTGATCAGGGCCTGGCAGACGGGGTTGTAGAAATCCGCCCGGATTGCCTCGAGCAGCACCCGCAGCATCAGCACCACCAGGTAGAGGTGGAAGAGGGTTTCGACCAGAAACCCGAACGCGTCGGTTGGCGAGCCCATCAGTTGCCTCCCAGTTCGCGACCGCGGCGCACGGCCTGAGCGACGGCGCGTTCGATAACACCGGCCAGGTCGTCGGCCGCCAGACTGTCGAGGGCCGCGGCGGTGGTGCCGCCGGGCGAGGTCACGCGGCGGCGCAGTTCACCGGCATCGTGCTCGGATTGGGCCAGCATCACGCCGGCTCCGCTAGCGGTCTGGCGTGCCAGGCGCCCGGCGGTCGCGGCGTCCAGCCC
>CAYQJJ010000114.1:0-8622 GCA_964417745.1 uncultured Wenzhouxiangella sp.
GAGCGCATCAGCTATTTCGACCCGCTGACCGGCGAGGTGCGCGAGAAGACCGACGAACTCACGATCTTTCCCAAGACCCACTACGTCACGCCGCGGCAGGTCGTGCTCGATGCCATCGAGGCGATCAAGGCCGAACTGGCCGAGCGTCTCGAACAGCTCGAGGGCGCCGGCAAGCTGCTCGAGGCCCAGCGCATCAAACAGCGCACCCAGTTCGATATCGAGATGATGCTCGAGCTCGGCTACTGCCAGGGCATCGAGAACTACTCGCGCCATCTCACCGGCCGCCAGCCCGGTGATCCGCCGCCGACGCTGTTTGACTATCTGCCGCGCGACGCGATCCTGATCGCCGACGAATCCCACGTGACCATCCCGCAGGTCGGCGGCATGTACCGCGGTGACCGGGCCCGCAAGGAAACCCTGGTCGAGTACGGCTTCCGGCTGCCCTCGGCGATGGACAACCGACCCCTGAAATTCGAGGAGTTCGAGGCCCGCGCGCCGCAGATGGTGCTGGTTTCGGCCACCCCGCGACCCTGGGAGACCGAGCGTTCGGCGGTCATTGCCGAGCAGGTGGTGCGCCCGACCGGCCTGATCGACCCGGAAATCGAGGTGCGGCCGGTTGCCAGCCAGGTCGACGACCTGCTCTCCGAGATCCGCCAGCGCGCCGAGGCCGGTGAAAGGGTACTGGTAACCACGCTGACTAAGCGCATGGCCGAGAACCTGACCGAGTACCTGGCCGAGCATGATGTGCGAGTGCGCTACCTGCACTCGGATGTCGATACCGTCGAGCGCGTCGAGATCATCCGCGACCTGCGCCTGGGCAGCTTCGATGTGCTCGTCGGCATCAACCTGCTGCGCGAAGGGCTCGACCTGCCGGAAGTGTCGCTGGTTGCCATTCTCGACGCCGACAAGGAAGGCTTCCTGCGCTCGGAGGGCTCGCTGATCCAGACCATCGGGCGGGCCGCGCGCAATCTTCACGGCAAGGCGATTCTCTACGCCGACAAGCACACCAACTCGATGCGCCGGGCAATCGACGAGACCGAGCGGCGCCGTGGCCGGCAGATCGCCCACAACGAGGCCCACGGAATCACGCCCAGAACCATCGTCAAGAACATCGCCGACATCATGGCCGACGCCCACCAGACGCCCGGTAAAAAGCCCGAGCGCAAGGCGGCCGAGAAGCGTGAATCCTACGAACCCGAGATCATCTCGCCCGAACAGGCCGCGCGCGAGATCGCCCGGCTGGAAAAGGACATGTTCAAGGCCGCCGAGAACCTCGAATTCGAAGAAGCCGCGCGCCTGCGCGACCAGATGCAGAAACTGCGCGATCAGGGCTTCAAACAGGCCCAGGCCTGACGACCCGCCAAAAGCGGCGGATTGGCACAAGACACTTCCGACGTTATTCTCGCGGCATGAGCTCCGGAGAGTCTTCCTTCGACAAACGCTGGCTGGTGCTGGCCGTGCTGGTCGGCGTGGCCTGGTACCTGTGGAACGGTCCGGTCAGCGCACCGCTGGTTCCTGCCCTCGAGCAGGCCTTCGAGGCGCCGGTGCGTTTCGACCCGGCGCTGTCGGTCGAGCGCGAGCCGATTCAGCGCGATCTCGATAGCAACCCGTTGGTTCCGGTCGAGAATTATCAATTCACGCTCATGGCCGAATTCGAGGTCGAGGCCCGGGTGCTGGGCCGGCGCGACTACCGGCGCGACGGCAGCGCCGAAATCTCGCCGATCGACCTGGCGCTGGGCTGGGGGCCGATGGCGCGCGATGAGCTGCTCGAGAAAATCGATATCAGCCAGTCCCGTCGCTGGTACCGGACGCGCTGGACCGACCGCTCGATCAGCAACAACGACGTTTCCCGGCACAGCTCGAACATGCACATGATCCCGGCCAGCGAGCGGGTGTTCAGTACCCTCAAGCGCGTCGGCGAGAACGACGTGGTTCGGCTGCGCGGGTTTCTGGTCAACGTGGACCGGGACGACGGCTGGCGCTGGCGCACCTCGCTGAATAGAACCGACACCGGCGACGGGGCCTGCGAAATCGTGCTGGTCACGCGTGCATCGATCATGTGATCCTGCCTTCATCCCCCCGCCCTTCACGCGATAGCGATCTGATTCGCATCCTGTCTTCATGCCCACCCTTCATGCTTGCGCACGTGCTTCGGCCGATCGGCCGGAAGTTTTTTCTCACTTCTTGATTTAAGGAGAAGCAGCATGAACAGGAACAGATTGAAAAAGGGTGGCTTGCTGGCTTCGATCGCTCTGCTGGCGGTCTCGCTCAATAACATGGCTGGTGCCAGTGTTGCCGAGGCCGGCGATGAGGACCTCTCCATCGCCAGCGACTTCAGCGAACTGATGATTGGCGACAATCCCGCGCGCCTGTTCGGCGTGCATTTCCCCGCCGAGGCCGGTGCCTGTGGTGCCTCGGCCAACAGCTGCAAGCGTCGCGGCCTGGAGGCGCTCCAGGAGCTTCTGACTCAAAGCGAGTCGGTGGCCTGCGAGTTGATGATGGTCACCTCACGGGGCACCCGGGTAACGCAGTGTGAAGCATCCGGCGAGGAGCTGGGTGGCTGGCTGGTCGCGCAGGGCTGGGCGGTTGCAGACCGTCGCGTCACCCGGCGCTACCTGTCCGAAGAACGCGCCGCGCGCTCCGCCGGCCGGGGTGTCTGGGAAAACAACCTGCTGAACGGCTCGATGCCCTGAAGAGCCTTCGGATCGGGAGGGGTGGTGGGGTATCCGTTCGGGCTCCGGACGCGTAGCGAAGTCGCCCGACCGGAAACCCCACCACCCCGGCCTCAGTGCCTGGCTACCGGCAAGAGTTTCCCGAAGGACTTTCCTATGGCAGATCTTTCATGGCACATCGGCGCACAAAATTGCGTTGTAATGGCAAACCCCCGAAAGATGTCGGGGTGAATTTAGGGAACCTGGAGGAAATTCGATGTTGCGCACTGCCCTGATTTTTGTGACCACGATGCTTGCCGGTATTGGCCACGCGTCAGCCTCGGACCTGGCCGCCCTGTGCGATGAGGCCGATACGCTGGCCGAGTCCGAGCGTGCCGCTATCAGCAACGTGCAATACCATCGCGGGCCGATCGATTTCGAGGGTGCGCGCCTGGCCGGGTGCCTGCACAACCGTGGCGATGAGCCGTTGCGCAACCTGATGGTCGCGTATCGAGGTATCCAGGAGCGCGGTGGCGGCGGTGGCACCACCAACCTCGAGTTCGCCGAAATCGCACCGGGTGAATCGGCGGTATTCCTGTCCGGTCCGTTCCGCAACGATGCCGAGCACTTCGAAAACTGGAAAGTCAGCGGCTACCAGATTGTCGCACTCGAATCCTTCCCGGACGATGAGTATCCGCTCGATCCGGTCATCGAGCTCGGCCTGCCCCTGGTCGATCGACCGGCCCACGACCTCGAGGCCGAGTGCGCCGGCATCGATGCCGGCGAAGGCGAGGGCGATGTCTGGGTCAGCCACGCCGAGTTCGCTGATGCCGGCCCGCCCGGAGCGGCCGTACGCCACGTCGTGGGCTGTGTGACCAACCGCTCTGACGAAACCATCGCCGACGATCGGCGCAATCGGGTCCGGGTGCGCCATTCCGGGCGTGCCGGCGCCGAGCCCAATCGCATGGGCATGGTCGGCGGCTCCGGCGGGCTGGTGCTTCAGGAGCCGCTCGAGCCGGGCCAGAGCGCGTTTTTCGTGTCTTCGTTCGACTACGACGACCCGCTGCTCGAAGTGGCCATCGAACCCGGCGGCATGGCCGAAGTCGACGGCGCGTTCGAGTTCGTCGCTGCCGGCCCCGAAGTCGAGCTCGAGCGCGGCCTCGAAGATTGATGGTCCAGGCCCTCAGGCTTCCCTGAGGGCCTGACCTGCCTTGCGAAGCCAGCCGAGAACCGCTTGCCGGTGGCTCTCGCCGTAACAATCGATGAAACGCTGCGTGTGTTCGTCGTCCGGATTTTCGAGCGCGCCAATTCTAGCTTCGATGAATTCCGGGCTCATTTCGATGCCACACCAGTGTTCGATACAGTGCCGCCAGTGTTCGTAACTCTGCGGAATCGGGTCGCTGAACTCAGTCATCGGTCATCATCTCCCATTTCGGAAACGGGTCGGGCAGGGTCTGCCAGGCACCCGGCGCCAGTTCGCCGGTCTCGATCAGGCAGGCCTCGAGACGGTCGCGAATGGCGGCTTCGTCGAAATCCAGCCCGATGAACACCAGCTCCTGGCGGCGGTCGCCGAAAACCGGGTGCCAGCGTGCCTCGATCAGGTCGCGCCAGTGCGGGTCATCCGGCCACTGTGAGCGGCCAATCGCGGCCCACCACAGGCCCATCGCCTCATGGCGCACCAGCGGGCCGGCCTGGCTCAGCTCGCCGACCCATTCGGGGCGGGTGGCGAGCCAGAAATGCCCCTTGGCCCGCAGTACGCCGGACCACTCGCTGTTGAGAAACGCCATGAAGCGCTCCGGATGCATCGGCCTCGGGTCGCGCCAGGTGAAGTGGCGAATGCCGTATTCCTCGGTCTCGGGCGTGTGATCGCTGAAGTTGTAGAGCTCCTGGTACCAGAGCGGATGAGTCTGGGCGCGTGCAAAGTCGAATCGGCCGGTATCGAGAACCTCGCCCAGGTCGACGCGGGCATGGCTGGTTTCCAGCACCCGGGCCGAGGGGTTGAGCGCGCGCACGACCTTGCGCACCAGCTCGAGGGTATCGTCGTCGACCTGGTCGACCTTGTTGATCAGCACGGTGTCGGCAAACTCGATCTGGTCGACCAGCAGGTCGACCAGGGTGCGCTCGTCGTCTTCGCCGAGCGATTCGCCACGGTCGGCGAGAAAATCTTCGCTGGCGTAGTCGCTCAGCAGGCTGGCCGCGTCGACCACGGTGACCATGGTGTCGAGCCGCGCCAGGTCACCGAGCGAGTGCCCGTCCTCGTCGCGGAAATCGAAGGTCGCGGCCACCGGCAGCGGCTCGGAAATCCCGGTCGATTCGATGACCAGGTAGTCAAAAGCTCCGGATTCGGCCAGCCGGCGGACCTCGGAGAGCAGGTCGTCGCGCAGCGTGCAGCAGATGCAGCCGTTGGTCATCTCGACAAGCTGCTCGCTGGTGTGCTGGAAGCTGGCCTGGCCGGAGCGGACCAGGTCGGCGTCGATATTGACCTCCGACATATCGTTGACGATCACCGCGACCCGCCGGCCCTCGGTGTTGGCCAGAATGCGATTGAGCAGCGTGGTCTTGCCGGCGCCGAGAAAGCCCGACAAGACGGTTACCGGAAGCTTGGTCATTACAGTGGTCCGCAAAAAGTAATAATATAACATTACTGAATCGGCCAGCGGAGTGACCCGGGCTTCACCCGCATCCGGCATCATCCGGTTTTCGATCGTGTCGGGCCACCGCGGCAGCGCTTCATCGCTATACTCGGTCCTGCGCGTCAAGGCCCGGCTCAGGCGCGAGCACAGCGCCGGCGGCGCGGGCTGAATGCACACGGCCGAGGAGGCGAGCATGAACCGCAAGGAAATGGTCGACGCCCTGATCGAGGAGTTCGATCGCAATGGGGACGGAACGCTCTCGCGGGGTGAATTCCGGGACCTGGTCAAGTACATGCTGGGCGAGCATGGCATCAAGATCAGCTCGAGCATCTTCAATCATTTCGACGCCGACCACGACAACGCCATCTCGCGCGACGAGCTGGCCGAGCTGATCGAGGAGTACTGGCTTTGAACCGCCATCCCCTTCACGCCGCGGTCGGGGCAGGGCGGTAAGGCTGGCCGATCACAGCCCGTGAACCTTGCCGGCGACCTGATCCCGCTCTGGCTGGGCCTGCCCGCCCTGGCCGCCTTCCTGCTGCTGGCCGGCTGGAACGTGGCCGGTGCGCCCTGGGCGCTGCTGCGCCACAACCAGCTCGAGCCGGTCTTCGCGGTTGCCTGCGGCCTGCTTGCCGGGCTGTGGAGCTTGAGTGTCGGTGCGCGCGAGGGCCTGGAGTTCCATCTGCTCGGTCTGACCGCCATGGTGCTGATCTTCGGCTGGCGCCTCGCCCTGGTCGGCGGCGCGATCGCGCTCGGCCTGCTCACCGCGCTCGGCATCAACGACTGGCAGGCGCTCGGCGTCAACGGCCTGATCGGCGTCGCCCTGCCGGTATGGCTCAGCCATCGCCTCGGCGGGCTCGTCTATCACTGGCTGCCGCGCCACCTGTTCGTCTACATCATCGTCACCGCCCACTTCGCCGCCATGCTGGCCTCGATTGCCGTCATCGTCCTCGGCGGTACGCTCCTGGCCCTGCTCGGCGCCTACCCCTGGTCGCAGGTCACCGGTGAATACTTCCTTTTCATGCCCCTGGTCATCCTGCCCGAAGGCTTCATCAACGGCGCCCTGATGACCATGCTCGCCATCCTCAAACCCGAATGGGTCCGAAGCTTCGACGACCACGACTACCTGATCGGAAAATAACCGGGGGAAGAGGCCCTCGCATCCCGCGACCCGGTCACGGATGTTCCCGCGCAAGACCTATTCAGAAAAAATTCTCTAACCCGCGAGCCTGCTCACTGAACGACAGGGCGGTTGTCGACATTCCGGACCTCCCTGAAGTCGCCATCGACGACAATGCCACGAACCCCGTCCCGGCGCTCGATGCGATACCAACGGTCCTCGTGCCAGATCTCGGCGTAACTTTCCTGGAGGTGGACCCGCAGATCAGCCTGTCCGTCGACATCGTAATCAGTCACCAACACAACCGTTTGACCGTCCTGGTCAAGAACCGAATAGGTAAGCATATCAATCCGGCCATCCCCGTTACGGTCGGCAGTCGACAACATGGGTGCACCACTTTTGTCGTGAACGACAGAGACCCCTCCGCCCGCCGACATGGGCCGTCCCTTTTCCACCAGGACCTTGAATAGCCCGTCGGCTGTTGCTGAAAGGACCTGGAATTGATCGCCGGAAGGCTTGAGGTCGGCACCCAGTTCATCGGCCTGGGCGGATTCCACCCGGAAACCATGGGATTCGAAAACCTCCACCCCGGAAACCGCATCCGCCGGCATGGCATCGATAAAGTCCTGCTTCACGCGATCGTCGCCCTCACGCTCCGCAGCGGCCTCACCGCAGATGGCAAAAAGCGCAAAGAAGGCCGTGAGCGCAAGGATGCTTCGCTTGTCCATGAGATTCTCCCGTGTGAGTCAACCGGGTGCCTCGCACAACCGGGTCAATGGCGCTTCAGGCACCCGGGGAAACCAGTCTAATCCAGATTCCCAGCCTACAGAGAATCCTGAAGCCACTGGGCCTCATCCTTGCCGGCAACCGTTTCGAGCGAATCGATCATTGCTTCGAGGGTGCCGGCTCGGGTCCGCAGCAAATTCTGGAGGAATCGATCAAAATTTTTGTCACCGATTCGGCCGCGCAATTCGTGCAACAACAAGGGGCCCTTGGTGTAGGACAGAATCCGGTTGTGGGCCGGCGTCCATTCGTCGAACCCGGGTGCATCGCGGGTTGCTTCCCGCGCCTGATCAATCCGCTCCTGATAGGTGTCCATGCCGAATACATGGCCGAGTTCCATCCATGACAGGTATTCGGCAAATGCCTCGTTCAGGAAATTGTGACGGCTCTGCGTGTCGATGGAGTTGAACCACCAAAGGTGAGCAGCCTCGTGAGCGATCAGGCCCAGCAATCTTTCACCGGGTTCGATCCCATGCTCGAGCGCGATCAAGCCAGGGCGAGCATAGGAATGAGCGAACTGCCTTTCCAGTGGCGACAGGGCGATGCGAAGTGCATCGGCCTGGTGAGAGACTTGAAACCTGTCTTCGTATCGGTCGATCATGGCTGCGGTATGCTCCCCGATGTAATTGACAAGCTCCTTGCCGGATCCGGCATGGTAAATTTCGATAGGTGTCGCCTCACCGCGAGCGTATCTTTCTATCCTCATGTCGCTCGACGCGATCAGCGGCACATCGGGCCCGGGGACGCTGGACTTTATCTGCCAACTGCTGGAGTCTTTCTGCACTTGTCCGGTGCTAAGTAAGTCAAACCCATCCGGGAGATGTATCCGGGCATCAAAGGCAAATCGAAGTCGCATGGACTCCTCGAAGGGAACCCACATTGCTTCGATCGGCAGTTCCATCCATTGCTCGGTGATTGCTGCCTGGCCCATCTCAATATGCTCATCGAGCAAATTTCCCGAGTACTGCCAGGTGATCTGAAAAGATTCGGCTCGATCCTCGAAGTCCAGCTCGACCCTGGTCAGGTGCTTGAAATCCGAGCCCGGAATTTGAAAATCCGCTCGATGGAAGTCCAGAAGCCCAGGTGCCTCGATGCTCGTGATTTCGAGGTCACCGTGCAACAGGAAAGCCAGGGTGTCCACCGGGTTATCAAACCCGAGTGACATGACGAGATGCGCTTGTGTTTCACCAGTCGAAGGATCGATCCGGGCATCAATCTCGTAATGGTTCGGCTGGGCGGCGGTGCTGCTTGCGATTCCGAGCGCGAGGACGATGATCGTGCTGGAGAACAACTGCGGAAATTTCATGCCGAATGGACCTGTCAGGTGTGGGGGCAAGTAGGCGAGTAGTAATCAGGAAACCGAATACTAGAAGATGCCCTTCCGGGGCACATGTGCCAAAAGTAAGTAGGTCAAGCGCACCTCTAGACCCTGAGCATT
>CAYQJJ010000115.1:0-8573 GCA_964417745.1 uncultured Wenzhouxiangella sp.
AAGGGCGCGAAGGAAGGCACGAAGGACCACGAAGAAAAGCCTTGAGTTCAAAAGTTATTTCAGGTTTTCTTCGTGCTCTTCGTGCCAACCTTCGTGTCCTTCGTGTTTGTCCTTGATCTTCGTACTTAAGTCTTGAAAGTCTCAAAGTCTGACCAGCACCCCACGCTCGTGGAGCCAGGTCTTGAGGTCGGGGATGGCGATCTGGCCGGAGTGGAAGACGGTGGCGGCCAGGGCGCCGTCGACGTCGGCGGTGCGGAAGGCTTCGAGAAAGTGCTCGGGCTCGCCGGCGCCGCCGGAGGCGATCAGCGG
Source organism: uncultured Wenzhouxiangella sp. (assembly GCA_964417745.1). Classification (GTDB taxonomy): domain Bacteria; phylum Pseudomonadota; class Gammaproteobacteria; order Xanthomonadales; family Wenzhouxiangellaceae; genus Wenzhouxiangella. The sequence continues at coordinate 310 of CAYQJJ010000115.1, forward strand.
GACCTCGCACAGGCCGCGCAGGGTCTTGAGCTGCTCCAGGTCGTAGCCGGAGCGCACGCCGTCGGCGTCCATGCAGTTGAGCACGATCTCGCCGGCGCCCAGGCGCTGGACTTCGGTGACCCAGGCCGGCGTGTCGCGGCGCGGGTCGACCATGTTGTCCGGGTCGCCGGTGTACTGGCGAACGCGCAGCGCGCCGTTGTCGCGCACCGAATCGATGCCGGCGACCACGCACTGCGAGCCGAACGCCTCGGCCAGCTCGCTGATCAGCACGGGCCGCTCCAGGGCCGGCGAATTGACCGAGATCTTGTCGGCGCCGGCGTGCAGCACGCGACGCGCGGTGGCTACGTCGCGGATGCCGCCGGCCACGCAGAACGGGATGTCGATGGCCGCGGCGACCCGCTCGACCCAGGCGACATCAACGCTGCGGCGCTGCGGGCTGGCGGTGATGTCGTAGAACACCAGCTCGTCGGCCCCGGCGTCGCGGTAGCGCTCGGCCAGTTCGACGATATCGCCCATTTCCCGGTGGTCGCGGAAGCGCACACCCTTGACCACGCGCCCGTCGCGCACGTCCAGGCAGGGGATGAGCCTTACCGCGACCATCGCGCGATCGCCTCCTGGCTGACCCGTCCCTCGAGCAAGGCCCGGCCGACGATGCAGCCGGCCACGCCGGTGGCGGCGGCCTGGTCGAGGTCGGCATCGGAGCCGATGCCGCCGGAAGCCTGGATCTCGAGGTCCGGAAAGGCCTGGACCAGTTCCGAGTAAAGCCCGGTTGACGGGCCCGAGAACATGCCGTCGCGCTCGATGTCGGTACACAAAAGGTGGCGCAGGCCCGCACCATTGAGGCGCTCGAGCAGGCCGAACAGGTCGTGCTCGCCGGCCTCGGTCCAGCCGGCCGCGCGCGGTACCCAGCGGTCTTCGACCCGGGTGACGTCGAGGCCGGCGACGATGGCTTCGCCGCCGAGCGCTTCGAGCCAGGCGCACACCGCATCGGGGCGCTTGACACACAGGCTGCCCAGCACGACGCGCCGGGCGCCGGCCTCGAGACGCTGCTGAAGGTCTTCCAGGCAGCGCACCCCGCCGCCGGTCTGGACCGGAATCGACAGTGCGTGGCAGATACGGCCGATAACCGGCAGGTTGGCCTCGCCGCCGTCGCGGGCGGCGTCGAGGTCGACCAGATGGATCAGCCCGGCGCCGGCGTCCTGGTACTGCCGGGCCAGCGCGACCGGGTCGTCCGGGTAGCGGGTTTCGCGGTCGTAGTCGCCCTGGGCCAGGCGCACCACCCGGCCCGCGCGCAGATCGATGGCCGGGATCAGCGCCATGCGCGGCTCGGGCGCGGCGGAGTCGGTCGGATTCATGGTCTCAGGTCTCCAGAAAGCCGCGCAGCAGCCGGGCGCCGGCATCGGCCGACTTTTCCGGGTGAAACTGGCAGGCGGTGAAGTTGTCTTTGCGCACCACGGCGGCGAAGCGGCTGCCGTGATCGCTGGTCGCCAGCGCGTGCTCGACCGGCGCGCCGAAGCCGTGGACGAAGTAGAACCAGTCGTCGGGCCGGAGGTGGCGTGCCAGCGGGTCGTCGGGCCGGGACCAGTGAAGCTGGTTCCAGCCCATGTGCGGCAGGCGCAGGCCGTCGCCGCGCGGCAGCGGCTCGACCCGGCCGGGGATCAGCCCCAGGCAGGCGGTCTCGCCCTCGGCCGAGGAATCGTACAGCAGTTGCAGACCGAGGCAGATGCCGAGCACCGGCTTGTCCAGCGCGCGGATGGTCTCGACCAGCCCGGCGCGCTCGAGTGCGCGCATGGCCCAGGCGGCCGCGCCGACCCCGGGCAGGATGACCCGCTCGGCTGAGCGGATGGTGGCGGCGTCGCTGGTCAGGAGCGCCTCCTGGCCCAGGCGGTTGAGCGCGTGCATCACCGAGCCGAGGTTGGCCCCGCCGGAGTCGATCACCGCGATCGTCATGTGAGCGCCCTGGTAAAAGAAAAAGCAAAAGCAAAAGCAGAAGCAGAAGCAATCCCGCAGAGGCGCGGAGGCGCAGAGGAAAAGCGAAACTGAAAACGTTTGCCGGAAGGACGAGAAAAACGACAGGAAACCAATGGATGCCTGTTTCCTTTTTGTTGTGTTTCCTCCGCGCCTCCGCGCCTCTGCGCGAGATAATCTTTTATCACCACAGCGTTCATCAAAGCAGGCCCTTGGTCGAGGGCACGCCCCCGCCGGAGCGGGCCAGTGCCGGGCGCAGCGCCCGGCCGAGGCCCTTGAAGCAGGCCTCGACCATGTGGTGGGTATTCTCGCCGCGCACCTCGATGTGGATGGCGCAGCGCAGCGTCTGGGCCAGCGAGGCGAAGAAGTGGGCGACCATTTCGGTATGCAGGGCGCCGACCGAATCGCGCGGGAACGCCCCTTCGAGCACGCAGGCCGGCCGGCCGGACAGGTCGACCGCGACCCGGGCCAGCGATTCGTCCATGGGCAGCCAGAATCCGTAGCGCCCGATGCCGGTGCGATCGCTGAGGGCCTGGTCGAGCGCCGAGCCGAGCGCCAGCGCGCAGTCTTCGACGGTGTGGTGCTCGTCGACTTGCAGGTCGCCCCGGCAGGACAGCCGCAGCGAGAAGCCGGCGTGGCTGGCGATCTGTTCGAGCATGTGGTCGAAAAAGCCGATGCCGGTGTCGATGTCGATCGGGCGGGTCTGGTCGAGATCGACGTAGACGGCGATCGTGGTCTCGCGGGTGGCGCGCTCGGCCGAGCCGGTGCGCGGGGTGGCGAGAATGGCGCGGGCGACACCGGCCCAGTCGTTGCCTTCCGGGCCGACGCGAAAGCCACGCAGTCCCATGTTCTCGGCCAGCTCCAGGTCGGTCTCGCGGTCACCGATGACGGCCGAATGGGTACGGTCCAGGTTCGGGTCGCGCAGGTAGTCCAGCAGCATGCCCACGCCGGGCTTGCGAGTCGGCGCGTTGTCGGCCGGCAGCGAGCGGTCGATGTGGATGGCTTCGAACTCGATGCCCTGCGATCCCAGGATCTGCAGCAGCAGCTGTTGCGGGCCCTCGAAATCGGCTTGCGGGAAGGCTTCGGTGCCCAGCCCGTCCTGGTTGCTGACCATGACCAGGCCGAAGCCGGCCTGGCGCAGCTCGAGCAGGGCCGGAATCACGCCGGGCATGAGTCGGAATTTGTCCAGCGAGTCGACCTGCTCGTCGGCCGGTTCTTCGATCAGGCAGCCGTCGCGGTCGACGAACAGCAGTTTGCGCAGGCTCATGGGCGCCAGTCCTCCAGAAATTGGATCAATGCGTCGGTTTCGACACGCGTGCCGATGGTGATACGCACGCAGTCCGCCAGCCCGGGCTGGGCCGACTGATCGCGCAGCCGGATCCCGGCCGCGGCAGCAGCCGCGACCAGCCCCGGCCCGTCGCTGGCCCGGATCAGCACGAAATTGGCCGCTCCGGGCCACACCGCCGTGACTCCGGGGTGCGCCTGCAGGGTCTCGACCAGGCGGTCCTTTTCGACCGCCAGGCGGGCGACCTGCTCGCGGGTGCGCTCCGGCTCGGCCAGCGCCCGGAGTGCGGCGTCGATGGCCGGGGTCGGCAGCGGATAGGGTGCGATGATGCGCTTGAGCAGCCCGACGATGGACGGGTCGGCGACCAGCGCGCCGAGCCGGCAGCCGGCCAGGGCATAGGCTTTGGACAGGGTACGCAGGACGACCACGTTGGCGTGGGCGTCGATCAGCCCGGTCGCCGAGGGCTGGTCGGTCAGCTCGATATAAGCCTCGTCGACGACCACCAGCCCGTGGCCGGCGACCCGCTCGGCAAAAGCCCCGATCCAGCCGGGGTCGATGAGGTGCCCGGTCGGGTTGTTCGGTGAGCACAGAAAATACAGCCGGCATTCCGGCGCGGCCTCGAGAGCGGGATCGTCGAGCTGCCAGCCGTCCGCGCCCTCGCGCAGTGCCACCTCGACGACCCCGGCGCCCTGGATGCGCGCGCTCAGGCCGTACATGCCGAAGCACGGCGGGCAGGTCAGAACCTGGTCGACGCCGGCGCGGCAGAAGGCGCGGTTGAGCAGGTCGATCCCCTCGTCGCTGCCGCGGGTGATCAGCAGCCGGTCTTCGCCGACCTCGTAGCGTTCGGCCAGCCGGGCGCGCAGGGCTTCGGGCTGCGGGTCCGGGTAGCGGTTGAGCGCCAGGCCGCCGTCATGGGGCGGCGGCCAGGGGTTTTCGTTGGCGTTGAGCAGAATGCCGGCGCTGTCGGCCAGCGCCCGCGCCGAGGCATAGGGCGCGAGCGCGCGGATTTCCGGCCGGGCCAGGTCGACCGGTCTCACAGCCGCTCGCCCCGTCCGATGGCTTCCAGGCGCAGCTCTATGGCCAGCCGGTGGGCTTCGAGACCCTCGTGCGCGGCCAGCCGCGCGCCCGGCGGGCCGAGGATGCCCAGGCCCTCGGGGGTGGCCTCCTGCACGGTCATGCGGCGCATGAAGTCGGTAATCGACAGCCCGGCATACGAGCGCGCCCAGCCGCCGGTCGGCAGCACGTGGTTGGTGCCGGAGATGTAATCTCCCAGGGCTTCGGGGGTGTAGTGGCCGAGGAACACCGAACCGGCGCTGGTGATGTCGGCGCACAGCTCGCGCGCCCGGGCGCTGGCGATGATCAGGTGCTCGGGCGCGTAGTCATTGGCCATGGCCACGGCGGTCTCGAGCGAATCCACGGTGATGATCGCGCCGTGAGCCAGCGCTGCACGGGCGGTCTCCGCGCGCGGCAGTTTCGCCAGCAGCGCCTCGAGCGCGAAGGCGACCTCGCGGGCAAGCCGGTCGCTGCTGGTGATCAGGAAAACCTGCGAGTCGGGTCCGTGTTCGGCCTGCGAGAGCAGGTCGATGGCCACGAACTCGGCATCGGCCTGATCGTCGGCAATGACCATGACTTCCGAGGGCCCGGCCGGCAGGTCGAACGCCGCGCCGTCGGCCGACTCGGCGACCTGGCGCTTGGCCTCGGCGACAAAGCGGTTTCCGGGGCCGAAGATCTTGGCGACCCGGGGCAGGGATTCGGTGCCGTAGGCCATTGCCGCCACGGCCTGGGCGCCGCCGGCGACCAGGACGGTGTCGATATCCAGGCGTGCGGCGATCGCGCGCACGGCCGAGTCGGCCCGGCCATCGGCGCCCGGCGGCGTGGCCAGCACGATATTCCGGCAGCCGGCCAGGCGCGCCGGCACGGCCAGCATGATCGCCGTTGATGGCAATGGGGCGCTGCCGGCGGGCACGTACAGGCCGACCGGGTCGAGCGCGCGCCAGCGTGCCTGGCAGGTCACGCCGGGCGCGGTCTCGATGATCTGATCGCGCGGGCGGGCGGCTTCATGAAAACGGGTCACGGTCTCGATGGCGGTGTCGATGGCCTTAACCAGGTCGGCCTCGAGTTCGGACTCGGCGTCTTTCATCGCCTCGGGCCCGGCCAGCAGCGACTCCGGGGCGCGGCCGTCGAAGCGGCGCCCGTAATCGAGCACCGCCTGGTCGCCACCGGCGCGGACGCCGGCAATGATGTCGGCCACGGCCTGGCGCAGTTCGGCACCGGTCTCGAGCGCCGGTCGGGCCATCAGTTCAGCCAGGGCCTCGGCCGAGAGCGTGTCGGCTGCAATGATCTTCATGCCAGCATCTTTTCCACGGGCAAAACCAGCACCGCCGAGGCTCCGGCAGCCTTGAGCTCTTCGAGGTGTTCCCAGAACACCTGTTCGGTGCATACGGCATGGATGGCCACGCGGTCGGACTGGCCTTCGAGGGTCAACACGGTCGGTGCTTCGGCGCCGGGCAGGATGCTGGCGATGGCATCGACGCGATCGCGCGGGGCGTGCAGCATGACGTATTTGGTCTCGCTGGCCTGCTGCACGCCCTCGATCCGGGTCAGCAGTTTGGCCACCAGCCGCTCGGACTCGGCATCGAGCGTCGCGGCGGTACGAAACAGTGCGGCCTGGCTGGCCAGCACTTCGGTGGCCGCCTTGAGATGATTGGCGCGCAGGGTCGTGCCGGTCGAGACCAGGTCGACAATCGCATCGGCGGTGCCCAGGCTGGGCGCGATTTCCACCGCCCCGTTCAGGGTCACGATATCGGCGCTGACCCCGTGGCGCTCGAGGTACTGGCGGGTCAGGAAGGGGTAGCTGGTCGCCAGGCGCTTGCCCTCGAGCTGATCGGGGCCGGTGAATTCCTCGTCTTCGGGCAGCGCCAGCATCAGCCGGCAGTGGCCGAACTCGAGCTTGAGCAGCGAGTCGAGTCGCGCCTCCGGGCGCCGCGAGCGGCTCTCGAGTAGGCTTTCGAGCGCGACGTTCTCGCCCACGATGCCAAGCTGGCAGACCCCCTCGAGCAGGAGTCGCGGGATGTCGTCGTCGCGCACGAGCAGCAGGTCGACCGGCAGGTTGCGGCCGTACCAGAACAGCTTGTCCTTGCTGCGCGCAAACGATAGCCCGGAGCGTTCCAGCAGCGCGAGCGAGCGGTCGGCCAGGCGGCCGGATTTCTGAATGGCGATCTTGAGTCGGGTCATGGTCTCGGGTCGGAACTCGGATTCGGGGGTTGGGTCAGCCTTCGGGCTGGTCGGTCTTGAGGCGCTCGAGTGCGGTGCGGTAGCCGCCGTTGCCGTGCTCGAGGTAGCGCGCGACCCGGCCGATGGTGGTCACGCTTACCCCGGTCAGCTCGTGGATTTCCCGATAGGGCTTGCCCTGATCGAGAAACTTCACGACCCGCCAGCGATCGACCAGTGCCTCGAGCTCGGCCGGGGTGGTCAGGTCGCGCAGCAGGGCACGGCATTCCTCGGCGGTGCGCATCATCAAAAAGGCCTCCGCCAGGCTCGAGCGGGCGGCCCGATTGGCTTCGGCGTGCTGGTCGTCAAGCTGCTTCATGGTGAACTAATGTATTAACACGCTATTACATTAACACAGGCTCGTGAAGGCGGCAATGACCGGATGCGGGATTGGCCGGTACACCGCCTCCGGCCAATCCCGATTCAGTGCCCAGCTGCGAAGAAATGCCAGCCCCTTCCAGCGCCGGCACCGGACGGCTAAACTGCCAACCAGGTTCCGGCCCCTGTGAATGCCATGATCGATCTCTATTACTGGCCCACGCCCGATTGCCACAAGGTGGCACTGCTGCTCGAGGAGACCGGCCTGGCCTACCAGCTCAAACGGGTCAACATCGGCGAGGGCGAGCAGTTCGCGGCCGGGTTTGCGCGCATCTCGCCCAATAACAAGGTCCCGGTCATCGTTGATCAGGATCCGGCCGATGGCGGTGAGGCCTGGGCAGTCTTCGAGTCGGGCGCCATTCTGGAATATCTTGCCGAAAAGACCTCCCGCTTTCTGCCCCGCCACGGCCGGCAGCGCTACGAAGTTCTGCAGTGGCTCACCTGGCAACTCGCCGGCCTGGGGCCGACAGCCGCCCAGAACCTGCATTTCGGCCGCTTCGCATCCGACCGGATCCCGTATGCAATCGACCGCTACGTCGACGAGACCCGTCGCCTCTACGGGGTTCTCGACCGCCACCTGACCGATCGCGATTTCATCGCCGGCGAATATTCCATCGCCGACATCGCCTGCTACCCCTGGATCGTGCCCTGGCAGGCCCAGCAGCAGGACCTCCAACAGTTCGACCACCTGCGCGCCTGGTTCGAACGAATCGCCCAACGTCCAGCCGTCGCCCGCGCCTACGCGCTTGCTGACACCCCGAATTCCTCCTGACAATTACCCGGCGCTGGATTTAAGAAACCCCGAAAACCTGGACTACTTCGGGGGCCCCAACCCATGAAGGCTGGGAGAAGCACCGGGTGGTATCGGGTCGTTCGGGCCGGAGGTTGGAGAAGCACCGGGTAGTATCGGGTCGTTCGTGCCGCAAACGGCATTACGACCTACTCGGAGGCCGCGACGGTGAGGGCTTTTGGGTGCCCTGACCGTTTGGTTCGTGCCGCGTGGGTTGACGTGCTTTTCATGTGTGGTGGGGGATTAGATGGATTGGCTGATTTCGGGAAAGGCCGCCGATACCGTTTGCGGCCCGATCGACCCGACACCACCCGTTGCGAAAGTTGGGAGAAAAATGAAAGACCCCCATTCCTGGCCACAGCCCCACCACACACGCCGATGCCGCAGGCGAGGCGTCGCCTTTCAAAAACCCCCCCAAAGGCTCGGGGCCCGGGTTCCGGGGCTCTTATGGTGAAGCCGCAGCGCAGGCGGGAGCGAAGGGGCGGTTCGGCCGTAGGCCGAGAAGCTCCGAAGCGGAGCCGTCGCGCGCGCGCAGGGTCGGGCGGAAAAAGGGTCGTCATCTGTCTGAGTGCA
>CAYQJJ010000116.1:0-1602 GCA_964417745.1 uncultured Wenzhouxiangella sp.
ATCCGGTTGAGCTGCAGCAGCGTAATGGCCTGACGCATCTGCGGGGCCAGCTTGACCTTCTGGCCCAGTTTGAGCTGCAGGCTGGCACCGGGTTTCATGGGCTCATTCTACGCCGGGCGGTGACGAGCGGCCAGGGCTCAACGGGAGCCGAAAAAGTAGTCGCCGATTTCGGCTGCCCAGGCCTCGCCGGCCTCGGCGTATTGCTGGCAGAAGCGCCCGCCGTAGTTGGCCGGCACGTATTCGAGGGTCAGCGCCTGCCCGGCAACGGTCTGCGCTCTGACGGCCGGGTACTCGGCCCGGACGGAGTCGATCATGACTGCCTCGGCATCATCCGGGCCGGCCAGAACCAGCGCGTCTTCGCGGTCGACATAGACCGACCACTCGGCATCGGCATCGGGCCGGGCGATGTCGGCCAGGGCGATTTCGTCGCGGCCGTTCCAGCCCGGCGGATTGACCAGCCGGGCATCCTCGAAATGCACGCTGACCCGCGATTCGCGCTCGGCGATCTCGTCGAGGGCTTCGAATTCAGCGCAGAAACGCTCCGCCCAGCCGACCGGCTCGACTTCGAGCACGCGGTCAGCGGCGCTGAGCTGGTGCCGGCTGGGCTGGTTCCAGCCGGTGTAGCCGATTGCCTCCCAGGCTTCCGGGCTGTCAGCCAGGGATTTCTGCAACAGGGCCCGGCCACGCAGTTGCGAGAGGGCAAAGCCGAGGTAGCGCTCGCCGTCCGCGGTGGGAATCGCCAGCCGCTCGTCGATGGCAATGGTGTCGGCGGCCACTTCCTCGCCGCTGTCGGTGTCGAGCACACGCACGCCGACTTCGTCGGCGAGTACCGGGCTGGTGATCAGCAACAGCAGGCAGGCGGTCAGGGTCTGGCGCATCAGTCGTTCTCCGGGTCTTGACGGTAATCGTTGGCTACATGGCGACCACCGGTCCAGCCATGGCCGGCAAGGTGCTTTTCGCCCAGCGAGCGCGGCATGGCCTCGAGATCGGTGGCCATGGAGTCGTTCCAGCGGTTGAGAAAACCGTACAGGCACACCGCGGCCAGGATCTCGACAATCTGATCGTCGCTCCAGTGGGCGCGCAGGCGTTGCATCAGGGCATCGTCGACTTCGTTGGGCACGCTGCCGGCAGCCAGCGCGAAATCCAGCGCGACCCGCTCGGCATCGCTGAACCGCTCCGAGGTCTGATACTCCCAGATCGCTTCGAGCCGGGCCGGGTCCAGGCCGCTGATTTCGGCCGCGACCAGCGAGTGCGCCTGGCAGTACTGGCAGCCCGCCGCGCGGCTGGCGAAATGGGCCAGCAGGCGCTTGAAGGCCGGGTCGACGCTGCCGCCGGGATTCATCACTGCCTCGGTCAGGACACCAAAGGCGCGCACGATTTCCGGCCGGCGCTGCATGGTCAGCAGAGAGTTGGGCACGAAGCCCAGGATTTTTTCGAAACCGGCGAAGGTGTCGGCCAGCTCGGGCGTGGCGTCGGGCGGCAGGGGGTCAATATGGGCCATGGCAACCTCTCGGTCGGGTTCGGATGGTGGTGACGGGAGTATAAAGGGGGTTCGGGGTTCGGGGTTCGGGGTTCAGGAAAGGAGCACGGTTTACGGTTTAC
>CAYQJJ010000116.1:1702-8544 GCA_964417745.1 uncultured Wenzhouxiangella sp.
GGGGTTCGGGGTTCGGGGTTCGGGGTTCAGGAAAGGAGCACGGTTTACGGTTTACGGGTTCCGGGTTCCGGGTTCCGGGTTCCGGGTTTTCCGCCTCCCGCCTAACGCCTTCCCCCTTAACCTTTCACCTTCTTCCCTCTGCGCCTTTGCGCCTCTGCGCGACATTCGGTTTTAGGTTTTCGAGCCGTGGCCACCATGGATCGTCGGGCGCGTCGGCCCGACCTGCGGGAGTGCGATAATCTGGTTTTTTTCAGGACGGCGGGTCGGCGATGGAATGGTTGAGTTGGGAGTTGCTGCGGGTGCCGGCGTGGATTCTGGCGTTTTTGCTGGTTCTGCTGGGGCTGGCCGGGACGGTGCTGCCGGTGCTGCCGGGGGTGCCGATCGTGTTTGTCGGGATGCTGATGATGGCCTGGCTCGACGGTTTTGCGAGCGTCGGTGCCGGGACGCTGGTGTGGCTGGGTGTGCTCGCCGCGCTGTCGGTGATCATCGATTTTCTCGCCACCGCCGAGGGCGCGCGCCGGTTCGGTGCCGGGCGGCTGGCCATTCTCGGCGCCACGGTCGGCCTGGTGTTCGGCTTTTTCTTCGGCCTGCCGGGGATTCTGCTGGGCCCGTTCGTCGGTGCGGTGATCGGGCATCTGATTGGGCGCTCGGACCTCGATGACTCCATGCGCGCCGGTGTGGGCGCGAGCATCGGCGTGGTCATCGGCACCGCCGCCAAGCTGGTCATCGGCCTGATCATGCTGGCCTGGTTCGCGCTGGCCTGGTGGCTGTGAAACGGATCGTGTGATGGCAGTGGCTTTCGGTCCACTGGCCAGGCGGGCCTTTCCGTTCGCCGGCAGCTGGCGCTCCATGCTCGCCGCGGCGCTCGTGCCGACGGCGGTGCTGGTGTCGCTGATGCTGCTGCTCCAGCCGATGGGCCTGGCGGGCTACGACGGGGGCCTGCGCGAGATCAAGGTCGTCGGCTTCGGTCTGACCGTGCTGGTTCCGGCGCTGGCCTGGTATCCGGTCGAGCGTGCCGTGTTCCGGCGCCAGGGCGGGCACTGGACGCTCGCGCTGGAGCTGGTGTCGCTGGGCGTGCTGATCACCGCCGGCCTGGTCGGTGCCCACGTCTACAACGAGCTCACCCTCAATCGCTGGCCCGAGCCCGATCTTTCCCTCGCCGCCCTGGCCCGCTTCAGCGCCTCGGTCGGGCTGCCCTATGCCACCTTCATCGCCCCGGCCTGGCTCGGCGGGCGATGGTGGTTCGGAGCGCGTCCCGGCCCGGGCACGGCCGAAGCGGGCTTGAGAATTCGCGGCGACAATGCCGGCGAAGTGTTGTCGATCCGCCCCGCGCAGTTTCGCTATGCCGTGGCCGAGGGTAACTACGTCGAGCTGTTCTACGAACGTGCCGGCGGCCTGGCCAGTTATCTGCTCCGCGCCAGCCTCAAGCGCGTCGCCCGGCAGATTCCGCACGCGCGCCCGGTGCACCGCTCCTATCTCGTCGCCCCGCAGCTCATCGAACGCCTCGAGGGCAATGCGCGCAGCGCCCGTGTCTGGCTGCGCGACGTCGACCGGCCGGTACCGGTCTCGCCGCGCCACTACTCCGGCTTGAAGCGCGAGCTGGCACGCTCCTGAGCGCCTGACCGGCGGCCTTCAAGCTCGTCCCGCCCAGCGACAGTCCGGTCCCGGAGCGGTTGTCAGGGCCGGGACCGGCTTCCAGTCTGGAGCCCGTGCCGCCGCGCTAGTGGGCCACTAACCCTGCCCGGCGGGTTCGAGTCTTCAACCGGAGGAACCGTCATGAAAAAATTTACCGTACGCTCGGCCCTGATCGCGAGCATTCTTGCCCTCGTTCAAACTGCCAGCGGCGAGTCGCCGGGCAGCCTGCTCATTCATCCGCCCTACGCCGCCGAGACGATGTCTCGCGAACATCCGGCCGGCCACGAGCGGGCCCTGGGCGATCGACTCGGCCGCGATTTCATGGTCATCCGCCTGGCCGGGCAGGACCATCCATGGCCGCATCCCTACCGCTCCGACGGCAGCCGGAACCGTGACTGGTTCGGCTGGCACCTGCCGGTACTGGCGCCAATCGACGGCATCGTCGAGCGGGTGCATGTCAACCCTGCCCTCAACCGGCCCGGGCGATTCGGCCAGCCACCGGCCAGCCAGATCCGCCTGCGCCGCGATGATGGAACGCGCGTCCTGATCGCCCATGTCCGCGCAATCGGGGTCGCCGAGGGCGAGAAAGTCCGCGCCGGCCAGCCGCTGGCCCTGACCGGCAACGACGGTCATGCCTTCGCCCCGCACATCCACATCGGTGCCTGGCGCGACGGGCAACCGCTGCAGATCCGGGTCGACCTGGAGGCACTCGGCGAGCTGGTCGAGCCCTTCGGGCCCTGATCGGCTGGTGACAGATGTCACCCCGGGATCCTGATTCGCCTCACTACCGGTGCCCGCGGGCGGTGGCCACAATGAGTGCCATTGAATCGTTCGAGGAATCACTGACATGACCCATGAAAGACCCATCGCGCAGTGCACGGACCTGGGCCATGCCTACGGCCGGACCCGTGCACTCGACAACATCGACCTGGCGCTGGCCCCCGGCGAGGTCACCGCCCTGCTCGGCCCCAACGGCGCCGGCAAGTCGACCCTGATACACCTGCTGCTGGGCTTGCTGCCCTGCCAGACCGGTACGGTGGAAGTGTTCGGCCTGCGACCGGACTCGCGGGCCTGCCGCGAGCGCGTCGGGGCGATGCTGCAGATCAGCGGCGTCCAGGACAACCTGACGGTGCGCGAGCTGCTCGGGCTGTTTGCCGCGTTGTACCCGCAACCGGCCGATACCGACGAGCTGCTCGACGAAGTCGGCCTCGAAGGCCTGGGTGAACGGCGTTTCGGGCAGCTCTCGGGCGGCCAGCGCCAGCGCGTCCTGCTGGCGCTGGCGCTGATCGGGCAGCCCGAGCTGCTGATCCTCGACGAGCCGACCAGCGGGCTCGACCCCGCCGCCCGTCAACGGCTGTGGCAAACCATCGAGGCGCGCCGGGCGCGGGGTACGTCGATTCTGCTTTGCACCCATTACATGGAAGAGGCCGAGCGGCTCGCCGACCGGGTGGTCATCCTGCACGAGGGGCGCATCCTGATCCACGGCAGCCCGGCGGACATCCGGGACCGGGTTCCGACCCGAGTGATTCGCGCCCGGACGAGCCTGCCGGCCGCTCGCCTGAGCGCGCTGGAGGCGGTTCGTTCGGTCGACGGGGACCGGTCGCGTCGCGTGGTGCTGACTACCGATGCACCCGCCACCCTGCGCGACTGGCTGGCCGCCGACCCCGGGCTCGCCGACCTCGAGGTGACCGGGGCCGACCTCGAGACGGCCTTCCTTTCATTGATCGATGAGCAGGCCGTTCCGGCCCGGGAGGCAGCGTGATGCCGGCACCCCACCTTTCGGCTTCGATCCGCCCGCGCGCACTGGTGCGGTTCATGCACTGCCAGTGGCTGGAACTGCAGCGCTCGCCGGCTTTCAGCCTGCCGACGCTGCTGTTTCCGGTGATGTTCTACGCCTTCTTCGGGCTGGTGCTGATTCCGCATCACTCGCAGTACCTGCTGGTCACCTTCGCGACCTTCGGGGTGCTCGGGGCGGCCCTGTTCTCGTTCGGCGTGGGCGTGGCCACCGAGCGCGCCCGCGGCTGGTTCACGCTGCTGCGCGCGACGCCGGCGCCGCTGGCCGGCGTGGTGGCCGGCAAATGGTTCGGTGCCGCCCTGTTTGCCGCCCTGGCGACGATTCTGATGTGCCTCCTGGCCGCGGCATTCGGCGAGGTGCGCATGGCCGCCGGACAATGGCTGAGCCTGGTCGCCACGCTTACCCTCGGCACCCTGCCGTTCTGCCTGCTGGGCCTGGCCGTCGGCCTTCTGGCCGCGCCCAATGCCGCACCGGCGATCATCAATATCGTGTATCTGCCGCTGGGCTTTCTTTCCGGTCTCTGGGTGCCGGTCAGCCAGTTTCCCGGCTGGCTGCAGGCACTGGCCGAGTGGCTGCCGCCGTATCACCTGGCCGCGCTGGCGCTGCACGTGACCGGGACGCAGGCAAGCGACCCGCTGTGGCATCTGTTGATTCTGGTCGCGTTCTGCCTGCCGCTTGCCTGGCTGGTCCGGCTCGGCTGGCGGCGCATGATGCGATCGCCATGAGTCCGCTCGAAGCGCTATCCTGACGCCATGAAAAAACGCCTGCTCCAGAGCCTGAAGCGTTGCCACCACGAGCTGGTCCCGCCGGCCTCCGAGCAGGGCTGGACGGCCTACCTGTGGCTGGTCTACGTGGCGTTCTTTTTCGTCGAGTGGCTGTTCCGCCCGGTCCCGGCCACCGAGCTGGTGCTCTCGCTGGCCACCGTGGCCGGCTTTCTGGTGCTGTATTTCAGCGCCTTTCGCCGCCAGGGACGGCCGATGCTGGCCCACGTGCTGGCCATTCTGGCCCTCGGGGTGGCCTGGGCGCCGCTCAACGCCGGTGCGAGCGTGTTTTCTATCTACGCGGCCAGCTTCGCCTTTCTGGTGGCCCCGCCACGGCGCTCGGCCCTGCTCGTACTCGGCATCGCCGCGCTGACCGGGCTGGTGGCCTGGCTCATCCAGCCATCGCCCGCCTACTGGCTGCCCGGCTCGGTCATCAGCCTCATCGTCGGCTTCGCCAATATTCATTTCGGTGAGCAGCAGCGCCACAACGCCGAGCTCAAGCTGCACCAGGACGAGGTGCGTCGGCTGGCGCGCCAGGCCGAGCGCGAGCGCATCGCGCGCGATCTGCACGACGTTCTCGGCCACACCCTGTCGCTGATTACCGTCAAGAGCGAGCTGGCCGGACGGCTGATCGACAGCGACCCCGAGCGGGCCCGCGACGAGCTGGCCTCGATCGAGCATTCGGCGCGCTCGGCGCTCGCCGAAGTCCGCCAGGCGATCAGCGGGTTTCACGAACAATCGCTGCCCGAAGCACTCGAGCAGGCGCGCTCTAGCCTGCGCGCGGCCGACATCGAACTGTCGGTCAAAGGCGGCCCGGACCAGGCGCTCTCGCCGGCCCGCCAGGCCATGCTGGCGCTGGTCATCCGCGAGGCGGTCACCAACATCATCCGGCATTCCGACGCGCGTCGCTGCCAGATCGTGTTCGCCCACGAGGGCGAGCACGTACGCCTGGAAATCAGCGACGACGGCGGTGGCCAAATCCGCGCCAGCGGCAGCGGCATCCAGGGCATGCGCGCACGGATCGAGGCCGTCGACGGCGAGCTCGATATCGCCCCGGACGGCCGGGCGAGTCTGGTCGCCCGCCTGCCCAGCTCGGAGGCGGCATGATCCGCCTGGCCCTGGTCGAGGACCAGAAGCTGCTGCTCGGCGCCATCGGAGCACTGCTCGACCTCGAGCCCGACCTCAGCGTCATCGGCCAGGCCGGCAATGCCAGCCAGGCGCAGGCATTGATCGACAACGAACGGCCCGAGCTGGTGATCACCGATATCGAGATGCCGGGCATGACCGGGCTGGAGCTGGCCGAGTGGTGCCGCGCGCATCATCCGGCCACCCGGGTGGTGATACTGACCACCTTCGCCCGGCCGGGCTACCTGCGCCGCGCGCTGTCGGCCGGGGTGGCCGGGTACCTGCTCAAGGAGACCCCGGCCGAAGAGCTGGCCTCGGCCATTCGGCGCGTGCGCGACGGGGAGCGCGTGATCGCCCCGGAGCTGGCGTTGACGGCCTTCGACAGCACCGACCCGCTGACCGAGCGCGAACGCCAGGCGCTGCGCCTGGCCGGCCAGGGCGCCGGCAACGCCGAGATCGCGCGCCGGCTGTGCCTGGCCGAGGGCACGGTTCGCAACTACCTCTCCGAGGCCATGAGCAAGCTCGACGCCGACAACCGTATCGAAGCCTACCGGATCGCGCGCGACCAGGGCTGGCTGTAAGGCACGAGTCAATCGGCCTCAGTGCTGGAGGGTCACGATGGCCAGGTACATGAGCTGGACCAGGCCGATGACCAGAATCAGCGCGACCGGGTAGACCGAGGAGTAGGCAACGATGGGACGCTCGGAAGCGTCGGTCTCGGCAATCACGTTGAGCCCCGGGGTGAAGGTCATGCCGCCGCAGATGACGCCGAAGCACTCGCTGACCGAGATCTTGAGCACGTAGTGGCCGAACACGAAACTCGCCGCCATCGGAATGACCGCCAGCAGGATCGCGTAGAAGGCGTAGTAGACCACCTGGAAGTCGAGTGACTCGACGAAACTCTGACCGGTCTCGAAACCGATCTGGACGAAGAACAACGCCAGCCCGAGCTCCTTGAGCACCGAGGTGGCGTTGCGCGGGAATCGGCCGATGAAATTGCCGATGCGGCCGAAGTGGCCGAAGATCAGGCCCGAGATCAGCGCGCCGCCGGCAAGCCCCAGCGAAAACGGCCCGAGCTGGGGAATCGGAATGACGATACCGCCGATGGCAAAGGCCAGAAACAGCGTCGCGGCCAGCGAGGCGATATCCACGCGCGGCTGGACGGTGTGGTGTTCGTGGCCGAGGAACAGCTCGAGCTGATCGAGCTGGTAGCCCGTGCCGACGGCCACGACCACGTCGCCGTATTCGATGACCTGGTCGTCGCGGGCGACGAATTCGACATCCGAGCGGATGATGCGCGTGATCGAGACGTTGTAGCGCAAGCGAATGCCGAGGTCGTTGATGGTGCGGTTGACCACCGAGATGTTCTCGACCACGATGCTGCGCGTATCGAGCTCGGATTCTTCCTCGAAATCGTCGTGGATCGTCTCGCCGAGCTCATTGCCGGCCAGTTCCACGGCTTCCTGCGTGCCCTCGAGCTTGACCACATCGCCGGGGAACAATGCCGTCGAGCCCGAGGCGGTCCG
>CAYQJJ010000117.1:0-8526 GCA_964417745.1 uncultured Wenzhouxiangella sp.
GCCGAATCGCGGCGATCGCCTCATCGGGCCCGGTCAGGTAGCCGCAGCGGTTGCCGGCCATGCCGAAGGCCTTGGAAAACGAATGCACCGAAATGGTCCGCTCGGGCGCGAGCGAGCGCGTGTAGACGTGTTCTCCGTCGTAGACGTAGTCCTCGTAGACATCATCGGAGAGGATCCACAGATCGTGCTCGCGCGCCCACTCGGTCAACGCCTCGAGCCAATCTCGATCGAGCAACCGGCCGGTGGGGTTGTGCGGGGTGTTCCAGTAGACCGCGACCGTGTGGTCGGTGCGAAACTGCTCGAAACAGGCGACCGCCTCTTCGGCCGTTTCGGCGCGGGTCATCACCGGTACATCGACCGGCCGGGCGTGGAAGGCACGGATGCTGCCGGCGATCAGCGGCCAGTAGGGCGCGGCCAGCAGCACGTCCTCGCCGGGCTCGACCAGCGCCGAGACCGCCGCGGCCAGCCCGGCCGTCGCGCCGGCGGTGACCACCACCTGATCGCGCTCGGTGGCAACCCCGGTGCGGTCAGCATGAACCTCGGCGATACGCTCGCGCAATTGCGGATAGCCCGGCACCGGCGAATAGCGGTGCATCCCCGGATACTTCTCGACAGTCAGATCCTGCATCCGGCAACCCTCGGCCGGTTCCATCCAGGTGTCGCCCACATGCAGCGGCACCGGCGGCCGGCCCGAGGCCGGCTGTCGGGTCAGACCGGAATAAACAGCACCGCGCACAGCGAGCGCGGCCTCGGAGATTTCTGGGCATCGGGGCATTGAGAACGCCTTTCCTGATTGGACAGCCTGCAAGGCTAACGCGCCGACACCCTCGCTTGCCAGCCGCACCGAAAAATCGCCCGGATCCTCAACCCGCCACCGGCATCAATCCACCTCGACGATCTCGAAGGTCTTCGACAGCAGCACGCTGGTATTTTTGTTGATCACGGCGACGCCAGACAGCCCAGAACGGTTCAGCGCGCCGGGGGGCAGTCGAGAGCCTCGATGCGCTGGTCATCGCCGTCGACGACCAATGCGGTGAGCTGCTTGCCCCAGACGCAGCCGGTATCGAGGCAGGTGACGTATTCGTCGTGGTAATAGCCAAGCAGCGACCAGTGACCGAAAATCAACCGCCACCCTTTCCAGTCGGGGTGCAGGTGCTCGAACCAGGGGCGAAATCCCCGGGGCACATTATCCGGGTTGCCCTTGGAATCGAAATCCAGCCGACCGTGAGCGTCGCAGAAGCGCATGCGGGTAAACACGTTGGTGATGGCGCGCATACGGCTGTCGTGGGGCTGGTCGGGCTTCCAGCGGCGCGGGCGGTCGCCGTACATATGGTCGAAAAAATGCGCCGGGTCGGCCGCGACCGCCGCTTCCAGCTCGCGCGCGCGCGCCTGGCTGTCTACCGGTCCCCAGCGCGGGTCGACACCGGCATGGACCATCGCCAGACGGCGCTTGTCGCTTTTCCAGAACAGCGGACACGACCGCAGCCAGGCGAGCAGCTCGGAGCCGTCGGGGGCTTCGAGGATGGCCTCGAATTCCGGGTTGGTTTTCGAAACCTTCGGATAACGGTTGGCGTAGGCCAGCAGGTGCAGGTCGTGATTGCCGAGGACGCTCATGGCTGACTTGCCGAGCGAGTACACCAGGCGCAGGGTCTCGAGTGACTCGCCACCACGATTGACCAGATCGCCGGCAAAACGCAGGCAATCGGCGGCCGGATCGAAATTGAGCTGTTCGAGCAATCGGGCCAGCGCACTGCCGCAGCCCTGAATATCGCCGATGAAAATCTGTCGTTTCATGCACGGGGATTGTAAACCCCCGCGACGACGTGCCGACGCGGGCAACTCCCGCGTCGCCTGGAAGGCGAGTCGAGCTTCGGCGTCAGACGTTGTCGCGCGGGATGATCTCGTTCCAGTTGGCCGAGTAGATCCGTACATCGCCTTCCCAGGCATCGAGCTCGGCGGCGATGCGGAAATAATCACGGTCGCAGGTCAGCACCGTGCGCGTGACGGTCCGCACCGACCATTCGCCGCGGGTCAGGCTGCGTTCCCAGACTGCTTCGCCCCGGGCCGAGCAGGGATCGTTGCCAACCGAGGTGTACCACTCGCGGGCACAGGTCTGCACGGTCAGGTCGATTTCTCCGAGGTGCACGGTACCGGTGTCGTTGATGACTTCGAGGGTGGATTCGTAACTGGCCAGGTCGCGGTGGACCAGCCAGTTGTGGTGTTCGGGCTCGATTTGCTCCTGTGCACTCCGCGGACCCTGTTCCGGGGCCTCGAACGGCTCAAGCCGGTTATCGTCGCTTGACGGTTCGCGCAGCGGGAGCGTCAGCCGGCTGGTGTTGGGGTAAATGGTAAGTTGCACCGGCTCCGGGGACGGCCAGGCAAGCGGCCAGTAGACCGTGGAGATCGATAGCCGCATCCGGTGCCCGGCCGGAAAGCGCTGGGCAATGCCGTTGAGGCGCACGCGAATGGTATAGCGCCGACCGGGCTCGAGCGGTTCGGGGTGCGCGCTGCTGTCGCGCTGACTGAGATTGAGCAAGCCATAGGTGACTCGGGTGGCGTGGTCGTCGGGCGCGACATCGGACAGACGGACCGCGAGCATTGCCTGCGGGCGGTCCGAGGACAGCTCGATTTCCAGTTCCGGGGCGCCGAGAATCTCGACATCCTTTTCGAGCACATCGCTATCGAAGATCAGCGCGCCACCGTCTTCTTCGCGCTGGTCGTAGGCCAGGTCCGGACCGGCGGCGTAGGAGCACCACTTGCCCGCATACAGGCCAACCGACATCGGCGACTGGATCGTCAACGCCACCGACGCGTCACCATCGGCGTCGCGTTTGAGCCGGCCGCAGCGATCGAGGTGCCAGTGGGTCGGCTCGTCGCGGCCCGACGGCCATTTGCGTTCAGCGACCCAGCGTCCAGGCCGGTGCGAATAGCGCGTGGTCGGCGGCACGCTGTCCTGCATCCACACTTGCAGCATCGGCTCGTCGGTGATGCCGGTGTCGCAATCCTTGAGCCAGGTATCCCACCAGCGCAGCGCTTCCTGCAAAAAGCCGATGGCCGGGCCCGGCTCGCCCAGGTGCGGGTACTTGTGGCTCCAGGGACCGATCATCCCCTTGCGCGGGACGTCGAGATGTTCCAGCAGCCGCAGCACCGCATTGGAATAGCCATCGGCCCAGCCGCTGATGGCATACACCGGCACTTCGATGTCGGCGTGGTTCTCGCACACCGAGCCGTGCTCCCAGTACTCGTCGCGGCGCTGGTGGCGCAGCCATTTCTCCAGCCACAGGCCGCTTTTCTCGAGCCGTTCCAGCCACATCCCGCGCCATGCGCCACCGACGATTTCCGGGTCGGGCGGCAGCGAGTTGTAGGAAAACATCGTCGAGGCCCAAGACAGGTTGTCGCCGAGCAGGCAGCCGCCCATGTGGTGAACGTCGTCGGCATAGCGGTCATCCGTCGAACACACCGTAATGATCGCTCCGAGTTCCGGAGGGCGGTGCGCGGCGATCTGCAGACCGTTGAACCCGCCCCAGGAAATACCGAAGATTCCGACCCGGCCGGTACACCAGGACTGCCTGGCCAGCCAGGTCAGCACGGCCAGCCCGTCGAGCTGTTCCTGTTCGAGATACTCATCTTCGAGAATCCCTTCCGAATCACCGCTGCCGCGCAGGTCGACGCGGACCGAGGCATAGCCGTGGCCGGCGAAGTAATGATGGATCGTCTCGGCCTTGCCGCGCTCGTCGTCGCGCTTGCGATAAGGGATGAATTCGAGCAGCGCCGGCACCGGGTTTTCTTCGGCATCCTCGGGCAGCCAGATGCGCGCGGCCAGGCGCACGCCGTCGGGCATCGGGATCCATGCATTCTCGACACGCTTGACGCTACGGGGGAACTCGGTGACGGTTTTCAAATGGATATGGCTCCAGCGGTCTCAGGCGGATGATTCGGGCGGGGGCATGCGCCTGGAGAAGACCGGCGACAGGCTCAGCGGACGTCGACCTCGCGATCGAACTCGAACTGCAGGGCCTGGGCGCACTCGTGCCAGTTGTCGCGCAACTTGCGCCGGCTACTGGCGCCCATGTAGACGATAGCCAGATTATAGCTGTAGCTGTCCTGCTCGTGCAGATCCGAGAGCTGCATTCCGGCCTCGACCTGCGGGTGGACGATGGTGCCGGGAAAGCGCGTGGCCAGTTGCTCGAGTTCGCGCGCGCTCGGCACGCGGGTGACCCGCGCGTCGCTGAACGCGCGCAGAAAGAACGCCGCCGCGCAGGCAAATTCGCCGCGCCCGTCGGGGATCGCCGGGCGTTCGCCGAGTGCCAGTTTGACGGGAACCTCGTGATTGCTCACGCCGTCGACCTTCTCGAACAGATCGCTGTGGTGCTGGGCCACCCGGGTGTTGATTTCCAGCAGCCAGACACGGTCGCGTGTCTTGTCCCAGAAAAACTCGATGTTGAATCCTGAGTTGTCGAAGCCGACGTGCTGAAGGACGCGCCGGCCGATATCGGCCATGCGCTCCTGGACACGCCTGGGCAGCCGGGATGGATACTCATAGCGCGCGAAACTCGACGAATTGGGGTGGCGAATCGAATCGACCGTGCCGTGATAAGCCACCTCACCCTGGTAGACAAAGCCCTCGAGCGTGCACTGGCGCCCGCCGATAATCTCCTCGGCCACGCAATGATTGCCGTCGACCCGGGCAATCTCGGCCGGCAGCGACTCCTGGTTGAGCACGAAGTTGAACGGCCCGCCGAGCTGGCCGATGTTGGCGCGAATCTCTTCCATCGCCGAGTCGAGCATCCGGCGATCGGCAATCCGGAAGCCCAGGTACGAGCCGCTGGACTTGACCGGCTTGATCCAGAACGGATAACTCAGCGGGATGCTCTCGACCGCCTGTTGATCGAACGGATTGACCGCGGCAAAGCCGGGAATCGCCTCGGGCACGACCTGCTTTTGCTCGACCCGCGCCCAGTACTTGTGCTCGCACTTGAGCACCGCCTCGAGCGCCGGCGTGCGCAGCCCGCGCGAGGCGCACAGGATCGGCAGCATGGTGCTGATCGGAAAGTCGATATAGCCGGCGATGGCGTCGATCGGCCCGTCGAACGCATCGAGCTCGGCCTGCGCCTGGCGCAGCATGCCCGGCACGTCGTAATCGTGCGGTTCTTCGAGCAGGCCGTGGAAACGGTACTGATCGGCATCGTGGAGGCTCTCGAGCTTGGAGCGGTGAAACGGGGTCAGCCCGACCAGAAATACATTCTTGCGTCTGCTTTCAGCAGTGTTGCTCATGCGACCCCTCCGATGTTTTCGTCGAATTCGAACCGAAGCATCTCTTTGAGCTGATTGAAATTGGCGAGCAGGCGCCGCCCGCTTCGCTCGCCCATGAAGATGATGGCGTGGTTGTAGCTGTAGCTGTCCTGTTCCTGGGCTTCGAGTTCCGACAGCAGCATTCCCTCGACGACCGGAATTTCGACCAGTGTCCCGGGAAAGCGCTCGATGACCGCCTCGATTTCATCGGCCGTCGGCACGCGTGTGACGCGGGCATCGGAAAAGCGCCGCAGGAACAGCTTGGCCGCGCAGGGAAAGACACCCTCGCCCGGCTGCCAGGTGGGCTGAATACCCATGGCCAGGTCGGTGACAACCTGGTGGTGCGGGATGCCGTCGACCTTCTGGAACAGGTCGCCGTGGGACTGCGAAATCCTCGGGTTGATCTCCAGGATCCAGATCCGGTCGCGGCGCTGGTCCCAGAAAAACTCCATGTTGAAGGCATTGTTGTCCAGGCCGATCCGGCTCAGCACCGCTTCGGCGATCTCGATCATCCGCGAGGTCACCCGCCGCGGCAGACCCGACGGGTACTGGTAGCGCGAAAAGCTCGACCCGTTGGGGTAGCGGAACGAATCGACGATGCCGTAGGCATGCATCCGGCCGTTGTGCACGAACCCCTCGAGGGTGCACTGGCTGCCGCCGATCAGTCCCTCGACCAGGCAGTGGTTGCCGCCGATGTTGCTGACCTCGCGCGGGACCTCGGCGTGTGCCATGAAGTCATTGAAGGCGTTGCCGATTTCGGCGATCTCGGCGCGGATTTCCTCGATCGCCCGATCGAGGTCGGCGCGGTTGCCGATGCGAAACCCCAGGTGCGAGGAAAAGCCCTTGACCGGCTTGATCCAGAACGGATAGTCGACCCCGATGGCATCGATGGCCGCGTCGTCGAACGGGTCGACCGCTTCGAACTGCGGCACGTGATCGGGTGCGACCTGCCTTTGCTGGAGCCGCGACCAGTACTTGTGCTCGCAGCCCAGTACCGCCTCGAGACTCGGACCCGGCAGGCCAAGGCGCTGGGCCAGCATGGCGGTGAGCAGGCTGACCGGGAAGTCCCAGTAATTGACCAGCCCGTGGGCTCGCTTCGGATGCTCGCGAATCTCGGCTTCGGCACGCTTCAACGTGCCCTCGAGGTCAAAATCCTCGCTCGAGGTCAGGGCCGCCAGATCCAGCACCGGGTGGAAGCGGATCGGCTGGTCATAGGCAACGGCCTCGAGCTTGTCGCGGTTGAAATCGTCGAGGCCGAGAACGAAAAGATTGACCGGCTCGGTCTCGGGGGCCGTTCGGTCGATTGTTTTTCCAGCATCGGCCCTGATGGTCAAGTGCACTCCGGTAGTGGCTGAACACGGCCCCGATCATTGAACATATTCGCAAACAATTCAAGTTTTCTTCAAAGCAGGCGGGAACTTGACCCCGGAATGACAGGAAACAGAAAGCACTTGACCCCGAAAGCTTACATCTGTAGTCTCTGGGTCAAGCTTACAGATGTAATCCGGAGTGATTCAAACGATGACTGCCATATCAGACGCCGAAGCAGAGGTCATGGAAGTCTTGTGGGACGGTCGCTGCGGCAACCGCTTCCTGACTTCGAGAGATATCGTCGAAAGCCTGGGCTCGAACCGGGGCTGGAGCCCCAAGACCGTACGCACCCTGCTGGATCGGCTCTACGCCAAGGGCGCGGTGGAGCGGCAGCTTGATGGGCGCGTGTATACCTATCGCCCGCTCCTGGCCCGGGAGGACTGGCTCGAGACCCAGGCTCGCGAACTCGTGGATCGGCATTGCCACGGCCGGCTGGCGCCGCTGGTCTCGGCGTTTGCCGGCAGCCACGGGCTGTCGGACGAAGACCGTCGCGAGATCCTGGCCCTGCTCGGGGATGATCAGCCATGAACCCACTGCTCGAATGGATCGTCACCGCCGCGCTGTCACTTTGCTTTCTCATCGCGCTGGCCTGGGTGCTTTCGCTGGTGCTGCGGCGCTGGTCGAACGCGCGCCTGGCGTATGCCGCCTGGCTGGTTCCGCTGGCCATTCTGCTGCCTTCCGGGCTCATCCCGGCAGCCGGGCTCGAGTTGCCAGCGATCGTTGTCGGTACTTCGATAGCGGCAACGGCGCCTGCTGCTGCGCAGGAAGGATCCGCATGGACGAGCCTGCTGGTCGCCATCTGGGCGGCCGGCATGCTGATTCATGCTGCCACGCTGGCGCTTCGCCAGAGGCGCTTCGTTCGCCGACTGGCCGGCCAGCGAGTGAGCGCTGCAACCCCGCAAGACCGGCTGCACCCGGCAGTCCCCGTTTACTACTCCCGAGCCTGCGCGGCGCCGCTGCTGGTGGGCGTTTTTCCGCCGCGCCTGTACCTGCCCGCTGCAGAGGATCGGCCGCATCGCTGGGTCGTAGAGCACGAAATGGCCCACCTGCGCCACGGCGATCCAATGTGGAATCTCATCGCTGCCAGCCTGCAGGTCGTGTTCTGGTTTCACCCGCTCGTACATCTGGCCGTTGGCCGCTTCCGCCGCGACCAGGAGTTGGCCGCCGACGAGTCGGTCATCGCCGGACTCGACCCGGCCCAGCGGCGTGCTTATGCCCGCCTGCTGGTCGTTGAAAACACCGTTGGCGCAGCACCGCTGGCGGTTTCCTGGAAATCCGTTCACCCCATCAAGGAGAGAGTCATGCGTACATTGAATCACCGGATCCCGCGCCACGGCGCGCTGGCCGGCTGCCTGCTGCTGGCCGGCGGCCTGATTGCCGGCGGGTTGGTAGCTGCCGGCCCGTCCGAGCCCTCGTCACCGGCCTCGCTCGAATCAGCCGACCGGCCCGAGGCCGGCGAAGAGGGCTTGCGCGCCCTTGTTCGAGTCCCGCCCAAGTACCCGCGCTCGGCCGCCGAGAACGGCATCACCGGCTGGGTCATGCTCGAGGGCACGATTGACGACGACGGCAGCCTCAGCGGCATTCGGGTGGTGGAATCAGAGCCCGAGGGAGTGTTCGAAGACCAGGCCGTGGCCGCGTTCGAGCAATGGCGCTTTGAAACAAGCGATGATCAGACAGGCCGCCAGGTGCACCAGCGCATCGACTTCGCTCTCGATCCCCCGGACGATCCGGGTCCCGACCACAAGTAAACTTCCCGGCTTCTTAGCCCGAGAGTCACAAAAGGCCGGGACACGCCCGGCCTAACATTTCCCTGCAAACGGTGCTTGCATGAGTAAAGTGCTGCGCGCCAAATAGGCGTGCTAA
>CAYQJJ010000118.1:0-8513 GCA_964417745.1 uncultured Wenzhouxiangella sp.
GCAGCATGCCCCACAGGCTGGGCATGGCCAGCCCGTCCTGCAGCACCATCACGGCCACCGCGCAGGCGACGATGGTGATGGTCGACCCGGCCAGGTGGGTGGTCGCGCACAGCGGCACGGTAAAGCTGGCGATTTCGTCGCGCACCTTGTTTTTGCGCGCCGACTGCAGCGTCACCGGGATGGTGGCCGCGCTCGACATCGTCCCCAGCGCGGTGAAATAGGCCGGCAGCATGTTGCGGATCAGGCCCAGCGGCGAGCGTCCGGCGCGCAGCCCGGCGATCGTGAACAGCGTCGAGATCCAGACCCAGTGCAGTGCGATCGACAGCGCCAGCACCACGCCGAAGGTGCGCAGGGTCTCGAACACCGTGCCGGCCGCGGCCAGCTCGGCGAATACCCCGGCAATATAGAACGGCAGCAGCGGAATGATGACCACCACCAGCAGCTTCTCGATCACGTCGCGACCGTCGTCGAACACGCGCTTGAGCGTCTCGGCGCCGGTCGCGGCGATCCCCAGACCGAAAACGAAGGCCGTCGCCAGCGCGGTCATGATGCCGACGATCGGCGGGATCTCCAGCTCGATGAACGGCTCGAGCACCTCGCCGTTGGTCTCCGGCGGCGGGGCACCGGTTGCCGAGAGCATCGGCACCACCACCGCGGCGATGAGAAACGCAACGATGCCTGCCAGGATGGTCGACAGGTAGGCCGTGCCCAGCGTGCGCCCGAGCATGCGCCCGGAGTTGCGCGGCAGCCCGGCGATGCCGCTGGTGATGTAGAACAGGATCAGCAGCGGAATGGTGAAAAACAGCAGTTCGCCGAACAGTGTCTTGAAGGTCAGCAGCAGCTTCGTGATCCATTCCGGCGCCAGCAGCCCGATCAGGATACCCAGCACGATGCCGGCGACCAGCTTGATAATCAGTTTCATGGAGTCCCTCGATTGATTGTTCGGAATTGTTGGTCGGCTGGATTATGACAGCCTCGGCGCGTGCCTTCAGCCCCGAACCGGATCGACCCAGCCCGGCAGGCGCGGCCAGAGCGTGTCGAGCTCGCGCTCGGCTTCGAGATAGTCCGGCTCGAGTTCGGCAACGGCCGACCAGAAGGCCGGCGAATGATTCGGGATACGGGTATGGACCAGCTCGTGGACGAGCACGTAGCGGCAGGCCGCCGGCGAGGCGAACAGCAACCGGGCGTTGAGCGACAGGTTCCCCTTGCTCGAACAGCTGCCCCAGCGCGAGCGCTGGTTGCGGATGCTGATGCGTCCGTAACCGAAACCGAAGGCTTCAGCCAGATCGGCAACCTGCGCCTCGAGCACCGGCCGGGCGCGCGCACGCAGCCAGTTACAAAGCAGTACCGGCGCCGTGTCGGGTTCGTCGTCGGCCAGGTGCACGCCCAGGTGACCGGCATCCGGGTCGGAAACAATGCGCGAGCGGGCAGCGCCCCGCTGCTGGTGATAGCTCAGGCTCCAGCACTCGGAGACTGCCGGCAGCTCGATACGCTCGGGGCGCGGGCCCTGCAGTGCGGCCGGCAGCGCGTCGGCCCGCGCGGCTGCCCGGCGCCGTGCCTGCGAGATCCAGTCGGCGCGCTCGGCGACGATCGCATCGACCCGCGCACGGCCGATGCCGGGCGGTGCCGTGACGACCAGGGCACCGTCGGGCTGCACCCTCAGCTTCACGTGTCGAGCGCGGGGGTGGGTGCGGATGCGGTAGGACGGGGGCATGGGAAAGGCAGGCGAAAGGTGAAAGGTTGAAGATTAAAGGAAAGCGGTGGGTGGGTGTTTTCCGGTACCCTTGGCGGCATGATTCAGTTGTCTGAAATTACCCTGCGCCACGGGCCCGAGGCGTTGCTGGAGCGGGCCTCGGCGACCGTTTTTCCGGGCCACAAGGTCGGGTTGATCGGGGCCAATGGCAGCGGCAAGACCAGCCTGTTCGGTCTGTTGCTTGGCGAGCTGTCGATCGACGACGGCGAGATGAGCCTGCCGGCTGACTGGACGGTCGGCCACATGGCCCAGGAGATCAACGAGCTCGACCGGCCAGCCATCGAGTACGTCATCGACGGCGACGAGCGCCTGCGCGCAGCCGAGCGCAAGGTTGTCGAAACCGATGCTTCCGGCGAAGGCGAGGCCATCGCGCACGCCCACGCCGAGCTGGCCGAGGCCGGCGGCTACGATGCCCACGCGCGCGCCGGCGGGCTGCTCAACGGGCTCGGCTTTGGTTCCGACGAACACCACCGGCCGGTCGGCGACTTCTCGGGCGGCTGGCGCATTCGCCTGAGCCTGGCCCGGGCGCTGATGTGCCCGTCCGACCTGCTGCTGCTCGACGAGCCCACCAACCACCTCGACATGGAAACCGTGGTCTGGCTGGAAGAGTGGCTGCGCCGCTACGCCGGCACCCTGGTGCTGATTTCGCACGACCGGGATTTTCTCGACAACGTGGTCGACTCGGTCATCCACATCGAGCAACGCCAGCTCAACAGCTATACCGGTGGCTACAGCGACTTCGAGCGCCAGCGCGCCGAGCGGCTGGCCAACCAGCAGGCCGAGTTCGAGAAGCAGCAGCGCCAGGTCGCGCACATGCAGCAGTTCATCGACCGGTTTCGCGCCAAGGCCACCAAGGCGCGCGCCGCGCAGAGCCGCATCAAGGCGCTCGAGCGCATGGAAAAGGTCGCCCCGGCGCATATCGACTCGCCGTTCGATTTCGCCTTTCCGGAAGCCCCGCGTGCCGCCAACCCGCTGATCAACTTCGACCGGGTCAGCCTGGGCTACGGCGACAGCGTGATCCTCGATACGCTCTCGCTGGGCCTGGCGCCGGGCGATCGAGTCGGCCTGCTGGGCCTCAACGGTGCCGGCAAGTCGACGCTGGTGCGCGCCCTGGCCGGCGACCTCGAGCCGCTTTCGGGCACCATCACCCGGGCCCGTGGCCTGAACATCGGCTATTTCGCCCAGCACCAGGTCGAACAGCTCGATGCCGAGGCCAGCCCGCTGGTGCATTTCCGGCGCCTGTCGCCCGATACCCCGGAGCAGCGCCTGCGCAACTTCCTCGGTGGCTTCGACTTCCGGGGTGACATGGCCACCAGCCCGGTCGGCCCGTTCTCCGGTGGCGAGAAAGCGCGCCTGGTGCTGGCCATGCTGGTCTGGCGCGCGCCCAACCTGCTGCTGCTCGACGAGCCCACCAACCACCTCGATCTGGAAATGCGCCACGCCCTGACAATGGCTTTGCAGGGCTTCGAGGGCGCGGTGGTCACGGTCTCGCACGATCGTCACCTGCTCGCCAACACCGTCGACGAGTTCTGGCTGGTTGCCGACCAGACGGTGGCGACGTTCAACGGCGATCTGACCGACTACCGTCGCTGGCTGGCCGAACAGGCCACCACCCCGGCCAGTCGGCCCGCCAATCGACCGGCCGGCGAGCGCAAGCCCAGCACCGGGCGGCGCGAGCAGCGGCGTGACCAGGCCGCCCGACGCGAGCGCATCAAGCCGCTCCGGAACCGGGTCGACCGGCTGACCCGCCAGATCGACGAGACCACTCGGGAGCTGGCCGAGGTCGAAGCCAATCTGGCCGCGCCGGAGTTGTATGAAAGCGAGGAAAGCAAGCGCCTGCAGGACCTGCTCGCCCGCCAGGGGGAACTCAACAAACGCCGCGAGAGCCTCGAGGCCGACTGGATGGCCGCCGAGTCCGAGCTCGAATCGGCACTCGCCGGGAACTGAGACAACAGCCTTGTCGGAGCGCCGGATATCCATTATGTTGGCCGCTGCGCAAACCCGCTCCGATCCGGTCCCGATGGCAAACCCATGACCACGCTGCTGGCTGTTGGCGACATTCATCTCGGGCGTCTGCCCGTTGCCCTGCCCGAAGACCTGCTGCCGGTCCAGCGCGAGCTGGGTCCGGAGGTGGCCTGGCAGCGCGCGGTCGACGAGGCCATCGCCCGGGAGGTCGATGGCGTGCTGCTGGCCGGCGATGTGGTCGAGCGCAGCCGGGACTTTTTCGTCGCCTACGGCCAGCTCAAGGCCGGCGTCGAACGCCTGGCCGAGGCCGGCATCCCGGTGCTGGCGGTGACCGGCAACCACGACACCCGGGTCCTGCCGCGCCTGGCCGCCGAGATCGACCACCTCGAACTGCTCGGCGCCGACGGCGTCTGGCAGGGCCGCCGCCTGGGCGAGGTCGAGATCATGGGCTGGTCCTTTCCGCAACCGAAGGTACGAAGCTCGCCGCTGGCCGACTTCCCGGCCGCGGACGACGATATCATCCGCATCGGCCTGCTCCACTGCGACCGCGACCAGGCCGACAGCCCGTATGCCCCGGTCAGCTCGTCCGAGCTCGAGGCCGCGCCGGTCAGCGCCTGGCTGCTCGGCCACATCCACCAGCCCGACGCGCTGGCATCAAACCCGTCGGGCTACCTGGGTTCGATCAACGCCCTGCGCGGCAGCGAGACCGGTGCCCGCGGCCCCTGGCTGATCCAGGCCGAGGGTGGCGAGATCACCGCCGAGCACCTGGCGCTGGCGCCGCTTCGCTACGAGCACCTGGTGGTCGATGTCGGCGATCTCGAGCAGCCCGAGGACCTGAGCGAGCGTCTGCTCGAGGCCGCCGGCACGCTGGTCCGCGAGCAGATCGACAGCGAACAGGCCCCGGACGCGCTCGGCCTGCGGTTCGAGCTGACCGGTCACTCGCCGGTATCGAGCCTGCTGCCCGATGCTGCCGAGGAAATCCTCGACCAGGCCCGACCGTGGCGCGAAGCGGGCATTTCGTGCTTCATCCATCGCATCGATGTCCTGACCCTGCCCAGGCTCGACCTCGACAGCCTGGCAAGACGCTCCGACCCCTGCGGGTTGCTGGCCCGAAGGCTGATTACCCTGGCCGATCCCGACAGCCCGGACCGCCAGGAGCTGCTCGACGACGCCCGGCGGCGCCTCGAGCCGCTGACCCGGGCGCGCGAGTTCAGCGAGCTCGAGCGCCAGCTCAGCGACCACGAGATCGCCGCACACCTGCAAACGGCCGGCCACCAGGCACTTTCGAGGCTGATGGCCCAGCGCGAGCGCGACGAATGAAGCTGATCCGGCTCGACATTCGATTGCTGCCGGGCATCGACCAGCCCTTTTCGGTCGATTTCCAGGGCGACCGAGTCAATCTGGTTACCGGGCCGAACGCGTCGGGCAAATCCAGCCTGATCCGCGCCGTGCGGGCCCTGCTGTATCCGGACCAGACCAACGCCTTCTGCCACCTCCACGCCGAATGGCAGCGCGATGGTCAGCGCCTGGAATGCGAGCGCCGGGGCAGCGCTGTGACCTGGCTCGACGACAGCGGCCCGACAACCGCGCCACGCCTGCCCGATGCCGACAGTTCGGGTGCTTTCCTGGTCAGTGCCGAAGACCTGACCGCCCCGGGACGGACCGACCAGCATATTTCGGCCGAGCTGCGAACCATGCTGGCCGGCGGCTACGACCTCGATGCGGTGCTCGACGCCCCGCCCCTGGCCGCCCGCCCCAGGCCACAGAAACTGGCCCGCGAGCTGAGCCGGGCGGGCTCGGAGCTGGCTGCCAAGGAGCGCGAGTACGCCGAGCTCGACGAAGAACTGGCCCGGCTCGAGACGCTGGAAGGCCAGCTCGCCGAGACCACCGATGCCAGCGCCAGGCTGCGCGCCTGTGAGGATGCGCTGGCGCTGGCCGATGCCATCGCCCGGCGCAGTGCTGTCGAGCATGCGCTGATCGAGGAGTTTCCCGGCGGCATGGACCGCCTGCGCGGGGACGAGATCAAGCGCCTGGAGCAGCTCGAGCAGCAGTCCAGCCAGCGCGAGCGCGAACTGGCCGGCGAGCACAGCTCACTCAACGCCGAGCGCCGCCTGCTCGAACAATCCGGCACCCGCGACCCGCAGGCGCTCGAGACCCTGCAGGCCGAACTCGCAGACCGACGCGACCAGCTCAACGATCTGGAGCGGCGTATCGAGACTCTCGATGACCAGGTCGAGCAGGCCGAACAAGCCGCCGCGCGCGCCGCGCGCCGGTTGGGCAGCGAGCAGCCCGAGCCCAGCCCGGAGCTCGACCAGGCAAGCCTCGAATCGCTCGAGAAACAGGTCGACCGCGTGCAGGGCCTGCGCGAGCAGATTCGCAACCTCACCGGAGAGCTGGTCCAGACCCACGTCTCGAAAAATGTCACCGGCCGGGCCCAGGACGACCTCCGGCGCGCCCGCCGGGCACTCAAGCAGTGGCTGGAAAACGCCGGCACCTCGCCGCTGGAAGGCGTGCTCTGGGGCGGGCTGGGCGCGGCCGCACTGCTGGCCGCCTGGCGCCTGCTGAGGGTGGAATCGCTCAGCCCGTCGCCGGAGTTGATCCTGCTGGTGCTTATCGCCGCCGGCGTGCCACTGACCCTGCTCGGCCATTTCTTCAGCCGCTGGCGCGAACTCAAGCAAGCCCACAACGACTTTGCCGATACCGATATCGAACCGCCGCTGGGCTGGACCTTCAGCGAGGTCGAAGCACGCATCGAGCGGCTGGACCTGGAGCTCGAATCGGCCACCCGACACGAGCTGGCCCAGGCCCGTGCCGAAGACCTGCGCGCCCAGCTCAACAGCCAGCGCACCGGGCTGGAGCAGGCGCGCGCGAAGCTGCGCGAATTCGCCGCCGAGCACGCCATCAGCGCCGACCCCCGCCTCGAGACCGGCTTCCAGTTGTGGTGCCGGCACCTGCACGACTGGCAGCAGCAGCACGAGGCCTGGGCGCAGGCCTGCCAGCAGCGCGAACAGCTCCGGGCACGCTACCAGGAATACCGCCAGGCCTGTTTCGAGACCCTGCGCGAGCACCAGCTCGAGGGCCAGCTCGAGGGCGGGGAGCCACCGACCGGACGCGACCTGGCCCGCCTGGTGCATCAACTCAGCCCGCGCATCCGCGAGGCCGGCGAGCGGCGCACCGCCATCCAGGCCCACAACCGGCGTATCGAGGAGCTGCAGAACGATCTGCGCGCGCTCAAGAAAAACCGCGACGAGCTCTATCAGCAGGCCGGCGTCAAGCCCGGCGACCGCGAGACCCTGACCCGGCGGCTCGACCTGTTTCCGACCTGGCAGGACATGGAGCAGCAGCGCCGTGATGGTTCGGTCGAGGTGCGGCGCCTCGAGGCACGCCTGAGCGAGGAGGCGGAGTTGCTCGAGCAGGCCCGCGAGCAGCAGCGCGAAGTGCTGGAGAAAAATGCCGAGGCACTGTCGGCCCGGGTCGCCGAGCGCGACCAGATCAACCGCCGGATCGCCGAGATCCAGACCCGTCACGAAGAACTGCTCAAGCGCCGCGAACTCGAATCCCTCGCTGCCGGCCACGAACGTGCCCGCGAGGCGCTCGACCGGGAGCTCGACCACCAGCTCATCGCCGAAGCCGCCGCCGGGCTGCTCGACGACGTGCGCGCCACCCACCAGGCCGACAACGAACCACGCGCGCTGGCCCGGGCCGGTGCCTGGCTGGAGCGCTTCACGCGCCACCGCTACCAGCTCGTTTTCGACAACCAGGCCTTCCTGGCCCGCGACACGCGCAGCAACCGGCGCCTGGCGATCGGCGAAATGTCCAGCGCCAGCCGGGTCCAGCTGCTGCTCGCGGTGCGCCTGGCCTGGATCGAACAGGCCGAGTCCGGTACCGAATCGCTGCCGGTGTTTCTCGACGAGGTCCTGACCACGACCGACCCGGACCGTTACCGCGCCATCGTCGAATCGGTCCAGGAGATCGTCGCCGATGGCCGCCAGATGTTCTACCTGACCGCCCACAACGACGATGCACAAGCCTGGCGCGACTGGAACGACAGCGGCCAGGCCGCGCATGTCATCGACATGGCCGAGGTTCGCGGCGACCAGGTCGAGCCGCTGAAGTACCAGCTGCCCGCCTCGCGTCCGTCGCGCCGCGAACTGCCCGACCCGGCTGGAATGAGCGCGCTGGAATGGGCCGAGAAAGCCGGGATCGGGGCGATCGACCCGGCACTCGATGGCGGTGCGATCAACGTATTCCATTTGCTCCACGACCGGCTCAAGCTGGCTCGGCGCCTGCTCAAGCTCGACCTGGCCACGCTCGGCGAGCTCGAGTCCTTCCTGGCCTCCGAGCTGGCCGGGCGCCTGTTCGATGCCGGTGTGCGCGAGTTGCTCGGTAAACGGGTGGCCGCGGCACGGCTGATCCTGCGCGACTGGCAGGCACGCCACTCGCTACCGGTCGATGAGGCCGCGCTGGCGGCCAGCGGCGCGGTCAGCGAGAACTTCATGCCGCGCGTGGTCGCGCTCAACGAGTCGGTCGGGGGCCGGCCCGAGAAACTCATCAAGGGATTGCGCAACAGCGAGGTATCGCGGTTTCGCGCGGACAATACCGACCAGCTCGAGCAATGGCTGACCGATCAGGGCTACCTGGTCGCCGACCCGGCGCCGGACGCGCTGACCACCGCAGACATCAGCCTGCGCGCCGGACTGACCGCCGACGAGACCCACGATTTGCGAGACTGGATCATCGGCGCCATTCGCGACCCGTTCGCCGCCACCGAGTCCGGGGACTGAAAGGAAGAAAG
>CAYQJJ010000119.1:0-8434 GCA_964417745.1 uncultured Wenzhouxiangella sp.
TCACTCCTGCAGTTCGGGCAGATCGCGGTAATGCTCGAGCGCTTCCGGGTTGGCCAGCGCCGAGGTGTTCTTGACCTCGCGGCCATGGATGACATCGCGCACGGCCAGCTCGGTGATCTTGCCCGAGACGGTGCGCGGAATGTCCGGCACGGCAACGATCCGGGCCGGAACGTGGCGCGGCGTGGCGTTGGCGCGGATGGTCTTGCGAATGCGATCTCTGAGTGCGTCGTCGAGTTCGACACCCTCGCGCAGTCGAACGAACAGCACTACGCGTACATCATCGTCAAAATCCTGCCCGACGCAGATTGATTCGATGACCTCGTCGAGCTTTTCGACCTGGCGATAGATCTCGGCGGTGCCGATGCGCACCCCGCCGGGGTTGAGCGTGGCGTCCGAGCGGCCGTAGATGACCACCCCGCCGCGCGGCGTCAGGCGCGCATAGTCGCCATGGCTCCAGACCCCTTCGTGCTTGGTGAAGTAGGCTTCGCGATACTTTTGCCCATCAGGGTCTTTCCAGAACCCGACCGGCATGCAGGGAAACGGCTTCGAGCAGGTCAGCTCGCCGGTCTCGTCGACCACTACCCGGCCGTCGTCGGCGCGGATTTCGACCTTCATGCCCAGGCCGCGGCACTGCAGCTCGCCCTTGTAGACCGGCAGCAGCGGGTTGCCGAGAGCGAAGCAGGAGACGATGTCCGTTCCTCCGGAGATCGAGCTGAGCTGGACGTCGGGCTTGACGTGTTCGTAGACGTAGTCGAACGACTCGGGCAGAAGCGGCGAGCCGGTCGACAGCACGGCCTTGAGACCATCGAGACGGTGGCTCTGGCGTGGCCGCAGGCCGGCCTTGTCGCAGGCCGCGATCCACTTGGCGCTGGTACCGAACACGCTGATGTCTTCCCGCTCGGCCAGGTCCCAGAGCACGTTGCCGTCCGGGTGGAACGGCGAGCCGTCGTAGAGGACCACGGTCGAGCCCACCGCCAGGCCCGAGACCAGCCAGTTCCACATCATCCAGCCGCAGGTGGTGAAGTAGAACAGCCGGTCTTCGCGCTTGAGGTCGGTGTGCAGCATCAACTCCTTGATGTGCTGCAACAACGTCCCGCCGGCACCGTGAACGATGCACTTGGGAACACCGGTGGTGCCCGACGAATAAAGGATATAGACCGGATGATCGAACGGCAGCCGGGCGAACTCGATGGACTCGGCGGCCGGGTCGACGAAATCCTCCCACAACATGGCGTTATCCAGGCCTGAAAGATCCGGTGCGTCGGCAACAAACGGCGTGACCACGATGCGCTCGATGGATGGCATCCTTTCGGCCAGTTCGGCGACCCGGCCGAGGCAGTCGAAGTCCTTGCCGTTGTAGCGATAGGCCGCCGCGGTGAACAGCACCTTCGGTTCGATCTGGCCGAAGCGGTCGAGCACGCCCTGGACGCCGAAGTCGGGCGAGCACGACGACCAGACCGCGCCCATGGACGTCGCCGCGAGCATGGCGATGACGGTCTCGGGCAGGTTGGGCAGGTAGCCGGCGACCCGGTCACCGGGCTCGACCCCGGCGGCTTTCAGACCGGCGGCCACGCGGGCGACTTCGCGGTTGAGCTCGGCAAAGCTCAGCTGCCGACGCGAGCCGTCCTCGCCGGCAAAGACCAGTGCGGTCCGGTCGTCGTCGAAACGCAGCAGGTTCTCGGCGAAATTCATTCGCGCATCGGGGAACCAGCGCGTCCCCGGCATGGCCGGCCAGCCCTCGGTAACGCGTTTGCCACGGTGCTCGGCGACCACGCCGCCAAACTCCCAGACCGCTGTCCAGAAATCCTCCGGCCGGTCGAGCGAGAATTGATAGAGCGTATCCCAGTCGCGCACCTCGGGATCGAGCTGCTGGCCGACGAGATGGATGAAGCGGTTGAGATTGGTTGCCGCGGCCCGCTCGGGGGCCGGCTGCCAAAGCGGTTGGGTCATGGTTACAATGATCCGGTTGAAGTTCACATCCAGCGCGTGAGCTTAACCGTTCAACCCACCGGACGTCACCTGTACCTTGGGTCAGAGGCTCACGGTGGCCGTTGCGAAGGAAGCCACGGCCCGGCTGTTACGATTGCCGAAAACGAACTCTTTATTCAGGGCAGCAATGACCGATTCGACACCGAAGCTGACGATCCTCCTTGCGCTGGTCCTTGCCGGGGCGAGCAGTCTGGCGACCGCCAGCGAGGCGTCCCGTGAGGCAACGCCCGAAGCCGGCCCGATCGAACGACAGGCCATCACCGGCCAGGTCCGGCTGGTCGACGAGGATGGCCAGGCGGTCAGGGATGCCGGCGAATTCGCCAACGCGGTGGTCTATTTCGAGCCCGATGACCCGGAGCTCCATCAACCCGTCGAGGCCGCCACCGCGCTCACCACCCGCTCGCGCCAGTTCCAGCCGCGTGTTCTGGCGATCCAGGTCGGTACCGAAGTGACCTTCCCCAACGAGGACCGGATCCTGCACAACGTGTTTTCCAACTCCTCGGGCAACGCGTTCGATCTGGGCCTGTACGGCGAAAGCCCGGGCGAGAGCCATCGCTTCGATGAACCCGGCCTGGTCCGGATTTTCTGCAACGTCCACTCGCGCATGTCGGCGCATATCGTGGTTGTCGACTCGCCGCACTACGCCCACCCCGCGCGCGACGGCCACTTCAGGCTCGAGGACATCGAACCCGCGCCCGGCCAGCTCACGGTCTGGCACGAGCGCAGCGAGCCGGTCCGGATGCGCATCGACGAGCTCGACAGCCTCCACGAACTGGGCGAGATCGAGCTCGCGCTGACCGTTCGCGAGGCCCGCCCCGAGCGCGAGCGACGGCGCGGGCGACGGCGTTACTGATCGGATAGACTGACCGCGGACTTTCCCGAACCCTGCCCATGCGCTCGCTCGCCACCCGCATTGCTGCCGTGACCGTCATCCTGGTCTCACTGGCCGTGGTGGTCGCCGTGGGTGGCGCCTGGCTGCTGGGTCAGCGCGTCGCCGATGAAGCCGTCAGCGACTCGCTGGAGGCCAGCCAGGCCGTCCAGCGCTACCTGCAGCGCGCGACAGCGCGCGAGGTTGCCCTGACCACCGACCTGATCGCCGCCGACCCGCATTTCACCGCCTACCTGGCCGAGGCCATCCGGGGCGGGCTCGATGACGAGGAAGGCATCGACTACCGATCGATCCTCGACCAGGTCGACGACCGGCGTCGGGAGTGGGGCTTCGATTTTGCAATGATGCTCGACCAGGATGGCCGGCTGCTGGTGCGAACCGACCGGCCCGACGTCGACCGGGTCTCGCGCGCTGACCATCCCCTGGTGCGCTCGGCGATGGAAGACCTGATTCCCGACTACGGACCCTGGCGCGAGGGCAACCGGCTCTACAACGCGGCCGTGGTGCCGGTCAGCACCGCTTTCGAAGTGGTCGGCTACCTGATCTCGGGCCTGGAAATCGACAACGACGTCGCCGCCGATATCCAGCGCGTGACCGGCGTGGACGTGGTGTTCCTGACGCTGCGCGATGGCCAGCCGATCCTGACCGCCAGCACGCTGAACCTGCAGCACGGCGAACAGCTCGTCGACCGGCTCGCGGCCGGGACGCTCGGTCGGCTGCTGGCCGGCGAGACGGTCGAGCGCCTCGACCTGGATTTCGATGGCGAGAACTGGGTGGCACGCGCCCAGCCCGTCACCGATGCCGACGGCGAAGTGCTCGGCGCGGTGGTAACCATCGACTCGCTCGATGCCCGCCTGGCCGGTCATCGAACCGTGCAGGCCTCGCTGATCGGCACCGGCGTGCTGGCCATCCTGATTGCCCTGGCGCTGTCGATCCTGCTCGCCCGCCGCATCGCCCGCCCGGTCTCGACCCTGGCCGCGGTCGCCGACCAGGCCGCCCAGGGCGACTACGAGCAGTCCTTCGATACCCGCGGACGCGACGAGGTCGGCACCCTGGCGCGTGCAATCAGCCGCCTGCTGGCCGACCTGCGCGAGCAGCAGGAAATCGCCGGCTATGTTTCCGATCTCTCGCGCCACCTCGATGACAGCGGCTCCGGCGAGTCACCCGAACCAGCCCGGGCGCGCGCACCCGAGCCCGAACCGCCGCCATCGGGACCGGCCTTTATTCTCGCCCTGGCCTGGCGCAGCGCCCCGGAACGATCCGGCGCCGAAGCGCTCGAGGCACTCGAGGGCTGGCTTCCCACGCTCGCCGAGATGAGCCAGCGCCACCGGGCCCGACTGGTTCCGGCGGGCGGCACGCGGCTGTTGCTGGTCTTCGGCAAGGACCAGGTTCCGGGCCTGATGACCTGCCTGGCCGGCGTTCTCAATCACGCCGCTGCCAGCGACACGCCACCGGCGATGGCGCTGGCCGCCGGCGATATCGATACCACCCGGCTCGGCGTCGACAGCGGCTACGCAACCGTGGTTTCGGGTCGGCCGGTCGAGCATTGCGAACGCCTGCTTCCGGAGGCCGGCCCGGGGCGCCTGTTGCTCTCCCCCGGCGCCCGCAACCAGCTCGAGACCGCCTTCGAAAACGCCTCGGCCAGCACCACGTCCTGCCAGGGTCAGGTCAGCAAGCGGCGCTTTCATCAGCTCACCGGCGTGCGGCCGCCGGATGTCACCCTCGAGACCAGGCCTTCGGGTTCTCCTGCGAAGTCACCTCCGGACTCATCGGCCGCGCGCACCGAGCCGATTGCCCGGCCGCCGGCCCCGGCCGCGGCCATCCAACCGGGCCAGACGCTGGGCGATCGCTACACCATCCTCGAGCGCATCGGCGAAGGCGCGATGGGCACCGTGTTTCGGGCACGCGATCAGAAGCTCGATGAAGCCGTCGCGCTGAAGGTGCTCAAGCCGGGCATGGCCGGTGATGCCGAACAGCTCGAGCGCATGAAAAGCGAGATTCGCCTGGCCCGCCGGATCACCCACCCCAACGTGCTGCGCACGCACGATTTCTGGGAAATTGACGGCCAACCGGTCATCAGTATGGAGTACGTGCGCGGCATCACCCTGAGCCAGTTGCTGGAGAGCTCGGGCCGGCTCAGCCTGGCCGCCGGGCTGCGGGTCTGCACGCAGGTTCTGCAGGGGCTCGAGGCCGCCCACGCGGCCGGCGTGCTGCACCGCGATATCAAGCCGGCCAACATCATTCTCGACCAGGCCGGCAACGCCCGCCTGATGGATTTCGGTATCGCCCGCCAGGCCATGCAGCAGGGTCAGGATCTGACCCAGCCCGGCACACTGGTCGGCACCGCCAACTACATGGCGCCCGAGGTCATTCTGGGCAAGGCTGCCGATGCGCGCAGCGACCTGTATTCGGTCGGGGTCATGATGAACGAGATCTTCACCGGCCGGCTACCACTCGACGGCGAAACAGCCATGCAGGTATGCATGGCTCACGTGCAGAAATCTCCGGCTCCACCGTCGCAGAGCTGGCCCCAGATCCCTCCGCCATTGGAGACGATCATCATGACCTGCCTGGCCAAAAAGCCCGATCAACGCTACGCCGATGCCGCGACCCTGCTGCGCGAGCTCAACGGGGTTCGTCGCCACTCCGCGGCGGCGACCGGTTCGAACCATCCGCGCTGAGTCGGCAGGATCACCGCGTTAACGAGACAGGTTTGCGAGACAGGTTATAGCGAGACAGGAAGGCGCCTCGATCCACAGGGGCCGGTCCGGGAGAGCGCGGGCGCGGGACTGGCCCGCACCCGCAGCCCGGGCAATCAGCCCAGTTTCTTTTCGAGTTCGGGAACGATCTCGAACAGATCGCCCACCAGGCCGATATCGGCAATCTCGAAGATCGGCGCATCGGCATCCTTGTTGATGGCCACGATGGTGCCGGCGTCCTTGATCCCGGTCAGATGCTGGATGGCCCCGGAGATACCGATGGCGAAATACAGATCCGGCGCGATGATCTTGCCGGTCTGGCCGACCTGCATCTCGTTGGGCACATAGCCGGCATCGACCGCGGCGCGCGAGGCACCGACGCCGGCGCCGAGCTTCTTGGCCAGGCTGTAGATGATCTCGAATTTCTCTTCCGAGCCCAGGGCGCGCCCGCCGGAGACGACGATCGGCGCCGAGGCCAGGTCCGGGCCTTCGCCCTCGGAGCCTTCCACACCGACAAAGCGGGTGTGGCCGGGGTCGGTCGCCTGGGGCTCACGCGCCTCGATCTCGGCCGAACCGCCGGTTTCGGCGGCGGCGTAGGAAGCGGTCCGGATGGTCGCGACCACCGGGCCGCCCTCGGGAACCTTGACCGTCACGATGGCGTTGTTGGCATAGATCGGGCGTTTGAAGGTTCGCTCGTCGATCACTTCCATGATGTCGGAGACCTGGTTGACGCCGATCAGCGCGGCGGCGCGCGGCAGCACGTCCTTGCCGAAGGTGGTCGACGGCGCCAGGATGTGGCTGTAGTCACCGGCCAGGGCCACGATTTCCGGGGCCAGGCGGGCGGCCAGCGGATGAGCCAGGTCGTCGGCGGCAATCTTGAGCACGCGCTTGACGCCCGACAGCTCGGCGGCCTGCTCGGCCACGCCGTCGGGCGAGTCGCCGAAAACGGCCACGTCGATGTCGTCGATGCCAAAGTCCAGTGCGCCCTTGAGCGCCTTGGCCGTGGCCGGATCGAGCTGGGTGCCGTCGTGCTCGGCAATGATCAGAATGTTAGCCATTACAACAATCCCTTGCTTTTGAGCTCGCTGAGCAGTTCGTCCACGCTCTCGACCATCTTGCCGCCGCCGCGCTTGGGCGGGGACTCATAAGCGGTGGCCTCGAGATCGACCGCCGGCTCGATGCCGAGATCGTCGAGGGCCAGGGTCTCGAGCGGCTTGCGCTTGGCCTTCATGATGTCGGGCAGCTTCACGAAGCGCGGTTCGTTGAGGCGCAGATCGGAGGTCATGACCGCCGGCAGGTCGACCTCGATGGTCTCCAGCCCGGCGTCGACCTCGCGCGCGATGGTCGCCTTGCCGTCGGCCAGCGTGACCCTGGAGGCAAAGGTCGCCTGCGGACGATCCCACAGCGCGGCCAGCATCTGCCCTGTCTGGTTGCAATCGTCATCGATGGCCTGCTTGCCGAGAAACACGATGCCCGGCTCTTCCTTCTCGACCAGCTTGAGCAGCGTGCGCGCCGCGGTCAGCGGCTGGACCGGCGCGTCGGTACTGATCTGCACGGCGCGATCCGCGCCCATCGCCAGGCCGGTGCGAAGCTGTTGCTGGACATCGTCACTGCCGATCGAGCAGACGATGACCTCTTCGGCCTCGCCGCGCTCCTTGATGCGCAGTGCTTCTTCCAGGGCGATCTCGTCGAACGGATTGATCGACATCTTGACGCCATCGGTCTCGACACCCGAGCCGTCGGACTTGACCTTGACCCGGACGTTGTAATCCACCACCCGCTTGAGGGTGACAAGAATCTTCATGGGTGAATCCTCAGCAGAATTGCGTGAAGTCAGCCCCTATTGTAACCCGCCGTCCGGGGCGTTCGCGTCAGTACGGCCAACAACGGCTGCCGCCTGGCGGCAGCCCTCGGCATCGAGCACGAAGACGCCATCGCCACCGTGGGCGAAGGCCAGCCAGGTCAGCGCCACGCGCTCGCCGAGCAAGGCCTCGACCGCTTCGGCCGCCTCGCCGACCTCGCAGACAAGAATGCCCCCATCGGTGAGAAAATCCGGTGCATCGACGAGCAGGCGGCGGACCAGGTCAAGCCCGTCCTCGCCAGCTTCCAGGCCCAGGGCGGGTTCGTGGTGATACTCCGGCGGCAGCGCACGCATCGAGGCGCTGGGCACGTAGGGCGGGTTGGCCAGAATGAGATCGTAGCGGTTGCCGGCCAGGGCATCGAGCAGGTCGGACTCGACCACCCGCACGCGATCGGCGACACCGTGACGGGCGGCGTTGCGGCGCGCCAGCTCGAGCGCCGGCGGGCTGACATCGACCGCATCGACCCGCAGGCCGGGCCAGTGGCAAGCCAGTGCGACAGCCAGGCAGCCCGAACCGGTGCCGACATCGACTACGCGCAACAGCCGCTCGCTGGCAAGCCAGGGCTCGAACCCCTCGACCACCAGCTCGGCCAGCGGTGAGCGCGGCACCAGCACCTGTTCGCTGATCTCGAACTCCAGCCCCGGCCCAGCAGATAGGCCAAAGGCTTGCGCGTGGCAATGCGCTCGGCCAACAGCCGCTCGACCCGCTCGCGGTCTGCCTCGTCCACTTCCCGGCCGAGCTCGGCCTCGCCGAAATCCGGCGCCAGACCCAGCGTCGCCGAGACCAGCCAGCAGGCTTCATCGATCGCGTTGTCGGTGCCGTGCCCGAAAAACACCCCGGCGTCCGACAAGGCTCCGGCGCAGTGGCGTATGAGTTGTTCAACTGTCATGGCGCGAGAGTAATCCCAATGGCTCGAAAAATAAAACCCACAGAGGTTTGGGGCGGGCTGGGGCCCTGGAGTTGGAGCTCGGTGGTTTGTCGAGCACCGATTCTCG
>CAYQJJ010000120.1:0-8364 GCA_964417745.1 uncultured Wenzhouxiangella sp.
CGGTCCCCGGGCTGCGGTAGAGTTGCCGCAGCCACCCACGCAGGACCTGTCCGCATGAGCATCAACCGCAAACCCGCCAGGGCCACCGACTGCGTCCACGCCGGGGCGCGGGAGCTGGCGCCGGAGTTCGGTCTCAACACGCCGGTGGTGACCAGCTCGGCGTTCAACTACCGCGCTGATCACGTCCGCTACCCGCGCTATCACAACACCCTCAACCACGACCTGGTCGCCGACCGGGTCGCCGCGCTCGAAGGGGCCGAGGCCGGGCTGATCACCGCCAGCGGCATGGGCGCGCTCAGCGCGATCTTTCTCGGCCTGATGCGCCCGGGCGACCACGCCGTCCTGCTCGACGGCCTCTACGGTGGCACCACCGACCTGGTTGAAGGCCTGCTCGAACCGCTGGGCTTTCGATTCTCGATCTGGAGCGGCGCGCTCGACGAACTGCCCGCGCTGATCGAGGCCGACACCCGGCTGATCCACGTCGAGTCACCGACCAATCCGCTGCTGGCGGTCATCGACCTGACCGCCGTGGCCGACCTGGCGCGCGAGCACGACCTGATCAGCGTCATCGATAACACCTTTGCCACGCCGATCCTCCAGCAACCCGTCACGCTGGGCTTCGACGTGGTGATGCACTCGGCGACCAAGTATCTGGGCGGGCATTCCGACCTGCTCTGCGGCGCCATTGCCGCCAGTCAGTCACTCGTCGACCGGATCCGCCCGACCGTCGTGCGCCTGGGCTCGAGCCTCAACGGCCAGGATCTGGGCCTGCTCGAGCGCTCGCTCAAGACCCTGAGCGTGCGTGTCGAGCGCCAGTCGGCCAGCGCCGGGGAACTCGCCGCGCGCCTCGACCAGGCCCCGGCGGTGAGCCAGGTGTTCTACCCCGGCCTGCCCGACCACCCCGGCCACGCGCTGGCGAAAAAGCAGATGAGCGACTTCGGCGCCATGCTCGGCTTCCGGCTCGACTCGACCCGCGACCCGGAGCAATTCCTGGATGCCCTCGAACTGATCCAGCCAGCGGTCAGCCTGGCGGGCGTGGAATCGACCATCTGCCAGCCCTCGCGGACCAGCCACGCCAAGCTCGGCAGCAGCGAGCGCGAACGCCTCGGCATCGATGATCGACTCATGCGCCTGTCGGTCGGCGTGGAGCACCCCGACGATCTCTGGCACGATATCGAACAGGCCATGCAATAGAACCAGCCATGTCCGGTCGCTACAGGCACCTGCCGCTGCTCGTCATCCTGGTGGCACTGGGCTGGACCTTCCGGGAAAGCCCGGCGTTGACCGAGGTCCTGGCCGGCATCGCCATTTTCCTGTTCGGCATGATGGCCCTGGAGCAGGGGTTCAAGGCCTTTACCGGTGGCACGCTCGAACGCCTGCTCAAGCACTCGACCAACCGGCTCTGGAAAGCCCTGACCTTCGGCGCGGCAGCGACCACCCTCACCCAGTCGAGCTCGCTGGTCTCGGTGATCACCATTTCCTTCCTGTCGGCCGGAATGATGAGCCTCAACCAGGGTATCGGGGTCATTTTCGGCGCCAACCTCGGAACCACCTCCGGGGCCTGGTTGATGGCCGGCTTCGGGATTCGGGTCAATATCTCGGCCTACGCCCTGCCGCTGCTGACGGTCGGGGTGGTGCTGGTCTTCAATCGCTCGCGCGCCCTCAAGGGCATCGGCTACGTCCTGACCGGCATCGGCTTTCTGTTTCTCGGCATCCACTACATGAAAGAAGGCTTCGAGGCCTTCCAGCAGAACATCGACCTGAGCCAGTACGCCGTCGCCGGCGTCGGCGGGCTGCTGCTCTACACCGCACTCGGCATCCTGGCCACGGTGATCATGCAGTCCTCCCATGCCACCCTGATTCTGACCATTACCGCGCTGTCGGTCGGCCACATCACCTACGACAACGCCCTGGCGCTGTCGGTCGGTGCCAACGTCGGCACCACCGTGACCGCGCTGCTGGGTGCCCTGGGCGCCAATATCGAGGGGCGGCGGCTGGCCGGCGCCCACCTGATCTTCAACCTTTCCGTCGGCCTGCTGGCACTGGTATTCATGCCGGTCTTTCTTGCCGCGGTGGAGGGGCTGAGCGGGCTGCTGGGCATTGGCCCCGACAATCACAGCCTCAAGCTGGCGCTGTTTCACACCCTGTTCAACCTGGTCGGTATCGTGCTGATGGTGCCGCTCATCCCGCGCATGGTGGAACTGCTTGAAACGCGCATGAAACCCCGACCGCTCACGCTCGACGAACCCGAATTCATGCGCCAGACCATGCTGGAAATACCCGCCGCCGCCCTCGAGGCCACGCGTCGCGAACTGGTGCGCCTGTTCGGGCGCGCCTTCAGCGTGATGGCCCAGGTGCTCAACTTCGAGCCGGGCCAGCTGCGCCGCCTGACCGACCGGGCCCGGTTCATGGACGCACCCGAGCGGTTGCGCCCGGTCGACGTCGACGACCTCTACCGTCGCAGGATCAAACCCCTGCACGGTCAGATCCTGAACTACCTGACCCGGATCCCGGTACGCGACCAGCGCGCGCGTCAGCTGGTGCTACTGCGCGTGGCCAGCCAGGAACTGG
This sequence comes from uncultured Wenzhouxiangella sp., assembly GCA_964417745.1. GTDB lineage: Bacteria > Pseudomonadota > Gammaproteobacteria > Xanthomonadales > Wenzhouxiangellaceae > Wenzhouxiangella. The sequence continues at coordinate 2,572 of CAYQJJ010000120.1, forward strand.
TCGAGGCGGTCAAGGACACCAAGCACCTGCAGAAAAACCTGCTGGCCCACCTGCACGACCGCAACCCGGACCTCAGAAACGAATACCTGCAGATTCGCGCCCACCTCGGCTACCTGCTGGCAAACGTCGAAGGCCTGATCAACGGCCGCTCGACGAGCGAGGATGTCCCGGTGCGCCTGGCCGAGCTCGACGCCCTTATCGAATCGGCCGATATCGTCGGCAGCGGACGTCTCGACCAGCTCATCCGCGAGGATCGCATCGACGCCGAGCAGGCGACCTCGCTGATGAACGACAACGGCTACTGCTACCGGATCGGGAGAAACCTGGTCTCGGTGGCACGCGCGATTCAGCAGCCGTTCGAGGACATCGATGCCGAACTGCGCGAAGCACTGTCACTCGACCCGGAAGAAACGCGGCGCATCCTGGCCGATGTCGACCACCCGCCCGGAACCGGGCACGATAGCGATCAAGGGATTTCGCCATGAGCAAATCGGCCCTCGACAAACTCCGGAAGTTCCTGTCGCGCGATTTTCGCGAGCAAATGGAAAAGCGCCACAAGCTCCGGAAAGTGCTGAGCAAGCTGCGCGATCAGGAAAAAGCCCTTCAAACCGAGCTTCAGGACGAGCCCGACACGCAACAGCAGCGTGAACTACAGACCCGCATACGGCTGTTGCACGAGCAGCGCCGCAAGGGCCTGGAGCTGCTTCGACAACTGCGCCAGGCGCGCCGCCCCGACGCGCCAGATCAACCTTCCAGATAGCGCAATAACTCATCTGCAAGATTTCCTGATTCTGGATGGGCCGCGTCGATGGGGTGTCCGGTCGCGCGACCTCGCCACGCGTCCGGAGCGCGACCGGACACCCCATCGGCCCGGCCCGAGGGCTGGCTACCGGCACCCTTCCCAGGGCCCTCACCCAATCGCGGATCGCAACGAAAAACGCCGGCCAGTGGCCGGCGTTTTTTTGAATTTCAATTCCGCCTTGTTCAGCGCCCGCCGGGCTCGGCAAAGCGCGCCATCCAGTCCTCGACCTGCTCGTACCAGTAGATCGAGTTGTTGGGCTTGAGAATCCAGTGGTTCTCGTCCGGGTAGTAGATCAGGCGTGATTCGATGCCCTGGGTCTGCAGGGTCCGGAACAACTCGAAAGCCTGTCCGACCGGCACGCGCAGATCGTTCTGGCCGTGCACGATCAGCGCCGGGGTGTCGAAATGCTCGGCGTAGTAGTGCGGCGAGATTTCGCGGTAGATTTCCGGAACCTCCCAGAAGCTGCCGAAGCGCTGGGCGTGCACGGCGAAGTCAGCGGCCATCTGCGAATACATGTTGTAGACCGGTGCGTGGATCAGCAGCGCGTTGAACGGGTGCTCGCGGCCCAGCAGGATCGACGACAGATAGCCGCCGTAACTGCCACCGCCGGCGACCATGCGCTCGTCGTCGATGAAGTCCTTGTCGGCGAACCAGTCGGCCGCGGCGATGGTGTCGTCGTAGGGCGCGGTGATCCAGTCGGGATTGATGAAGTCGACGAAATCCTGACCGAAGCCCGACGAGCCATGGAAATTGTGCCAGGCAGTGACATAGCCCCAGGACGCGAAGGTCTGGGCGTTCCAGCGGAAATGGAAGCTGTCGGTGATGGCCCCGTGCGGGCCGCCGTGGATAAGCAGGAACAGCGGGTATTCCTTGCTCTCGTCGAAGCCGGGCGGATAGTTGACCCACATCTGGATCTCGGCGCCGTCGTGGCCGGTATAGGTGACCGACTCGTAGCTGCCCAGGTCGATATCGGCGAGCACCTCGTCGTTGCGCGTGTCCAGGCGCCGGACCTCGCCGGAATCGGAGTCGATGGCCACCACCTGGTTGGGATGGACAAAGCTCTGCATGGTGCCGACCAGGGTACCGTCATCGGCCAGCGCCAGGCTGCCAAAGCTCTTCTCGGTGGTCACCGCGCGCGGCCCGGAGCCGTCGACGGGGATATGGTGGACGCGTACCGTGCCGGCATCGTCGATGGGACCGAAAAAGCCGCTGCTGTCGGGCGTCCAGACCAGCTGGCCCGGCGAGCGGTCCCAGTCGGCCGTGATGTTGCGCCGGGCGCCCGAGTCGAGATCGAACAGGATGATATTGCGGGTATCGGCGTAAAAACCCGGAATCGACTGCTGCAGCCAGGCCAGGGTCTCGCCGTCCGGGCTGAACATCGGGGTGGTGTCGCTGGCCTCGTTATCCGGGGTCAGGTTCGACGCCGAGTCTCCGCCGATGGGGGCGATGAAGATATCGAGGACCGGGTCGACCTGGTCGTCGCTGCTGTTGGCGACAAACGCAATGCGCGATTCGTCGGGATGGATGTCATAGCTGCCGCGCGACTGGCTCGAGCGCGGCAGTTCGAACCCCAGCGGCTCGGTGATGGGCTCGGGCTCGCCGCCATCGGCGGGAATCCGGAACACGTGGGCCTGGCGGTCTTCCTCGATCCAGTGGTCCCAGTGCGAGTAGGGCAGCGCATTCCACTGCCGCGCCGAGACCTTGTCGTCGCGGTCGGCCTCGAGCTGCTCGGCCATTTCTTCAAAGCTCTTGCCGGGCCACACGCGGCTGATGAAATACAGGTGCTCACCGACCCAGCTCAGCGCCGACACGCCGGTCGGCACCTCGCTCAGGCGCTCGGCCTCGCCGGGGGCATCCATCGGCAGCAGGTAGATCTGCCCGGCCTCGTCGTCGCCGCGCCGGCTGGTGAAAGCCAGGGTGCGCCCGTCGGGAGAAAACACCGGGTCGCCGGCCGACTGGTCGCGCGCGGTCAGCGGCCGCTCGACCTCGCCATCGGACGAAAACAGCCAAAGGCGCGTTTGGGAATCGTCGGTGTCGACGTCGTAGCTGGTCACCGGGGCGACCACGTGGTCGCCGGACGGCGAGATCACCGGCGAGCCGATACGCTCGAGCTTCCAGAGCACTTCGACCGACAGCGGGTTGGTGTCCTCGGCCAGCGCCAGCGCCGGCAGCAGCAGGATCACGCCAAAAAGGAGTCTTTTCATGGTTTTACCTCTCGGGTGTTTGAGTCAGGCGAGTCCGGATGCTCAGTAGAGCTCGAGCCGGTCGACGTCCATGGTGTAGGCCGAATCGGCCGTCTCGTTGGAGATGTCTTCGACATTGAGGGTGCCTTCCATCCAGAAGGCGTCCCAGATGTCGACCATCGGGATCGGCTCGTCGAGGCGGCCGTAGATGATCTGGTTGGCCGGTGGCGGCGGCACGTGGATACAGGCGCCGAAGTAGGGCACCAGGAAAAACTCGCGCAACCTGCCCTCGCCGTCGGTCTCGACCGGAACCACGAAGCCGGGAATACGGATCTTTTCACCGTCTAGCTCGCCGACCGTGGACGCCGACTGGAACGGCTCGGGCGCCGACATGCCGGAATGGTCGACGTTGGCCGAATCCTCCAGCCAGGCCTGGGCCTCTTCCTCGGGCATGAGTTCCATCCACTCGATCTCGCGGAGCTCGGCGCTCAGGCCGGTCACAGCCAGCGCGAGCACCAGTGACGTGATGATTCGAACCATTGCGATCACCTTTGATTCCTTGGCAGTCTTTAAAGTAATGGGAGCCCTGGGCCGAGCGATCGAGCCGGCTTGGCTCGAGCTGGTTCGGCCCGACGATTCTACAGACCGCGCCGCGGCCCGGTCGTTTCAATGCATGTTCCCGCCGCGGGTCAACTTCGCACCTGCATGCCGTCGGCCAGCGTGCGCCGGTAGGCCATCAGGGCCGGGACCAGGGCGATCAACGCGCCGGCCAGCCAGATGCCGCCCAGAATCAGCCATAGATCACCGGCCGGCCAGGTCATGCCGATATGCAGGCCATAGTGGGTCAGCAGCCAGGGCGCGGCCAGCGCCTGGACCGCCAGCGCCAGCCCGACGCCGGCGACGATGCCGGCCGCGGCGATCAGCGCGGCTTCGAAAATCAGCAGCCCGGCAATCTGCCCGGGCCGGGCACCATTGGCGCGCAGGATGGCCATCTCGCGGCGGCGTTCGTTGAGCGTGGTCAGCAACACCGTAAGCATGCCCAGCAGGCCGGCCAGTACGACCAGCCCCGCGACCACGCGCAGGATGCGCTCGGCAATGCCGGTGATGCGCCACAACTCCTGAAGGGCGATGCCGGGCATGATGGCCGTCAGCGCCTCGGTGCGATAGTCGTTGACACGACGCTGCAGGCCGAACACGGCGCCGCGGCTCTTCAGCCCGACCAGCACGGCGGTGATGGCGTCGGGTACCAGCTCGTCGGCGCGGTCGCGGGCATCATCGGCGTCGACCCCGGCCCCGGGCCGGCGGGTGCCGCGCTCCCAGCCGATGTGGATGGCGCGGTGGGCGGCCAGGCTGATGTAGAGCTGCTGGTCGACCGGTGTGGCGGTCGGCGCCAGCACGCCGCTGACCTTGAATGGCAGCTCTTCGTGGGCCTGCAGCGTGGTGCGCCCGGTGCCGTGGGCGAGCACCAGCGAGTCACCCGGCGCATAACCCAGATCGCGGGCAACCCGGTGGCCGATGACAACATCGAACAGGTCGTCGAAACCCTCGCCCCGGGCCATTTCCAGGTCCTGCCGGTCACCGTAGCGGAAATGCTCGAAAAAGGCGCTCGTCGTGCCAACGACGCGGTATCCGGCGTGGCTGTCGCCGAGCGCGATGGGGATTGTCCAGTCGACCTCGTTCTGACCGGCCAGTTCGCGGTAGGTCTCGATGTCGATGTTGTTGGTGGCATCGCCGATCCCGAACACCGAATACAGCAACAGCTGGATCGGCGCGGTGCGCGCGCCGACGATCAGGTCGGTGCCCGAAACCGAGCGGTAGAAGCCGTCGCGGACTTCCGCGCGCATCTGTTCGACGAGCACCAGCAGGCCGATCGACAGCGCGATGGTCGCAATCGTCAGGATTACCGCGAAGCGGCGGTTTAGCAGGGAGTACCAGGCCAGGCCGAGCAGCTTCATGCGGCAGCCTCCAGACGGTTGATGTCGGGCAGGCTGAGCTGGCGGTCGAAATGCCCGGCCAGGCCCCGGTCGTGGCTGACGAACAACAGCGCGCTGCCGGCCGCGCGGGTCTGCTCGAACAGCAGCTCGAGAAATGCCTCTCGGCGGTCGGTATCGAGCGCCGAGGTCGGTTCGTCGGCCAGGATCAACGGCGGTGCACCAATCAGTGCGCGCGCCGCGGCCACGCGCTGTTGCTGGCCGACGCTGAGCGAGTCGGCCCGGCGCTCCCAAAGGTCGCGCTCGAGATCCATGGCCGCGAGCAGGCGCTCGACGGCCGTATCCAGCGCGCCCGCTCTTCGCGCGCGGGCGCGCGAAAACCGGCATGGCAGCGCGACGTTGGCGCGCACGCTCAGCCAGGGCAGCAGGTTGAATTGCTGGAAAATCACACCGAGCCGGTCGGCGCGGAACCGATCACGCCGCGCGCCCGGCAATTCGGTCAGATCGACGCCGTCGCAGTGGATGCGCCCGGCGTCGGGCCGGATCAGGCCCCCGATCAGACCCAGCAGGGTCGATTTGCCCGACCCGCTCGGGCCGAACAGGAACAGCTTTTCCCCGGCCGCGAGCTCGAAGGCAGCCAGGTCGATGACCGGCTGGGTATCGCCCGGCCAGGCATATCGAATCGATTCCAGTGACAGCAGCGGTTCGGTCATCGGCGATCCAGTTCAATGCGCACGCGCCCGGCATCGAGCCGCTCGCGGCTGGCGCGGGTCTCGGTCAGCACGTCGAGGACCACGCGCTCGTTGCCCGGCCATGGGGCGAACACATCGAGCTCGAGCCAGCCCGGGTTGCCGGCATCGCATTCGAGCTCGGCGCG
>CAYQJJ010000121.1:0-8362 GCA_964417745.1 uncultured Wenzhouxiangella sp.
ATCAGCCGAATTCGCGCGCGCCGCGATCGGTGATCACGCCGTCGAGCGGTACATCCCAGCGCTGAGCCGGCAGGCTGTCGACCTCCTGCAGGCTGTAGGCCGTACCGACCAGCAGCGGGCCGGTCTCGGGCGCTTCCAGGCGAAACGCGAATCGGCGATCGTAGAAGCCCGCTCCCATGCCCAGGCGGGTACCGGTCGGCGAAAAGGCGACCAGCGGCATCAGCACCAGGTCGAGGCGCTCGGCCGGGCATTCGGGGCCGGCTTCCGGCTCGGGGATACCGAAGCGGTTGTTCTTCATCGCCGCCCCGGGCTGCCAGCGCAGAAAGCGCATTTCACGCTTTTCGACCACCGGCAGGTAGATGCGCCGCCCGGCATGGTGCAGCGCCTCCAAAGCGGGTTTGAGGTCGGGCTCACCGCGAAAACCGACGTAGGCGGCAACGTGAATACAGTCGCGGGCTTCGAGGTAGCGCAACAGGTGACTGCAGATCTGGCGATCGAGCTGACGGCGCCGGGCCGGCGGCAGACGCTCGCGATCGGCCACCATCTGCACCCGCAACGAATCCTTGAGATCGGGCTTGTCGCTTGGCGAAGTCATTGAGAAATTCGAGAGGAGAAAGTGGCGCTCTCCGCATGTGCCGCTGCGGGTCGGTGACCTTGAACCGGAGGTTCAGGTGGGTCGGCTCTTCACGCCTTCAGGCGATTCGCTTGGAGCGAATATGCACACCAGCTTGAAAGTCGCCGTCCCGAGGTCGTTAAGTAGGGACAAGGTATATTACTTTCCCGCTGGCGAACACCGCAGAGAGCGCCGATGACCAGTCTAATCCTCTGCCAGCGCCCGATCAAGCTGGTCGGCCATTTCGCGAATTCGCCGATCGACATCCTCGCGCTGCGTGCGCGTCTCCTCGCGCAGCTTGAGGACCTCCTCGGCCAGGTTGAGCGCGCACATCACGGCGATCTTGTCGACCGACGAGACCCGACCCGAGTCGCGGATTTCGCGCATCTGCTGGTCGACGAGCAGGCCTGATTCCATGAGTTCGCGGCGCTGCTCGGGGCTGCACATGACCCGGTACTCGCGGTCGAGAATGCGCACCGTTACCGGTTCGGGAGGCTGATTCATGAAGGGATTATCCTGCGTTTTCCAGCGACTTGAGCCGCTCGATCATTGCCTCGACGCGGCTCCGGGCTTCTTCGTTGCGTTGCACCAGGCTGGCACGCTCGGCAACCAGCGATTCCTGGCGGGCGTGCAACGAGCGGTTTTCTTCCTCAAGCTCGCTCAGGCGCGAAAGCAACTGCTCGAGCCGTCGACCCAGGCGATCCAGGTCGGCGGTTTTTGCGACTGATTCGTCCATGACCAAGCGTGACCCCAATCTTTACAAACGCTTAATCATAGAACTTTATGCACCGGATTCACAAGCACCGCGTTCTCCACCGACCGGGCAATCCGTCAACCGGTGGGTGCTAAACTTGCAGCCAGCCCGATTTTTAGCCCCGCAGACATGAATGCAGATCAGGAATCCAAACTGGCCTGGATCCTCGCCCTGGCAGCCGATCAGAATCCGTCGAGCATCGCCGAGACCCATGCCGTGGTCGTCGGCCTGCTGTGCGCCCGGCCCGACCAGGACCAGAACGAGCTGGCGACCCACCTCGCCGCGCTACAGGTCGGCGACCTGTCCTCCGACGAGATCCTCAACCAGATCGGCCCGGCCCTGGCCGCGCTGAAGTCGGAGCTCTCGTCCAACGACATGCGCTTCCAGCCGCTGCTGCCGACCGGCGACCGCCCGCTGGGCGAGCGTACCCATTGCCTGGCGCGCTGGTGCTCGGGCTTTCTGACCGGCCTCGGCGCCGGCGAACCGACCGTCCAGACCGAGGACGGGCAGGACGCGCTGCGCATGATCGAGCAGATCGCGCGCGCCGCGACCGATCCGGAATCCGACCAGGAGGCCGAGGAAACGGCGTTTGCCGAACTCACCGAGTTCGTGCGCGTGGCCGTCCTGCTGCTGCGCGAGGAAAACCTCGCTCGCAGTCCGCAGCCCTCGCCGCGGCCGCACTGAAGCCGCCAGCCGATGATCAAGCACGCCGAATACGCACGCCGGCGCCAGCGTCTGATGACCGAGGCCGGCGAGCACACGATGATCCTGCTCAATGCCGCGTCCGAGCGCTTGCGCAACGGCGACAGCCACTACCCGTTTCGCCAGGACAGCGACTTTCTTTACCTGACCGGCCTGGCCGAACCCGACGCCCTGCTCGTTCTGCTGCCCGGGCGAAGCGCCGGAGAGCAGCTGCTGTTCTGCCGCCCGCGCGATGCCGACCGCGAGCGCTGGGACGGCCCGCGGCTGGGCCTGGACCGTGCCCGCGACGAGCTCGGCCTCGACGATGCCTTTCCGATCGACGACCTCGACGACATCCTGCCCGGCCTGATGGAGGGTTGTGACCGGGTTTATCACCTGGTCGGCAAGGATGTCACGCTCGACCAGCGCATCATCGGCTGGCGCAATCGCCTGCGCGCCGAGCACAAGGGCCAGAGCGGCCCGGGCGAAATCATTTCGCTGGAACACCTTCTCCACGAGCAACGCCTGATCAAATCGCGCGATGAAATCCGCGACATGCAACGCGCCGCGCGCATCTCGGCCGATGCGATGACGCGCGCCATGCGCGCCTGCCGGCCGGGCATGAACGAGACCGAGTTGCACGCCGAACTGGTCTATGAGTTCCAGCGCAATGGCTGCCCGCCGGCCTACCTGCCGATTGTCGCCGGCGGCAGCCACGCGCTCACCCTGCACTACATCCGAAACGACCAGCCGCTGCCCGACGACGGCCTGGTGCTCATCGACGCCGGCTGCGAATTCGACGGCTATGCCGCCGACATCTCGCGCACCTTTCCGGTCAGCGGGCGATTCTCCGGCCCGCAGCGCGAGCTCTGCGAACTGGTGCTGGCTGCCCAGCGCGCGGCCATCGACGAGGTCCGCCCGGGCAAGCCGTTCGAGGCCTTCCACAACGCGGCGGTTCGCGTTCTGACCCAGGGGTTGATCGATCTCGGCCTGCTGACCGGCAGTGTCGACGACAACATCGAACAGACCCGATACCGGCGCTTTTTCATGCACAAGACCGGCCACTGGCTGGGCCTGGACGTCCACGACGTCGGCGACTATCGCATCGAAGGCCAGTCGCGCCTGCTCGAGCCCAATATGGTGGTCACGGTCGAACCGGGTCTCTACATCGGCAGCGGCGACGACATCCCCGATCGCTGGCGCAACATCGGGATTCGTATCGAAGACGATATCCGCGTCACCCAGGACGAGCCGGACAACCTGACCGACAGCGTACCCGCCGGACCCGACGATATCGAGGCGCTGATGCGCTCATGAGCAGCCCGGCCCAAAGCACCGACTACGACGTCATCATCGCCGGAGGCGGGCTGGTGGGGGCGACCCTGGCCACCGCCCTGGCGCGCTCCGGCCGAACGGTCGCCGTCATCGAGGCCATCGAACACCAGGCTGATCACCAGCCCAGCTACGACGACCGCACCCTGGTCGTCAACCGCGCCTCGCTCAACATTCTCCGGCGCCTTGAACTGCTGCCGGAAACGCTCGGGCGCATGCCGGTACGCCACATCCGCATCAGCCGCGCCGGCGGTTTCGGGCGCCTCGAGCTCGACGCCGAGAACTACGGCGTCGATGCCTTCGGCGCGGTGATCGTCGCGCGCGAGCTGGGCAACGTTCTGCTCGAGGCGCTGGCCGACAACGAGCGCATCAGCGAGCTGGTTCCCGAGCGCCTGGGCGACTATGCCGCCGCCGGTGATTGCATCGAGGCGCGCCTGGAAAGCGGCAAGCGCCTGACCACCCGCCTGCTCATCGGCGCCGACGGCAACCGCTCGCGGGTTCGCGAGCTGGCCGGCCTGTGCTGCGAACATCACGACTACGGCCAATCGGCGATGATTTTCAACATCATGCCGGAGCGCTCGGAACCCGCCACCGCTTGGGAGCGCTTCACTCCCGACGGGCCGCTGGCGCTGCTGCCGCAGCCGGGCGGACGCCTGGGCGTGGTCTGGATTGCCGCGACCGAGCAAGTCGAGAGCGCCCTGGAATGGCCCGACGAGGCCCTCTGTGCGCGCCTGCGCGAGCGCTTCGGCGCCCGCCTGGGCGCCTTTTCCAGCCCCGGCCGGCGCGCCAGCTACCCGCTTGTTCGCCAGCGCACGGCCTGGCCGGTGGCCGAGCGCGTGGCCGTGGTCGGCAATGCCGCCAATGCCGTGCACCCGGCCTCGGCGCAGGGCTTCAACCTCGGGCTGCGCGATGTCGGCGGGCTGGTCGACGCGCTGGCCGGCCACGACGACCCCGGGCGCAAAGCGCTCTTGAACGACTACGCGCGCCAGCGCCACAGCGACCAGGAAGCCACCGTCCGGTATACCGACACCCTGGCGCGTGCCTTTACCAACCCCTCGGCCACGGCCAGCCTGGCCAGCGGCATCGGGCTGGCCGCGCACGCCCTCAATCCGGCGCTGAGCCAGCGGCTGGTTCGCGCGGCCATGGGCTTCCGCGAGCCGGTCAGCAGCCTCGCCCGCGACCAGGGCGAGCGCCCATGAGCCGTCTCGATTTCGATGCCCTGGTCTCGGGGGGCGGCATCGCCGGAGCCACCGCGGCTGCCCTGCTCGCCCGCGGCGGCCGGCGCGTCGGCCTGGTCGACCCGAAGCCGCCCGAAGGCTCGCTCCCGGAAGACGATTTCGATCCCCGGGTAGTCGCCATCAGCCCCGGCTCGGCGCGCATTCTCGCCGCCGCCGGCGCCTGGCAACGCCTCGATGCCGGACGCATGGCGGCCTTCGACGTCATGAGCGTTCATTCGGGGCGCCAATCGACCACCTTCCGGGCCAGCGACCACGGCCTCGAGGCACTGGGCTGGATCGTCGAGATCCCGGCCCTGCGCCAGGCCCTTTGGCGCGCGCTCGAACACGACGAAAACCTCACCCTGCTGGCCCCGGGGACGGTCGAGACACTCGACACCGACCCCAAGCGGGCGCGCGTGAAGACCGACCAGGGCCGTACCATCCACGCCGGGCTGGTGGTGGCCGCCGACGGCGCCCGCAGCCCGCTCCGGCGCATGGCCGGCATCGAGGTCGATACCTGGCACTACAACCAGAACGCCCTCGTCGCGCCGGTCACCAACGAGCGCTCCAACCGGGGCGTGGCCTGGCAGCGCTTCACCGAGCACGGCCCGCTGGCGCTGCTGCCGCTGGCCGATGGCCGCTCGTCGATCGTCTGGTCGGTACCATCGGGCGTGAGCGAATCCCTGCTGGCGCTCGATGAGGCGGGTTTTGTCGAAGCCCTCAACGAGCATCAGGACAGCCCCTTCGGCCCGGTTCTGCAAGCCGGAACGCGCCACGCCCTGCCCCTGGTCCGGCGCCGGGCGCAGCGCCTGGTGCAGGGCCGCCTGGTGCTGCTCGGCGACGCGGCGCGCTCGGTCCATCCGCTGGCCGGCCAGGGCATGAACCTCGGCCTGGCCGATGCCGCCGCGCTGGCCGAAGCGCTCGAAGCGACCGGCAGCGACAACGACCCGGGCCCGGCCCTGGCGCATTACGAGCGCTGGCGCTTGAGCGCCGGCAGCCTGATCAGCGACGGCATCCACGGCATCAACGAAATCGCCCACACGCCGGGTTCGCTCGGCCGCGGGCTGCTGGGCCTGGGCTTCGGCGTCGCCAGCCGGCTCTGGCCGCTGCGCCAGGCCTTTGTCGAGCACGCCTGCGGCATCGACTCCGACAGCCCACGCCTGGCCCGACCGTGAGCCCGCCGTCGACCCTGCGCGCCGCGCTGCTGCTCGGTGCCGGCGCGATACTGATCAGCTTTTCGGCGGTGTTCGTGCGCCTGGCCGATGTCGCGCCGACCACCTCGGGGTTCTACCGCATGGCCTTCGGCACCCTGGCGCTACTGGTGCTGATGTGGGCCCGGCCCGAGACCCGCGCCGGCCTGCGCGAGAACTGGACCGGCTCGCTGCTCATCGGCCTGTTCTTTGCCTTCGATATCTGGTTCTGGCACCAGTCGATCCTCTACATCGGCCCGGGGCTGTCGACCCTGCTGGCCAACTTCCAGGTCTTCATGCTCACCGCCATCGGCGTCATCTGGCTGCGCGAGCGCGTCGGCTGGCGGTTTGCCGGCGGTCTGGCCCTGGCGATGAGCGGGCTGTGGCTGCTGTTCGGGCGCGACTGGGCGGGCCTTTCGCCCGACTACCGGCTCGGGGTCATCTTCGGACTGCTCACCGCCCTGGCCTACGGCTGCTACATCCTCAGCCTGCGCGGCTTCCAGATCCGCCACCCGAAGATCCGCGCCGAGGCGCGGCTGACCCAGGTCTCGGTCTGCTGCGGCGTCATCCTGGCCGTGGTCAATCTGCTCGAAGGGAACAGCTTCGCCATTCCCGACACCACCTCGCTGCTGGCGCTGATCGGCCTGGGCGTGTTCTGCCAGGTCATCGGCTGGCTGCTGATCACCAACGGCATGCCCTTCCTGCCGGCCGCCCTGGTCGGCCTGCTGCTGCTCATCCAGCCCTCGGCCTCGATCGTCTGGGACATCGGCTTTTTCGGCCTGCGCCTGGATCCCTTGAGCATCACCGGCGCCACGCTGGCCCTGCTCGGCATCTACCTCGGCTTCCGCTCCGCCTCGCGGCGCAAGATCGCGGGTTGATATTGCGAAAGGCGCGACTGCAGAGGGGCTTTCAGAGAAAGCCGTAGTCGCGGTGTATTCTGCTTTGCCTCCGTTGGACCAGCCGTTTCGCGCCATTGCAATCGTGGCTCCTGGTTGTGGCGCTTCAGTACTGAGCGAGCTACTGAAAAACGATCATCGAACAAGGTGAAATCCTGCCTCCACAGGAGCTTGACCAAAAAAAACAAGATTGTTAGCCTAAAATGGCGTTGGCGGTTTTCCATCCCTGTCGGTGCCCTGAACCAAAGACCTGATTGAGCCGTCAGCCCCGTCATCCTTCAACACACTCAATCGGAGTTTGAACAATGAAGAAAACAACAGCGGCCTGGTTTGCCGCCTGCCTGATGCTCATTCTGGGAGCCTCCTCATCCGTCGGGGCATTCGAACTCGATTCGGCAATCGAGCGTTTCGATGCCACGCCTGTGATCGACAACGGAGTCCTGTACGCCGCCTCTACCGAAGCGACCCTGCGGCTTGATCTCGCGACCGGCAAGCTCGAAATCCATTACGCCAGCGGTTTCGAGTTTTTCAGTCAACTGGAATCAACTTCAGCCAGTGACGCCCTGCTCGAGTGGCCTGAACTCATCACCCTTCGCAGCGCTTCAGGTGTCGAGCGGGATGATCCGAGCCTCATGGCCATTTGCGCTACCGAAGCGGCGGTATTGAATGCCGCAATCGCCGCAGCGCAAGCCGCTTGCAGCGAAGGAGATACGCCGTCCTGCCAGAACGCGCTCAATTTACTCGATAGCGCCCAAGACGCTTTCAACCAGTGCCTGAGAGCCTTTCTCGAAATGTATTGATCTTCGCCGGGCCCGGAACGCCTGTTCCGGGCCTGGAGTTTCTGTTGACCAACCCGCCATGATTTCAGCCACCACCAGACACCGAGAGAATGCGGCCTCTTAATCACCCGGCAGGCTTTTCGGTAACGTGCAGGGTGATCGTGCCCTGCACGACGACGGTATCGTCGGCACGGTAGGCGGTTACGCGGACTGGCACCTCGCCGGGTTGCCAGTCGTCGGGGCGGGTTTCGGCGACGGCACGGATATCCGAGTCGGCCCTGGCGGTGTATTCGAGCGCCATGCCGCGCGGGATCCAGCGCAAATGCTTTGGAATGGTGGCTTCGGCCAACCCGCCCATGGCCATTTCCAGCGCATTGCAGATGGCGATGACATGCACCGTGCCGATATGGTTTTCGACCCGGCGTCGCTTGGCAAAGCGCACCTCGCAGAAGTGCGGCCGCAACTGCGTGACCCGTGGCCGGATCGTGGCGAAGTACGGCGCCTTGCGCGCGAACAGGCGCGAAAACAGCGCCTGCCCCATCGGCCAGCGTGAGCACCTGGCGTATAGATCAATCAGATAATTGGATTGGCTCATGTCAGAACTCGCTTGATATCGGTGGCCACAAAGTCGTCACCCTTGAAAAGCAGAGGCTCATCGAAATACCGGGCCAGTGCATACGCAAAACAATCTCCGAAATTCGGGCCCGCCGCCGACTCTGCGCCAACCGATGCACTTCCGGATCCTTGGATATTGATGCTCATCCAAATCCTGCTTTGACAGAGGTAATTATTAAAATAATCCATTATCGCCCCTGGTGGACCGCGAACCACCAATCGCTGAAACGCTTTCATCCTGCCCCTGACCCCTTTACCCGTTTACCCGTTAACCCTTTCACCCTT
>CAYQJJ010000122.1:0-3173 GCA_964417745.1 uncultured Wenzhouxiangella sp.
TCGAACAGGCAGCCCGGAAAATTCGCCTCCATCCGATCTCCGATCAGCGCGGCGACGGTCGGGGCCAGGGTCAGTTGATTGGCGCCGCAATCGGCGCCGTTGGGCGAGCCGAAGTTGCAGTAGCTCATCAGGGTCCCGGAGCCGCCGTCCGGGCAACTGACCGGGCCGCTGTAGCAGCCCGATTCAGCGTTGAAACACTGATCGACCGGCGGGTCGTAGCAATGGGTATGCACCGAGCCCAGGTTGTGGCCGAGTTCGTGGGCAAACAGCCGGGCGCTGGAGACCACGCCGATCCAGTCGGCGGTGAAAAGCTGGTTGACGCTGTAGCTGCCGCCGGTGGACTGCTCGCGGCAATACGTGTTGACCCAGGCGATGCCCGATGCGGTGTTCTCGGCCGAACTTTTCCCCGAGATCAGTGCGGCGTGGGTGCGCTCGATACCGGCCTTGTTGTCCTGCCAGTAAGTGCCGAACTCCTGCAGCTCGGCCGAGCTGGCCGGCGAGCTGTCCTCTTCGTACGGATCATTGCCGACGCGCAGCAAGGTGTCGCCCTGCAACAGCCGCAGGCCGAGATCGGCCTCGAAGATCGTGTTGGTGACGACCATCAATTCCTCGATCCAGTCCATCGCGGCAGCCGTGTCGTCATCGAAGCGCTGCGCCAGCCACTCGCTGTCGGTATCGATCGCCAGCAGGCCCAGGCGCAGGCTGTCGCCGCGCGCTGCGGGGCTCGAACCGCTCGGTGCCGGGCCCTTGACCGGGCCGGCCAGGCCCTCGAGGTCATGATTGCCGCAGCTGGCCTGGATCTGCCGCCCATCGGGCAACAGTACATCGGGCCGATAGGCGCGCAGCCAGAAACCCGTCTCGGTGGCATAACCACGCAACATTTCCAGCCCGGCTGGCCCATACACCGCGCCCGTGGCCTGCCGGCCCTCGGGGTCGACCAGCAGCCCGACCCGAACATCCGAACCATCGACCGGCCGGCCCATCAGAATCACCCGCCCCGAACGGTCCAGCACGCGCTCACCCCCGGCCTCGACAACCCGCACCCGCGCCCCCGGGCCGCGCAGCGCAATCCGCTCGAAACGCACCGTACCCAGCCGCTGCCCGCCCAGCGGCACCGCCGGAACCGAAAAGCGCTCACCAACCTCCAGCGCCGCCAGCGATCCCCAGCTCAAGGCGACATCATCGACCGCCATCGCTGGCGCAAGAAGAAGGAGTTTCACAGAAAAAAGAAGAATTTTCGTGGTAGATCGCATTATTTGACGGCCAGAAGCAACGGTGACAATGCAAGCATACTCCGCCGGAAACAGCCCTGCACTCACAGCCCGCATCGACCTGTCTCCCAAAGCCTGGGTTCGTAACCCTCTCACAGCCCCCGACCTCAGAGCGTAGGGAAGGCTTAGGCGACTGCTAGAATAAGGGCATGCGATTGAACCAACGATCCAGAGACATCATTCGCCAGACGGTCGCGGAGATTTTTGGTGCCGGGGCCCGGGCCCTGGTGTTTGGTTCACGTCTCGATGACTCGGCGAGAGGCGGAGACATCGATCTGCTCGTGGAGCTGGAAGTGGCCGATCCGGCGGTCCACGACAAGGAACTCAAACTTGCAGCGCGTCTGCAACAACGCCTCGGCGATCAAAAAATCGATGTACTGACGATTCAACCCGGCAGCCAGCGAATCGAAGTGCATCGCAAGGCACTCCAGCACGGAATCGAGGCATGAATCTCGACCAGGCTCGCTCGCGCTTCGCCCGGGAACGCATGGCCCACTAGCCGCAAAAACATTTCGAAGATACCGTGACTTGCGCCGAGTTGGCAGGAAATCGCCTCGCAATACGTCCGTACAATCGAATGATTCAGATTTGACTGGAGTTGCAATGCAAACCAAAGCACGAACGCTCGCCCTGGCCGCCACACTCGCGATGACCTCGCTCGGAATGAGCGCGTCGGCGCTGGCCGGCGATCGGGTCAGCATCATGGTGTTCGACGCCTCGGGTTCGATGTGGGAGCGCCTCGAAGACGACCGCTCGCGCATCGAGGTCGCCCGGGACGTGATCGACGAATTCTCCGCCAGCCGCGATTCGAGCGTGCCGTTCGGACTGGTCGCCTACGGCCACAACCGGCGCGGCGACTGTGAAGATATCGAGACCATCCTGCCGCTGGACCACTACGACGGCGGCGAGATCTCGCGCGCGGTCGGCGAACTCAACCCGCAGGGTATGACACCGCTGACCGATTCCATGGCGCTGGCGCGCGACATGATTCCGCGCACCGCCGAATCGGTCGACATCATCCTGGTCACCGACGGCCTGGAAAACTGCGACGGCGACCCCTGCGCCCTGGCTGCTGAAATGGCCGAAGAAGGCATCAACATCCGCGCCCACGTGGTCGGCTTTGCGCTGGACGAAGAATCGGTGCAAAGCCTGGCCTGCGTACCCGAGCAGACCGGCGGGCAGCTGTTCACGACCCAGTCCGGCGACGAGCTCAGCGCCGCCCTGGATGAGATCGTTGAGTCCCGTCCCGAGGCGAAAATCCACGCCCCTGACAATGCCCCGGCCGGCGCCACCATCGAGGTCAGCTGGGACGGCCCCGAGCACGAAGACGACTCCATCGTGGTCGTCGAGCCCGGGGCGCCCGAGGGCGCATCGGGCCATTCGCGTCGTGCCCGCAGCAGCGTCGAGGGCGAAGACAGCGTCGAAATTCAAATGCCCGACGCGCTCGGCACCCACGAGCTGCGCTACGTGCACGGCGAAACCGACGCAACCCTGGCCACCCACGAGATCGAGCTCGAGCCGGTCGAGGCCCGCGTATCGGCGCCCGAGGAAATCGAGGCCGGTTCGATGTTCGAGGTCGAATGGGAAGGCCCGGTCAACCGCCGCGACTACATCGTCATCGTCGAGGCCGGCGCGCCCGACGACGACACGGGCCACCATCGCCGCGCCAGCTCACGCGTCTCATCGGACGGCGAGCCGGTCACCATCCAGGCCCCGGATGCGCTGGGAACCTACGAGGTCCGCTACGTCATCCGCGACAGCCGCCGCGTGATCGCCTCGCAGGAAGTCACGCTCAAGCCGGTCGAAGCCACCGTCTCCGCACCCGAGGAAATCGACGCCGGTTCGCGGTTCGAGGTCGAATGGGAAGGCCCGGTCAACCGCCGCGACTACATCGTCATCGTC
>CAYQJJ010000122.1:3273-8308 GCA_964417745.1 uncultured Wenzhouxiangella sp.
AGGTCCGCTACGTCATCCGCGACAGCCGCCGCGTGATCGCCTCGCAGGAAGTCACCCTGATTCCGGTCGAGGCATCGCTGGAAGCGCCGGATACGATCATGCCGGGCGCTGACTTCGAGGTTGCCTGGGAAGGGCCGCAGAATCGCCGGGACTACATCGCCATCGTCGAGCCCGACGCGCCCGAGGGCGACAGCGGCGACAGCCGCAGCGCCAGCAGCCGGGCCAGCGGCGACAGCGTCACCCTGACCGCCCCCGAACAGGAAGGCGAATACGAGATTCGCTACGTCATCAACGACTCCGACCGCACACTGGCTGCCATTCCGGTCACCGTCGGCGGCGTCGAGGTCAGCCTGTCGGCCGACTCCACCGCCTCCGCCGGCGGCGTAGTCGAAGTCAGCTTTACCGGGCCGGGCCGCTACGAAGATCTCATCGAGATCGTCGAAGCCGGCGCCGAGCCCGACGACGACGCGCTGCAGGATGCCCGCGCCTCACAGGGCAGCCCCGTCCAGCTGTTCGCCCCGTCAAGCGCCGGCAGCTACGAAATCCGCTACCGCGCCAGCGACAGCGGCGAAGTCCTCGCCACCATCGATCTGGAAGTCGAATAAGACAAGCAACAGCGCCGGCCCGAGCGAGACTCGGGCCGGCGCGGCCGTGGACGGCCGACCCACGATACGGTGAATCTGGGGATCAACACGCCCGGATGGACTGCCGGTCACCCGACCCGGCTTTCTCCGCCGGTGCGCATCATTGTCAGCACCACCCCGACGGCAACCACGGCCAGACCGATCAGATCGGTGCTGGTCAGGCGGTCGCCGAAGGCGATCCAGGCCATCACCATGGTCACCGGCGGGCCGAGGTAGAACAGGCTCGCGACGCGGGTGGCGTCGATGCGCTGGATGAGCATCCACATCAGCCCGTAGGCAAGCAGGGAAACCCCGAAGATCAGCCACAGCATCGTGGCGACGAACTCGACGTTCCACTCCACCGCCAGGCCCTCGAAGACAAACGCCGGCAGCGCCACGACCAGGGCCGTCCCGAGAGACTGGTAGAACAGGCCCAGATCGACCGGCAGGCGCTCGGCCGTGCCGTGAAACTCCTGGCGCCGGAGAATCAGGCTCGCCGCGGTGATCGCCAGAACCGACCCGAACGGAATCGCGTAGGCAAAAACCGACTGCGGGTCGTTGAAATCCATCCGCGCCAGCACCGCCACCAGCACCCCGGCAAACCCGATCACCAGCCCCAGCCAGCGCAGCGCCGGGGTCCGCTCGCCGACCACCAGGCCGGAAAACGCACCGGTGACCAGCGGCTGCAGGGCCACCACCAGCGCCACCAGCCCGGCCGGCACGCCGTAAAACAGCGAATAGGCCACACAACCCAGCCACACCCCGTGGGCGAGGATCCCGACGAGCATCGACATCCCGGCCGCCCGCGCCCCGGGCCAGACCAGCCGCTGCCGCCAGGCCAGATACACCGCGAGCACCAACGTCAGCGGCAGATAGCGCCAGAAAAGCAACGTCAACGGCTCGGCAAACGGCAACGCATAGTCCGCACCGATAAAACCGGAGTTCCAGAACAGCACGAAGGCCACGATCAGCAGCCAGGTCGGCAGAAAGACGGCCTGCCTCACAGCGCACCTCGAATCACGGAGCACCTCCACGGGAATCGAATTCGGAAACCGGCAATGTTATGCCATCCCGCCCCGACAGGCATGAAATCGCGTTGTTTTCAAACAAACCGGAATCTGCCCCGGACAGTGCTGTGCCCCCCGAAACATCACCCGTCGGGGACGTAGCCCCAACCTACGCGAAGCGCGCACCCCGTAGGTCGGCCCTACGCGGCCGACGGCCGGAGAATGACCAGCCACCCGACACTCCTTCTGGCCCAAAGCCAGTTCAAAGCACCAGGTCTGTCGTCATGCGCGGTCCACTATTCCACGCCGGCCGGCAGCCCGCTCGAGTCGAACGCCTCGGCGCCGTCGAACAGACCGTCGGTATTGGCCTCCTCGGGAAAGGTCCAGGCGCTCAGGTCCTGGTTGAAGGCGCGGGCATCGCGGAACATCTCTCGGGCGTTGACGACGCTGGAGACATCCCAGCCGCTGATGTCCTGGTTGAAGGATGCGGTTTCGGCAAACATCAGCCAGGTATTGGTTACGCCGGAGACATCCCAATCACCGATGTCGTGATTGAACGCTTCGGCCTTCCAGAACATGCGCGCCATGACCTCGACGTTCGACACGTCCCAGCCACCGATGGCGCCGTCAAAGGCCGTCGCGCCCCAGAACATGCCGTTCATGTCGGTCACCGCGGAAACATCCCAGTCGTTCAGATCCTGGTTGAAAGCGGTGGCGTCCTTGAACATCGAACTCATGTTGGTCACCCCGGACACATCCCAGGCACTCAGGTCCTGGTCGAAGGACTCGGCGCCGGAGAACACGCCGGTCATGTCAGCAACCCCGGAAACATCCCAGCCGCTGATGTCCTGGTTGAAGTCGCTGGCACCGGCGAACATGCTGGCCATGCGTTCCACGCCGGACAGATCCCAGTCGCCAATGTCCTGGTTGAAGGATTCAGCGTCACCAAACAGGCTCCTCACATCGCGGACGCTGGTGAGGTCCCAGTCACTGATATCCCGGTTGAATCTTTCGGTGCGGCTGAACATGCCGCGAATGGTGGTCGCCGAGGACAAGTCCCAGTCGCCGATATCCTGATTGAACGAACTGGCCTCTCCGAACAGTTGGCTCAAGTCCTCGACGCTGGAGACATCCCAGCCGCCGATGTCCTGATCAAAGGCGTTGGCCCGTCGAAACATCCCGCTCATGTCGGTCACGCTGGAGACGTCCCACCCGCCGATGTCCTGGTTGAACGCGGTGGCCTGCCCGAACTGCCGGTTGAACATGCGGCTCATGCTGGTAACGCTGGAGACGTCCCAGTCACCAATGTCCTGGTTGAACGAGGTGGCGCCATCGAACATGCCGCTCATGTCGGTCACGCTGGAGACATCCCACTCACCGATGTCCTGGTTGAACGAAGGGGTTTGTTCGAACAGATGACTCATGTCCTCGATGCCGGAGACATCCCAGTGTCCGATGTCGCCGTTGAAGGACCCGGCCAGCGAAAACATCCGGCGCAAAGACCTCACGCCTGCAAGATCGGGCGCATCGGTGGCAGGGAGCGTCAGATTTCCCGCCCCGGCAAACGCACCTTCCATGCTGGTCCACTCGATCGCCCCCCATTGCTCGACAGCCACAAGCCGTTGCGCGTTGTCCCCGGGGTGGATGTCGCCGCGCGCGGGCCTCTGGAAATCCATTTGCGAGAGATCGAAATGAATGCGCGGAAACCGGCCGGTGATGGCGACTTCGTAGGTACCGGGCTCGGCGTAGGCATGGGTCGGATCCGGGTCGGTGCCGGAAATCTCTTCGACGGTGCCGTCGCCCCAGTCGACGGTGAAGTCATAGTCGGTATCCGGGGCCGTCGGGATGAGGATCTGCTGGCCGGCCTCGGTGACCTCCCAGACCGTGATGAATGCGCTGCCGTCATCGGCCCGGGTCAGGCCCGGCGCGGCCAGCAAGGAGCACAATAGCCCCACGGCAAAAAATATACGGAGCGGGCAGGAACTGGCGGCCGCAAGCGGACCGGAACCACAGGTAGCAAAGTCCGAGGAGTACTGAGTCATGAAAATCCGGAAGATTGAAAACTGGGTCGAGGATTCTACCCCAACATCCCACGAAATTCCGTCGACCACGCCAATCGAAACCCCGGCCATCCAAGACGAAAACGAGGAAGTCGACAACGGCGACGGTGACTGAAACCGCAACCGCGGACAGTCAGGAGACGCCAGACTCCCGGGCCGGACCCTTTCCGGCCCGGGAAGCATGGACGCAGGTGGTTTCCCGACAGGACAGCCACTTCCGGGACACTTCCGGGCTAGACGTGAATCGATTCATTAGTGCTTCCTGATATTATAGGGAAACAAGCATTCAAAGATTCGGAGTACTGACATGAAACAACGTGCCTTCAGCCTGACCCTGCTGATTCTTCTCGCCGCGGCAGGAACCGCCCAGGGGGGCGATGAAGCCACGGTGATGGTGGGCATTCCCCATGCCACCCAAGTGGACGAAACGACGTTAACCGGTGGTCAGCCGGATGATGAACAATTCGGCGCCCTGCGAGAACAGGGCGTCAAGACCGTGGTCAATCTGCGCAGCTCTGGAGAGATGGACAACGGTCATCAGGCGGATCTGCTGGCCAGCCTGGGCATGCTGAATATCCATATCCCCGTGGCCGGGTCGGAGGACTTGACCCGTGAGGCCCTGTCAGCCTTTGACCGCGCAGTGGCAGCGGCAGGCGATGAGCCGGCGCTTTACCACTGTGCCAGCGGCAATCGAGTCGGCGCCCTGTTTGCCCTGCGCGCCGGGCTGCTCCAGGGCAAGTCGCGGGAAGTGGCCATGGAGATTGGCCGCGATCATGGCATGACCAGCCTGGCGGAATCCGTGGAATCCCTGCTTGAGGCCGGCGAACTGCCGGAAGCCGACTGATTCCCACCCTGAGTCCGCACGAGACCGCGTCGCCGCAACACGCCATAACCCTGCGCTCCGTCAGTCACGCCCGTGGCCAGGGAAAAGCCGATCCGATGCTGTCGGGAGGGACATTGACACCCCAGGCGCTGCCCGTTGCCGAGACACTCCGCCCGAACCGGAAACCAGCCCCTACAACCGCCGCAGCGCCGCCTCATTGAGCCGAAACACCGTCCACTCGTCCATCGGCACAGCTCCGAGGGAACGGTAGAAATCAATCGCCGGCTGGTTCCAGTCCAGCACACTCCACTCCATCCGACCATAGTTGCGCGCCTTCGCCAGCCCGGCCAGATGCAGCAGCAAGGCCTTGCCAATACCCTGGCCCCGGTAGTCCTCGCGCACGTAGAGATCCTCCAGGTACAGCCCCGGCCGGCCGACAAAGGTCGAGAAATTCGCAAAAAACAGCGCAAAGCCGGCCACCTCACCGCCCTGCTGGGCAATAACCGCTTCGGCCACCGGCCG
>CAYQJJ010000123.1:0-8303 GCA_964417745.1 uncultured Wenzhouxiangella sp.
CCGCCGGAGATATGCACATTACTGCCGATCTGGGCGCAGGAGCCGACGGTTGCCCAGGTATCGACCATGCTGCCGGCACCGACATGGGCGCCGATGTTGACGTAGCTCGGCATCAGGACCACATCGTTGCCGAGGTGGGCACCGCGCCGCACCGTGGCCGTGGGCACCACCCGGGCACCGCACTCGGCCACCGGGTCGGCATCGTCGGCAAAGCGCAGCTCGACCTTGTCGAAGTAATCGCTCGCGCCCCCGGGCATGACGCGGTTGGGCGTGATCCGGAAGTGCAGCAGGATGGCCTGCTTGACCCAGCCGTTGACCTGCCAGCCCTCGGGCCCGGGTTCGGCCACCCGGAGCTGCCCGCTCTCGAGCAGTTGCAGGCAGGTATCCACGGCCCCGCGGATGTCGGGCTCGACGCGCTCCGGCGAGAGCGAATCGCGCCGGTCAAAGGCTTCCTCGATGGTCAGCTTGAGTTTCTCGATTTCGTTGAACATGCTCGCTGTCAGCTCAGGTTGAGGTTCAGGTCCGGGTTGAGGTTCGGGTCCAGGTTGCGATGGATCGGGCAAGGGGTTGGTCAGGCTTCGACCACATCGAGGCGGCGTCTCAGCTCGTCTTCGAGCTGCTGTGCCGCGTCGGCGCTCAGCGGCTTGTCGTCGGGGCCGGCAATCAGGAATACGTCCTCGACGCGCTGGCCAAAGGTCGCGACCCGGGCGTCGAACAGGCGCACGTCGCTGGCCAGCAGTGCCTCGGCGATGCCGGACAGCAGCCCGGGCCGGTCGGTCGCGGCGATCTCGAGCGAGGTCAGCTGTCCGGCCGGGCGAATCTGGATCTCGCAGCGGCCCATGAACGGCTGCAGACGCCGAGGCACCGGTCGCGGCGGCAGGGAGCGCGCTTCCTTGGCCGCGAGTTGCTCGACCAGCGAAGCACACAGGCGCTCGCCGTCGGAGGCGTTGAGCGGCTGGCCGTTGGCGTCCATGACCTGGAAGATATCCCAGCTGCGTGCATCGCGGGTGGTGACCACGCGTGCGGCCAGGATGTTGAGGTGCATGCGGTCGAGCTCGCGCGCGACCACGGCGAACAGGCCGGGGAAGTCCTCGGCATGCACGAACACCTCGCTGATGCCCTTGTCGGCCAGGTTGCGCCAGTTGACCAGCGGCAGGTCGGGCCGGGCCAGCGCCTGACCGGCGCTCCAGGCCAGCTGCTCGGCGTCGAGGCGCAGGTAGGCGCTGTCGGGCAGCTGGGCCAGCAGCGCATCGGCCGCGGCACCGTCAACACCCGCTTCATCGAGCCGGCCGCGCGCCTCGTGCCGGGTCTCGATGACGCTGGAGGCGCGATCGACCGGGTGCTCCAGGCCGCGCCGGAGCGCCTCGGTGGTGGCCATGTAGAGCTCCCAAAGCAGGCTGTCGCGCCACGAGTTCCACAGCTTGGGACTGGTGGCGGCGATATCGGCGATGGTCAGCACCAGCAGGTGGTCGAGATGGTGCTGGTCGCCGACCCGGGCGGCGAAGCGGTTGACCACCTCGGGGTCGGAGATGTCCTCACGCTGGCTGGTGCGCGACATCACCAGGTGCTCGCGCACCAGCCAGACGACCAGGTCGCGGTCGGCATTCGAGAGCTCGAGCTGGTCGACGAACTCGCGCGCGTCAACGGCGCCGAGTTCGGAATGGTCGCCGCCGCGCCCCTTGGCGATATCGTGGAACAGCGCGGCCAGGTACAACACCTCGGGGCGCGGAATGCGCGCGAATACCTCGATGGCGTGGGCGAACGACTCGCCGCCGCGCTGGCAGGCAAAGCGGCGCAGGTTGCGGATCACGAACAGCGTGTGCTGATCGACCGTGTAGACGTGGAACAGATCGAACTGCATGCGCCCGGTAATCTGCCCGAACGGCGGCAGCAGCGCAGCCAGCATGCCGTAGCGGTTCATGCGCGCCAGCTGGCTGTAGACCAGGCGCGGGCTGCGCAGAATCTGCAGGAACATGTCGAGGATGGCCGGATCGCGGCGGTATTGCTCGTCGACCAGGTAGAGGTGCTCGCGGACCAGACGGATGGTGGTCGCGCGCACCCCCTGCACATCGGGGTGTTCGCACAACACCAGGAACAGCCGCATCAGCAACTCCGGGTGATGGACAAAGGCGTGCGGATCCTTCAGTTCCAGGTAGCCGTGGTGGATGCGAAAGTGCTCGTCGATGTCGGCCGAAGGCAGGTGCTTGCGCCCGGCCAGCAGCTCCTCGTCGAAGCTCTGCAGCAACCGCTCGTTGAGCCGGGCGAGCTGCATCACGAAGCGGTAGTAGCGCTGCATGAACTGCTCGACGGGCTGGTTGGAATGGCTGCAGTCGCCGTAGCCGAACTGCTCGGCCAGGCGGCGCTGGTATTCAAACAGCAAGCGCTCCTCGGCCCGCCCGGCCGCCTCGTGCAGGGCCCAGCGGATGGCCCACAGGTAATCCCGGCCCTCGACCAGGTCATCGAGCTCGCGCTCGCTCAGGAACCCGTGTTCGACCAGGCCGTGCAGCGTGGAGGTACCGAAGTGGCGGCGAGTGACCCAGCCGATCATCTGCGCATCGCGCAAACCGCCGGGGCCTTCCTTGACGTTGGGCTCGAGGTTGTAGATGGTGTCCTCGAACTGGCCGTGGCGCTCTTCCTGCTCGGCGCACTTGGCAGCGTAGAACTGGTCGGCCGGCCACATAGCCGGCGCTTCGGTGGCCTTGCGAACCGCCGCGAACAGGTCACCCGAGCCGGCCATCAGGCGCGACTCCATCAGATTGGTCGCCACACCGACATCGTTGGCGACCTCTTCGATGCATTCGCTCACGCTGCGCACGCTCTGCCCCGGGTGCAGATCGGCATCCCAGAGCACCTGCACGAAGGTCTCCAGCGAGGCTGCGTGGTTGTCGCCGTCATCGGCACACAGGATCAGCAGATCGACATCCGAATGCGGGTGCAGCTCGCCGCGGCCGAAGCCACCGACGGCGCACAGGTCCAGGCCACTGTCGGCCGGCACCAGCCGCTCCCAGGCCGCCAGCACCAGTTGCTCCACGGCCCAGGCCCGGGCGTGAACCAGCTCGGCCGCCTCGGTGCCGCCCGAGAACGCCTCGTGCAGGGCCGCGTCGGCCTGCTCGCGAGCGGTGTTGAGGCCGGCAACAACCTCGGCAACCGCCTCGCCCATGTTGGCCAGGGCCGCCAGGTCCAGGCAGTGGCGGGTCGCCGGAACCGCGTTGAGGCGTTCGATCACAGTTCGTCGTCGGGCAGGCGGGTCAGCACGTCGACGCCGTCTTCGGTCACGGCCATGGTGTGCTCCCACTGCGCCGACAGGCTGCGATCGCGGGTGATGACGGTCCATTCGTCGGGCAGCAGCCGGGTATGGCGCTTGCCGAGGTTGATCATCGGCTCGATGGTGAAAGTCATGCCCGGGGCGAGTTCCACACCCTCGCCCTGTCGGCCGTAATGGAGCACCTGCGGCGGTTCGTGAAAAGCCTGACCGATGCCGTGGCCGCAGTACTCGCGCACCACCGAGCAACGCTCGCCCTCGGCGTAGGACTGGATGGCATGCCCGATATCGCCCAGGGTCACGCCGGGCCGCACCATCTCGATGCCGGTAAGCAATGCCTGGTGGGCGACCTCGCAGATGCGCCGCGCCTTCACCGAGGGCTCGCCGACCAGGAACATCTTGCTGGTGTCACCGTGCCAGCCGTCCTTGATGACGGTGATATCGATATTGAGAATGTCGCCATTCCTGAGCTTCTTGTCGCCGGGAATGCCGTGGCAGATGACGTGGTTGACCGAGGTACAGATCGACTTCGGAAACCCCCGGTAATTGAGCGGCGCCGGCACCGCTTCGAGCTCGTTGACGATGTAGTCGTGGCAGATGCGGTCGAGCTCGCCGGTGGTCACCCCGGGCTGGACGTGCTCGCGGATCATGCGCAGCACGCTGGCGGCCTGCTGGCCAGCGGTGCGCATGGCCTCGATCTGCTCGGGTGTCTTGATGGTAATACCGCTGTTCATGGGGCCGCTTTGGGTGCTCGTGAAAAAACAACCGGTAAGTTTACCGCACCGGAAAGATCGGGGCCGGAAAGGCCATTTTCCAGTCGCGGCAACAATCCATGCCTTCTGGCACGTGTCGAGCACCGGGCCGGTCTGTCAGGATGCCCTTCCAGAATCACGAAACCGCCATTGCGGAGCCTGCTTTGAAGACGATCCTCAAATACCTCCTGCCGCCGCTTGTCATTGTCCTGGCCATCGCCATTGTCGTGGTCCTGGCAATGAACCGGCCCGAACCCGAATCCCGCGAGGTAACTACCTCGGCGATGGTCGTCGACGTGGTTGAAGCACAGGCCAGCCGTGACCATTTCCGGATTTCCGCCCAGGGCACGGTACGGGCGCGCACCCAGACCTCGATTGCCGCCGAAGTCAGCGGCCGCATCGTCGAGGTCTCCGAGCAGTTCGTCGCCGGCGGCTTCTTCCGCGCCGGCGAAGTGCTGGCCCGTATCGACGACAGCGATTACGAGGCCGCCCTGCTGCAGGCCGAAGCCGACCTGGCCAGCGCCCGGGCGCAGTTGTCCGAGGAACAGGCGCGTTCCAACCAGGCTCGCCAGGACTGGCAGCGCATGCACGGGAGCGAGCGCGAGCCCGGCGAGCTGGTACTGCGCCTGCCCCAGGTCGCCGGCGCACAGGCCGCGGTCCAGGCCGCCGAGGCCGCCCGCCTGCGCGCTCGGCGCGACCTGGAGCGCACGCGCATTCGCCTGCCTTTCGACGGCCTGGTGCGCTCACGTGCGATCGATCTGGGCCAGTACGTCTCGCCCGGCGCGGCGCTCGGCGTGGCCTTTGCCGTCGATATCGCCGAAATCCGCCTGCCCCTGTCAAGCGCCGACATGGGCTTTCTCGACCTGCCGCAGCCCGGCAGTGAAGCCTCCGAACCGGTGCCGGTCCGGCTGTCGGGAACGGTAGCCGGGCAGCGCGGCGAATGGCAGGGCCAGATCGTTCGTACCGAGGGCGTCATCGACGAAAACACCCGGCTCAACTACGCCGTCGCCCGGGTCGAGGACCCCTACGGCCTGCTCGAACACAACCGCCGCGTGCCGCTGCAGATGGGCACCTTCGTGCAGGCCGAAATCCACGGCCGCAGCGCCGCCGGCCTGATCGAGCTGCCGCGCTCGGCGCTGCGCGAGGGTGATTCGGTCTACCTGGCCAACGCCGACGACGAGCTCGAAATACGCCAGGTCGACGTGGTCCGCTCGACACCCGGCCAGGTATACGTGCACAACAACATCGCGGCCGGCGACCGGGTCATCACCACCGCCATCCAGGCGCCGGTGCCGGGCCTGAAACTGCGCGTGCGCGAGCGCGACAGCCAGCCCCCGGAGCTGCGCCTGCTGCCGGCCGAGCAGGACGCGCTCGCCGGTACGGGTGAGCCCGTTAGCGGTGAGCAGGGAGACGAGTAATGGATGAACAGCGCAACTGGTACGGAAACATCATTGCCTGGTTCGCCCACAACTCGGTGGCGGCGAACCTGCTCATGGTGTGCCTGCTGCTGGGCGGTCTCTGGACGGCCATTACCATCACCAAGGAAATCCAGCCGCGCATCGAGACCAACTACGTCACCGTCAGCGTCCCCTACCGCGGCGGCACGCCGCGCGATGTCGAGCAGGGCGTGCTGGTCCGGATCGAGGAGGCGATCGAAGACCTCGACGGCATCCGCGAGATCATCGCCACCGCCCGCGAAGGCTCGGGCACGGTCACCATCGAGGTCGAGCCCGAGTACGACGTGCTCGAGGTCCTCGACAACATCAAGATGCGGGTCGACTCCATCGCCACCTTCCCGGCCGAGACCGAGCGCCCGACCTACCGGCGCAACACCTGGAGCCAGGAGGTCATCTGGGTATCGGTGTTCGGCGAGGTCGGCGAGCGCACGCTCAAGGAGTCGGCGCGCAATATCCGCGACGAGATCACCGCCCTGCCCTCGGTCACCCGCGCCAGCCTGATCGGCGCGCGCGACTACGAGATCGGCATCGAGGTCCGCGAAGAGACCCTGCGTGCCTATGACCTGACCCTCGACGAAGTCGCCCAGGCCATCCGCGCCTCCTCGCTCGACCTGCCCGGCGGCCGGATCCGCGCCGAAGGTGGCGACGTACTGGTGCGAACCGTCGGCCAGGCCTACGTCGGCCGTGACTTCGAAGACATTGTCGTGCGCACCAACCCCGACGGCTCGCGGGTGCGCGTGGCCGATATCGCCGAGATCCGCGACGGGTTCATCGAGCGCGAATTCTTTTCGCGCCACAACGGCCAGCCGGCGGTTGCCATCCGCGTCGAAAGCGTGGGCGAGCAGAACGCCCTGGCGGTCTCGCGCGAGGTCCGCGACTATATCGATCGCAGCCAGCAGACCCTGCCGGCCGGCATCAGCGTCGACTGGTGGGCCGATATCTCCTATTACCTGCAGGGTCGCCTGGAGATGATGGGCAAGAACCTGGCCGCCGGGGCGCTGCTGGTATTTCTGATCCTGACGCTGTTTCTGCGCCTGAAGCTGGCGTTCTGGGTGATGGTCGGGCTGGTGATCGCCTTCATGGGCGCGCTCTGGACGCTGCCCCTGGTCGGCGTGACCATCAACCTGATCAGCCTGTTCGGCTTTCTGGTCGTGCTCGGCATCGTGGTCGACGATGCCATCATCATGGGCGAATCCGCCTATACCGAGATCCGCGCGCGCGGCCATTCCATAGATAATGTCGTCAACGGCATCTACAAAGTCGCCGTTCCGGCCACCTTCGGTGTGCTCACCACGATCGCCGCGTTCTCGCCCATCCTGCTGGTCTCGGGGGTTTCCGGGCAGTTCTTCGCGGCCATCGGCTGGGTGGTGGTGCTGTGTTTGATCATGTCGCTGGTCGAGTCCAAACTGATCCTGCCGGCCCACCTGGCCCACATGCGCGTCAAACCTTACGAGCCCGAAACCAGCAACCGCTTCGTGCGCTTCCAGCGCGGCTTCTCCGACACGCTCTATCATCTCGTCGATCGCTATTACCTGCCCTCGCTGCGGGTGTTGCTGAGAAACCGCTACCTGGCACTGGCCGGCTTCATCGCCGTACTCATCCTGTCGCTCGGGCTGATGGTGAGCGGCCTGATGCGGGTGGTGTTCTTCCCGCCGGTCGAGGGTGATTTCATGCGCGCCGACCTGGAGATGAACGAGGGCACACCGGCCTACCTCACCCACGCCAACATCGAGCGGCTCACCGAGGCGCTGGCGGTGGTCGACGAGCAGATCCAGGACGAGCAGGGCTTTGATGAACCGATCATCCGCACGGTATTTTCCTGGTCGGGCTCCGACACCACCGGCGGCATGCTCGTCGAGCTCTCGCGCGACGAGTCCAACCGGGTCTCGGTGCGCGAACTCGAGCGACGCTGGCGCGAGGAAATCGGCGAAATCCCGGGCGTGCGCGGGCTGCAGATCGGCGGCGGTGGCGGGCCCGGCGGCGACGGCCCGGATCTGAGCTTCCAGCTCGTCGGCCGCGACCTGGCCCAGCTCGAGAGCGCGGCCGACGAGCTCGAACAGGCCATCCGCGGCTATGCCGGCACCTACGATATCCGCAACTCCTTCGAGGGCGGCATCCGCGAGCTCCAGCTGCAGATCCGCCCCGAAGCCGAGGCGCTCGGTCTGAGCCAGCAGAATCTCGCCCGCCAGGTCCGCCAGGCTTTTTTCGGCGAGGAGGTCCAGCGCATCCAGCGCGGCCAGGACGATGTGCGCGTCATGGTGCGCTACCCCGAGCAGCAGCGCAGCTCGGAGGGTTACCTGGAGACCATGCGCATTCGCACCCCCGGCGGGGAGGAAGTGCCGTTCGAGGCGGTGGCCGACGTGGAGGTCGGCTCGAGCCCCTCATCGATCCGGCGCTACGACCGCGAGCGCTCGATCAGCGTGACCGCGCGCATCGATACCGAGCTCGCCGAGCCCGGGCGGATTTCCTCGGAGCTGCGCGAGACCCATCTGCCGGAGATCATCGACAGCCACGCCGGCGTGCGCTACCGGCTGGCCGGGCAGACGCGCAACCAGCAGGAGGTCATGCGCGACCTGATTGCCGGCACGGGGCTGGCGCTGTTTCTGATCTACGCGCTGATCGCGATCCCGCTGCGGTCCTATCTGCAGCCGCTGCTGATCATGTCGGTCATTCCCTTCGGCATGATCGGTGCGGTCGTCGGCCATCTGATACTCGGCATCCCCATCAGCATGCTCAGCCTGTTCGGCATCATCGCGCTGGCCGGGGTGGTGGTCAATGACAGCCTGATCCTGGTCGATTTCGTCAACCGCCACCGCCGCGCCGGCGAGACCC
>CAYQJJ010000124.1:0-8276 GCA_964417745.1 uncultured Wenzhouxiangella sp.
CCTGGTAGCGTCCTTCCAGGAAACTGCGCGACAGGATGCGGCACAGGTTGAGGTAACCGGTGGCGTTCTGGATCAGCAGCGTGACTTCGGGCGCGGTATCGGGATGATCGGGGTCGTGGAGCCGGATATCGGCTCCGGCAATGGGCTTGAGGCCGCGGGCGATGGCCTTTTCGTAGAACTTGACCAGCCCGAAAAGGTTGTGCCAGTCGGTGACCGCGACCGCGCCCATCCCCAGCTCGGCGGCCTTTTCGACCAGCTCGCCGATGCGCACCATGCCGTCTTCGAGGGAGTACTCGGTGTGGACCCGCAGGTGGACGAAGGAGGAGGGGTTGGAGGGCTCGCCTGACATGACGAAATTATAGCGCCCGTCGGGCTCGCGAAACGATCCCGACGGGCCGATGAATCGGCACTACTGCGCCGAAGTCTCTTATGCCGCTGCGTCAGCCGGCCCGGCGCGGGAATCGCGGCCGAACAGCCGCAGACCGGCGATCAGCGCACCCGCGCCGATTGGCAGGCAGAGCCACCATGGCACCCCGAAGCCGGCCGGCAGGGCACCGATGATCAGCGCGACCAGCCCGGCAAACATCGCGTAGGGAAGCTGGGTACGCACGT
This sequence comes from uncultured Wenzhouxiangella sp., assembly GCA_964417745.1. Lineage (GTDB taxonomy): Bacteria > Pseudomonadota > Gammaproteobacteria > Xanthomonadales > Wenzhouxiangellaceae > Wenzhouxiangella. The sequence continues at coordinate 613 of CAYQJJ010000124.1, forward strand.
GCTCGATGTGGTCACACTGGCTGGCCATCGACGACAGGATCGTGGTATCGGATATCGGCGAGCAGTGATCGCCCCAGACCGCCCCGCCGAGGATCGCCGCGACCGTGCCGTAGACAATCGCCATGTCGCCCGGGCCGGCCAGGCCGGCATTCATCATCAGCGACCAGGTCAGCGGCAGGATCAGTGGTACCAGGATGGCCATCGTGCCCCAGCTCGAGCCGGTGGCAAACGCCGTGCCGGCAGCCAGTACGAAAACGATGGCCGGCATGAAGCCCGGGTGGAGCTGGTCGCCGACCAGGTCGGACAGGAAGCCGGCCGTGCCCAGTTCGGAAGTGATCCCCGAAAGGGCCCAGGCCAGAACCAGGATGACGATTGCCAGCAGCATGCTGCGCACCCCGGTGAACCACGCCGAGGTGGTTTCGCCCAGGCTCATGATGCGCTGGGCGAGCGTCAGCAGCGCGGCACTGACCACGCCCAGAAGCGAGCCCCACAGCAGCGCCTGGTAGGGGTCGGCACTGCCGATGATTTCCTGGACGTTGTCGCCTTCGCCGCTCAGAAACAGCCCCACCACCACGGTGATGACCATGACCCCGACCGGAACCAGCGCGTTGACTGCCCGGCAGGGAATACCGGATTTGGGGTCGACATTGCCCATGTCGTCTTCCATCAGCGCACCACCGGTCTTTTCCGGCGCCACCGGCCCGCCGGAGTGGGCGCGGCGTTCGGCGGCGTGCATCGGGCCGAAGTCACGACCCGACCAGACCACGGCGACGATCAGCACCAGCGCGAACAACGGGTAGAAGCTGTAGGGAATGGAGTGGAGGAACACGAAATAGGCGTTGAGCTCTACGCCCGGCATGTCTTCCAGGGCGGAGTTGATCAAACCGACCTGGTAGCCGATCCAGGTGGTCACCAGCGCCAGGCAGGCAATCGGTGCCGCGGTCGAGTCGACCAGGTAGGCCAGCTTCTCGCGCGAGATCCGCACCCGGTCGGTAATCGGGCGCATGGTGTTGCCGACCACCAGCGTGTTGGCGTAGTCGTCGAAAAAGATCACGAAGCCCATCGCCACGGTCGCGGCGCTGGCTCGGCGGACCGAATCGGCAAAGTCGATCATGCGCTCGACCACGCCCTGCAGGCCGCCGTTTTTGGTGATGATGCCGACCATGCCACCGACCATCATCGAAAACAGGATCACCGCAGCGTGATCGCGATTGGCCAGCGCGTCGACGATGTAGGTCTCGAAGGTGTCGAGCAGGCCCAGCCCGAGGCCGGTGATGGAAAAGCCGTAGATCGCCCAGGCGCCGACCCAGATGCCGATAAACAGCGCCGGAATGATCTGGCGCAGCGCCAGGGCCAGCGAAATGGCCAGCACCGGCGGCAGCACCGAGACCCAGCCGAAGTGTTCGGCTGAAGTGGTCTCGGCAAGCGCGCTGGTCGGCAGAAGCAGGGTCAGAAGAACGAAAGCGAGTGTCCCGGGCTCGCGGCAGATTCTTGTCATTTTTATCCCGTCATTTTTTGCAGCGCATTCTGGCACTTTTGAAAACGCTTTGCCAATGTCGCCGCCTGGTCCGGCGGCAGCGGCAGGCTGCGGTACCAGCGCCGCTCCAGCGCGGCCAGTTCGTCGGCCAGCTCGGGCAGTTCACCGCGCTCGCTCATGCGCTGGGCCAGGCGCTGGACCTGGTAGTCCATGCGCAACCGGCGATCGCTCTCGGGCGTTTCCAGCCCGGCCAGAAACTCCATCTCGACGAGAATCTGGCGCGCTTTCTCGAGGTTCTCGGCCGCTTCTCGTTCGAGCTCGGCCGAATCGGTGCCGGCATCGGCGCAGCGGGCCAGCCGTGCGCGCAGGTCGCTGACCAGTTCGGCTTCGGCCTCGGCGGCCGGCTCGGGCATCAGGTCATCGACGTCCTCGCGCCCTTCCAGGCGTCGCTCGAGGACGGTCTGCAGGGCCTCGGCGACCGCCTCGGTGCGCTGCCAGGCGGCCCGTCTTGCCTGGTCGCGCTGTTCGGCAAGTCGTTCTTCGAAGCGTTTTTCAGCCTTTTCGAAGCGTTTCTCGAGCCCGGCCGGGCGCGGGCTGCGGCCGTTCCATTCGGCCACCAGCGCACGCATGCGGCCCTCGAGTTCCTCAAGCTCGCCGGCATCGGACTCGGCCAGCTTTTCGGCCTGCTCGCAGATCGCCTCGAGCTCGCCGATGGCCTCCCGGGCCTCCTGTTTCTGCGCGTCGCGCTCGCCCTTGAGCTTCTCGAACAAGGGGTCGATCGGTTCGCGAAAGGCTTTCCAGAGCTCCTGCTCGGTCTTGCGACGGCCGCTGCCGGCCTTCTGCCACTGCGCCTGCAGCGCCTTGGCCTTGTCGATGGCAGTCTTGAGATCGCGCTCGTGCTCCAGCGCCTGGGCCTCGCTGATCAGCCGTCGCTTGGTCAGTTCGACCTGCTCGAAGGATTCGTCCAGCCGCTTCGAAACCCGGTCCATCAGATCGCGCAGGCCGGCCGCGGCCTTGCCGCGCTCGCGCGGCGGCAGGTCGTCCATGCGGCGGATCGCCTGGCGGGCCTTGCGCATGGTCTGCTGCAGGGCCTGGTTGTCGGGCGGGTCGGCCTGCGCGAGCTCGTTGCCGCGCTCAATGAAGCCGTTGAGTTGCTCGAGGTTTTCCTGCTGAACCTCGGTGCGTTTTTCGAAATACGGGCGGGCGGCCTCGAAAGCCTTCTTGCAGGCGGCCTGAAAGCGCCGCCACTGCCGCGGCGGGGCAGCAAAACGCTGGCGGTCGCCGGGCAGAACCTCGAGTTTTTCCAACCGCTGCCATTCCTCGCGCGCGGCCTTGAGGGCGGCAGTGATCGCGTCGGGGTGCTGGCCCGAATCGGGCAGCTGCTCGACCTGTTCGATGAGCTCGTCGCGGTGCTTGTTGTTCGACCAGTGCTGCCAGTCCCGCATCTCCTTGAGGCGGCCCTCCATGCGCTGCAGGCGGCCGCCGACCGCCGCCGGGCGCACGCGCCCGGGCAGCCGGTCGAACTCGCTGCGCGCCTTGCTGATCAGCTCGTGGCAACGCGCGATTCCGCCCTCCTCGAGCGCCTCGGCAATGGTATCGAGCTGACTGGCCAGGGCCTCGGCGCGTTCGCGCTCGGCGTCTTTTTTCGAGGACCGCTGCTCCTGCTGATCGCTCTTCTTGCGGCGCTGTTCGACCTGGGCCTGCAATTCGTGCAGCAGCGGCAGCATGTCTTGTTTCAGCGCCGTATCGGCCGCGCTGGTCTGGTCGAGCTGGTTCCAGGCTCGATCCCATACCGCCAGCAGGTCGCCTGGCCCGACTTCGGCATCCGGTTTTCGCAGCGCCGCGCGAATCTGCTCGGCGGCCCGCTCCAGGCCGGCGTCGGGCCGGTCTTCGGTAGCGGCTTCCTCGCTGCTGCCCGCTTCGGTCGCGACGGGTTCGGATGGTGCCGGCCGGTGGATCGCGGCGCGGACGATCTCGATCGCGCCCTCGAAGTGGCGCTTGAGATCCTCCGGCGGGGCCTCGACCTCGGCCCACTCGCGTTCCAGACGTTCAAGCTCTTCGGCTTGCGTCCCGCGCGCCTCGCCACGCACGAGCTTGTCGGCACGCTTGACCAGTGCTTCTGCCGTTCGTCGGCCGGCCTGGCCTCGCTCCGGCCCGGCACCGAGGCTGGCCAGGCGCTTTTCGGCCGCCTGGGCGCGCTTCTTGTGGCGCTTGCGCAGGTCGCGCGCCAAGCGTTCAAGCGTCGAGGGCTGGTCGATGCGCTCGAGAATCTCGGCGGCCAGGGTATCGTCGGCTTCGTTGCCGAAGCAGTCGCCGAGAAAACCCTGGGCGCTGATCCGCGCGATCGCGGCCCGGCGCAAGGCCGGGTCGCTGGCCTCGGTGGCCATGGTGCGCACCAGCTCGGCGTCGTCGATAGCGCTGAACCATTCCAGCCGCGCCTCGAGCAGGGTCGGTTGGGTCTCGCGCGGCACCGAGCGGGCCAGAAAGGCATCGGCCGCGGCACGAATATCGGCATCGGTCTCCCGCAGGCGCGCATCGAGCCAGAACGCCTCGGTGTTGATGCGTCGCAGCGCGGCCAGGCGCACCTGGGCGGCGCTGTCGTGCTCAGCCAGGTTGGCGAGCTCGCCGCGTAGTTCGGGGTCATCGTTCTCGCGTACGGCACGAGCCCGTTCTTCCGGGTCCTTGTGCTGCCACGGTTTCTTGAACAGTCGGGATTTGAGGTTCATCGAAACTGCCAGTCGGTTAGTGATCGTTCATAGGTTACAGGCACTCGGCAGCGCCGGCCAGTAGGCGCTGATCAAGTGCCGCTGATGTCAGTGGTCCGCCGGGCCGTAGTCGTAATCGCCACCGGCCTCGAGGGCACGGCGATAGGCAGGCCGGGACTGGAAACGTTCGACATATTCGGCAATCGCCGGTACCTCCTCGCGGTCGATGGTGCCCCGGGCCAGGGCTGCTTCGAGTGGAAAACTGAGCATGATGTCAGCCGCCGACGGCTTGTTGCCAAGCAACCAGTCGCGCCCGGCAAGCTGATCGTCGACAAAGCGGAAGTGGGTCTCGATCTGGGGGTTGGTGAAGCCGCCATCGACGCGGTCGGCAATCCGGCTGCTGATCGGGCGCACCAGCCAGGGGACGGGCGCTTCCCGAAGCTTCGAGAAAATCAGTTTGATCAGCAGTGGTGGCATCAGCGAGCCTTCGGCGTAATGCATCCAGAAACCGAAGTCCCAGTAATCGGCATCACCGGGCGAGCGAGTCCAGTCAGCATCACCGTGGCAACGCGCCAGGTATTCGATAATGAGCGCTGACTCGGCCAGTGTCCGGTCACCGTCGGTAACGACCGGCGATTTGCCGAGCGGATGAATCTTGCGCAGCGACTCCGGGGCCAGACCGGTTCGCGGGTCGCGCGGGTAGTGAACGATTCGGTAGTCAACGCCAAGCTCTTCGAGCAGCCAGACAACACGGTGCGAACGAGAATGCTCAAGATGATGAACGGTAATCAATGGCTTTGCCTGGTAAGGGATCAGCCGAGGATAGTGACACAGGGATGACCGGGAAACGAGCCCACGGATTCCGAATGCCGTCGCTGCGCCGGGTCGATGGCCCGGATGCCCCGGCCGGCGACCTGGCGCGCCTGGCTGAATTCTTTCAGCGCCACGAGCGGGTGCTGGTCGTCAGCGGCGCCGGCTGCAGCACGCGCTCGGGCATTCCCGCCTATCGCGATGCCAGCGGCCAGTGGTTGCGGCGCGATCCGGTACTGTTCCAGGATTTCATCTCGCGGCCGGAGATGCGAAGGCGCTACTGGGCGCGCAGCTTTTTCGGCTGGCAGGTCATGACCACGGCGCGGCCCAACGATGCTCACCGGGCACTGGCGCGCCTCGAAGCCATGCAGCGCTTGTCGTTGCTGGTAACCCAGAATGTCGATGGACTGCACGCCCGGGCCGGGCACCGCGATCTCGTCGAGTTGCACGGGAGCCTGGCCGAGGTGGTCTGTCTGGATTGCGGCCACCGCCTCGCGCGTACCCGGTTGCAGGCATCGTTGTCGGAGGCCAACCCGGACTGGCACCCGAAGGTGCTCGGTTACAACCCGGACGGCGATGCCGAGCTGGACGCTGGCGCCTATCCCGGGTTTAGTGTCATCGACTGCCCGGTCTGTGGCGGCATGCTCAAGCCTGACGTTGTGTTTTTCGGCGAGTCGGTGCCGGCCGGGCGCGTCGAAACGGTCACCGCCGCCCTGGATGCCAGCGACGCCGTTCTGGTCGTCGGCTCCTCGCTGGTGGTGTGGTCCGGCTATCGCCTGGCCCGCGAAGCGGCCGCGCGCGGGCTGGGGCTGGCGGCGATCAACCGCGGGCGAACCCGCGCCGACGCACTGCTGGATTTCAAGGTCGATGGCGACTGCGACCGTGTTCTCGGCGCACTGGTCGAGGCCATCGATACCACCTTGCCGGATTGACGCCGCTGCCGGAGCAGGTACGCAGCGGACTACTCGAGCATGCGGCTGAAGCTCTTCTCGGAACGCTCGTGCGGCAACAGCAGGCTGAACACCACGACCGCGACCGTGGCCAGGATCGCGCCCGGAAGAATTTCGTAGACGTCGAACAGCCCGCCTTCGAGGCGCTCCCAGACCAGTACCGTGAGACCGCCGGCCAGCATGCCCGCTGCCGCGCCCCAGCGGCTCATGCGACGCCAGTAAAGCGAAATGACGATCACCGGCCCGAAGGCCGCGCCCAGCCCGGCCCAGGCGTGGGCGACCAGGTCCAGGATCATGCGATCCGGATCGGCGGCCAGCCACAGCGCGACCAGGGCAATCACGACCACCGCGCCCCGGCCGATCCACACCAGCTCGGACTGACCGGCATCGGGGCGAATCAGGCCCTTGTAGAAATCCTCGGAGATCACCGACGAGGCGACCAGCAGCTGCGAGTCGGCCGTCGACATGATCGCGGCGAGAATGGCCGCCAGGCAGATACCGGCGATGATCGGATGGAACAACACCTCGACCAGGCGAATGAAGACCGTCTCGCTGTCCGGGCCCTCGAGTGTTTCGGGCAGACCACCGATACCGCCCATGCCGACCAGGATGGCCGCGACCAGGCCGATTCCGGCCCAGGTCACGGCGATGCGCCGCGCCCGGGTCAGCTGGCCGGCCGAACGAATGCCCATGAAGCGCGCCAGGATGTGCGGCTGGCCGAAGTATCCCAGGCCCCAGGCCATCAGGGAGATGATCGCCAACAGACCCAGCGCCTGGCCGTCGGCGTCGGTAAACGGGTTGAGCAGGTCCGGGTTGGACGCACGGACCGAATCGACCAGCCCGCTGTCGCCCGTGGCCATGACCATGATCGGCACCGCGCACAGCGCCAGTAACATCAGCAACGCCTGCAGGGCATCGGTCCAGCTCACCGCCAGGTAGCCGCCGAGGAAGGTGTAGATGATGATCGCCGTGACGCCGAACGACACCGCCCAGAAATAGGGCAGGTCGAAGACCGTTTCGAACAGCCGTCCACCGGCGACCAGCCCGGCGCTGACGTAGAGCGCGAAGAACACGAAGATGAAAACCCCGGGCAGGATGCGCAGCACGCCGGTGCGGTCCGCGAAGCGGCGCTGGAAGTAATCGGGCAGGGTGAGCGAGTTATCGAGGGCTTCGGTGGCGATGCGCAGGCGCTGCGACACGATCAGCCAGTTCAGCCAGGTGCCAATCAACAGCCCGACCGCGATCCAGCCTGCCTCCAGGCCACCGAGATAAGCCGCCCCGGGAAGCCCGAGCAGCAGCCAGCCACTCATGTCCGAAGCACCGGCTGACAAGGCGGTCACCCCGCTGCCCAGGCGCCGCCCGCCGAGAATGTAGTCCGACAGGTTCTCGGTGCGCTGCCAGGCCAGTACCCCGAGCCCGAGCAGGGCGATGAAATACAGCCCGAAGGTAAAATAAGTACTCAACATGGTCCCTCTCCCGGTGAGTCTGCGTAGTTGTTGTCAGCGTATCGAGCGCGCGCCTTTGGCAACTTTGTACCTGAATCGGGCCTGGCTTGGCAAACACCATCGCACCAATCGGGTGGGCGCTCGCCTCGGTGGCGCCGAAATGCCGGTCAAAAGATGTCGTTTTCCAGCCCGACGGCCATCAGCTCCCCGAGTTCCCGGCACTGTTCGATAAACCCCTCCTGCCATTGGCCATGGCAGATCAGTGGTTCCTGGACCG
>CAYQJJ010000125.1:0-8250 GCA_964417745.1 uncultured Wenzhouxiangella sp.
GATTCGGACCCTGCTTGAAGCCCTGAATGTGATCTACATACCTGCCGGGTTAATAAAAGCAGCAGGCTCTGAAGGATTCCCTTGCTCATCTCGTCTCTCCGTGCACGTTCGCTCCTGATCGTACTCCGCAGATTCACATCCGTCAAAACGCGATCTGGTCGTGATCTCGAGAACTTCCAGGCAGGAAGCGAACCAGATCATGGAACCTGATTACGTCCGTGACTCAGCCATGTTTCCTGACGACGGGGGACGGCTACCGCAGTCTGTCTCCTGCGGTGCCTCGGTTGTTGCGGTCAATGGTAGACCGGAGCCACGGAAAGAGCCATTGAATGGGACGGGGTGATGGGGTGTCCGGTCGGGCGACTTCGCCACGCGTCCGGAGCCCGACCGGACACCCCATCGGCCCGGCCCTCAGGGCTGGCTGGCGGCACGCGCTTCCCGAAGTTCCCCCGGGCACACAGGCCCGGGCTACTGACCCGGCCACGTACGTGTACTGGCCGCTGGCCATAGGCCAAGAATGGACGACCCCGCTCGGATCTATTCGAAGGTTTCGCGCGGCTGTTCGAGCAGTTCGCTGACCCGGCGCAGCGGAATTCCCCGCTCGCGCAGTTCGCCGATCATGGCGCCGAGATGCTGATGGATGGGGTCCGGGCGTTCTCCGCCCCCGAGGTGCATCAATACGATGCCACCGGCGAAGTCTTCGGTGCTGGTCAGATCGACGATGTGTTGGGCCATTTCGGTCCCGGTTACGAATAGCGGGCTGTCGGGGTCGACCACCCAGTCGAGGGTGTCGAGCGAGCGATCGCGGCTGCCGTGCGAAGTCCAGCCGACGTGGCGATAGCCCAGCTCCCGGGCCCATTGTTCGATCTGCTCGTTGATCTCGCCGAAGGGGGCGCGCCACTTGGGCGCCATGGCCTGGCCGGTGATGCGGTAGAACAGGGCTTCGGTGCGCAGAAGCTCCCACTGCAGTCGCTGGCGGTCGACACCGGGCCGGGTCGCGTGGCGCTGGTCGGCGCCGAAGGTGGTCAGGTGCAGGTGGCTCCAGGTGTGGTTGCCGACCTCGTGTCCGGCGCCTACGATGCGGCGCGTGGTATCCGGATAGTTCTGGAGGAATTGCCCGGTCAGGAAAAAGGTTGCCTGGACGCGGTGTTCGCGCAGGGTCTTGAGAATTTCGTCGGCGTGGTCGGCGCGCCAGCCGCCGTCGAAGGTAATGGCGACCCCGCTGGTCTCGGGGACCTGGTTGATGCCCGGCGCACCGCCGCTTGCCACGGTCCAGCGCTCCACCGACGCGTGCAATGCGGCCGGCTGGAGACTCCAGGCGCGCGGCCCGGTCGAGCGCGGCAATTCCACCGCGCGGCGTTCACCGGCCGGAATCCGCGCCACCAGCTGGCCGTCGACAAGCACGACGGCGTCCTGATCTCCGGCCGCCGCGGTCGCGCTCAGGCCGTCGGGACCGGCTCTCGGGGGCTCGACCCAGTACGGCTGCCGGGGCTCCTGCACCGGCTCGGCCACCGGTTCGGAAACCCCTCTCGGCAGATCGTTGCCGGGCTGATCGGCGATCGGGCCGCTGCGCTCGGCCAGAATCCAGACCACCCCGACCACTGCGACCTGGGAGGCCAGCAGCACCCAGGCGAAGACCATGACCCGGCGCGCCCAGGCCTCGCGAATGAACGGCGGGTAGCGCCACCAGATGCGTGGATCGACATGCCGCTGAAAGCGCCGCAGCATCACGCCGATGCGCTGCCGGCGTTCAACGCGGCGGCAGGTCGAACGGCAGGATTCGGAACAGAAGATGTGCCCGTCGCGGCGCATCTGGCAGGAAGGGCAGATGGGATCCTTGCACTGGAAGCAGCGCCGCCGAGCGCTGCGCTCGGGATGATTCTTGCAGTTCGGCATTCAGCGCTCTGACCAGGGGCCGGGGATTGCGGCAATGGGGCTGATCAAACGCGGCGCCTCGCAGGTCATTGGTCGGCATCGCTGTCGCGCAGCAAGCCGAGAAAAATACCCAGAAATATCGGTGGCAGGCTTATCAGCATCAGCAGCAGACCCCATCCCGAGGCCAGATCGGTGAAGGTGAAGATGGCGCCGACGGCCAGCAGTGCGATACCCAGAGCGAGAAGAGCTTTCATCGGCCCGATTATAGACGTCGCAGCTCACCGGGCGGTGCCGGCTACCAGAACACCGAGAGATTCCAGTTGACCTGGTTGTCTTCGCCACCGCCGGCCTGTTCGGCGCGCTCCCACGACGCCGACATGTCGGCCTCGAAGCGCGGCAGCGCGCGCCGGATCCAGTCACCGAAATCGAGCAGGAGCGACAAGCGCTCGCGGCCAATGGGCTCGGCCACGGGCACGAACCACAGCGGGTCATCGGCCTGCATCCAGCGCGCGGTAATTTCGATGAGTTCGAGCTTGCGCGAAATCAGCAGGTTCAGCGCCCAGTGGCTGTCGGATTCGAATTCGCCGGCCTGGGTGTGGCGGGCTTCGCCGGCCTCGCGCAGGGCGACGTCGGCTTCCAGGTCCCAGCCGAGCAGAGAATGCCGGTGGGTGACGCCGAATTCGTAGCCCGGCTCGAAGGCATGCTGGCCGTAGCCGGCCCAGCGTGGCTCGAAGCGGTGGAAGCGCACTTTGTTGTCAACGTGCTCGCTCCAGTGCCAGGCCAGGCCGCGCTCGTCGAGGTGCATTTCGTCGAGACCGCGCTCGGGCGAGCGCACCAGGCAATGACGCCCGGATAGCGCTACCGCATTCGAGTCCGTGGAAGTATTGTCAGCGTACGGCACGCTCAGCCGGCCGTCGACCAGGCAGTTGACGGGGCCGCCAGCCAGGCGCATATCGCGCCGTGGCCGCCACTCGACCGCCAGACGAACCGGGTCGGGTTGCCATTCGAGGTGTGCCCGCGAGCTTTCCGAATGCTGCTCCCCCTCGGTCGTCAACCGGGTGGCATGCTGGCGGTCGAAGCCCAGTTCGATCGGCGCACCCAGGTATTCCGGCAGCGCAAAGCGTACCGCCTGCTCGAAGGTCCGCCGGCCGACCTCGCTGGGCAGAGCATCGGCATTCGGGCGGGTGTTGTCGCCGAGCTCATCGAACAGCGCGCCGGATTCGACCTTGAACCGCGCCGAGTAGTCGAGCTGCCGGTTGGGTGTGCCCGCTCGAACCGAACTCTCGAACCACTGATCGTCGAGCGTACGGGCGTCGAGTAACCGCGTCTCGGATTCGACTGCCAGCGGCGCGTCGTCGGTGCTGGCCGTGAACTCCGGTGGCTCGTTCGGCACACCGGCGCAACCGCCGAGCAATAGCAAGCCGGGTAGGAACGAAGCGGCAACTCTGGGATTCATGAAAGCGGGTAGCACTCGGAGTCGTTATTATTTTCCTTGAGATTATAGCCAAGCCGATCGGTTCTTTCAGGCCTTCATGCTCGTCGGGCGCGAGGAAATCCGCGCGCCTTCAACAGATTGGCGCCACTTCGTGATCCGGGACACAAATCTTCGGGCCCGGCTATTCGAAACCGAGCAATTTTCAGGGCGCGATACGCTCGATCCGGCCACCCACCTCGCCTTCCACGATCAGCTCGACGCGCTCGTCGATTCTCAGGTCTCCGCGCACGGAAGCGCCGGGGCCGATGCGCACGATCGGAATATCGGTTTCGTAGTTTTCCGGCAGCCGGACCTCGATATCCCCGTCGACACGGGTCGAGTCGCGCAGGTCGATGTTGCCGGCTTCCGGATAGATCGTGGTGCCGCCAAACCAGAGGAAGCCGCCGCGCTGTCCAGCCTGGTCGCGGGTCAGCTCGACGGTCACATTGCCGCCGATGTGGCTTTCGCCGCGAGTCGTGATATCGCCACCCCGGCTGTGGACGCCCTGCTCCACCCGGCTGGCGAGCAGCTCGATGTTGCCGTTTCGGGTGCGCACTTCGCCGGTTACATGGCCGCCCTCTCCAACCCGAATACCGCCGTTGCGGCTTTCCAGGTCGCCTTCGATGCGGGTCCCTGGCTCGACGGCGATGCTGCCGTTGCGGGTTCCGACGTCGCCCTCGACCCGGCTGCCGGCACCGATGCCGATCGTACCGTTGCGCGAGGCGAGCGCCCCGGTCTCCACCGCTTCGCCGATACGCAGGCGACCATTGCGGGTCTCGATGCGCCCGGCATGGGAGAGGTCACCAAGGGTGATCGAGCCGTTGCGGGTATCGATATCGCCAAAGCGTCCGTCCGCTCCGAGCGTGATGCTGCCGTTGCGACTGCTGACGCGCTCGGCATGGGCCCGTTCGCCGACCGAGATACTGCCGTTGCGGGTATGGATATCGCCGCTGACTTGAACATCGTTGCCGAGACGGATGGCGCTGTTGCGGGTCGAGAGATCGCCTTCGTGGCTGCTGCCATCGGCCAGGCGGACCGGCTCGCTGGCCGTGGCCAGGGTGCTGGCGAGAAGCAGGCTGGCGACCGCCAGGCTGCCAACAAGGCTCGAAAGGGTTTTCATGGCGCTGACTCCGGTTCCAGAATGAGACTCCATTGGAACCCATCCGTTGCTAATACCTTCAAAAGTATTGCCTCATTCAGGGCTCCTGACGGCTTCGCCTGCAAGGCAAAGTGGCGAAGGCATAGTTATTCTACGTCAAGCCACTTTAACGCCGCAGGCGGATTCGTCAGGAGCCCCCTTTGGGCTTGCCTCTCGGCGTCCGTGGACTGCGTTCTCGGCGCTTGATGTAGGGTGGCTACACCGGCGCGCCGACGCCTTGCCACGAACGCCGAGAGACAAGCTGAATGTGGCAATACTTATGAAGGTATTAGCAAGGCCGTGGCATCTGCCATTGGTCATGGGCGGGCCCGGGCGCAACGGCCCGGGCCACGGCCACGGCCATCAGGTATCAGTGTTATCGCCGTTTGTGTCCTCGAGCCAGGCGCTGTGATCGAGCCTCAGGGTCGGCAGGTCATCGGACTGGTCGATCAGAAAGTGCTCCATCCAGCGCATCAGGCGCATGGCGTAGTCGCGCTGGCTGGTGGCATTGCTGGTGCCGTGGGCCTCGTCGGGATAGGTGACAAGGCGCACCGGCGCTTCGCTGACCAGCTTGAGATAGCGATGCAGGATCATGCCCTGCGACATGTGCACCCGGGCATCCTGCTCGCCGTGCAGGATCAGCGTCGGGGTGTCGGCGTTTTCGATGTGATAGATCGGGCTGCTTTCGATGTACATCTCCCAGTCTTCCCAGGGCCAGCTGCGCAGGTGCACCTCGTAGAGCTCGCGGGTGATGTCGGAGGTGCCGAACTTCGAGAGATTCTCGGCCGCGCCGACCGAGACCACGCTGGCATCGAAGTACTCGCTCAGTGCGGTCGCGCCCCAGGATGCGGCATAGCCCCCGTAGGACCGGCCGGTGATGCCGATCTGCCCTTCACGGGCAACACCGGTATCGATGAGGTGGTTGCGGGCATCGACGATGTCATCGAACTCGGCGCCGGCCGGCTCACCCTGGCCCATTTTTGAAAAGGCCACGCCGCGCCCGGTGCTGCCGCGGTAGTTCGGGTAGAACACCGCGAAGCCACGCGCGGCGGCAACCTGCCCGAGGTGGGCGTAGCTGGTGTTCCAGCCATGGTGATCGTGGGCTTCCGGTCCGCCGTGGACCGACAGGATCAGCGGGGCCGGTTCACCCGCGCCGTCGAGCGGGTGAATCAGAATGCCTTCGAGCTCCAATCCGTCGCGGGCCTCGTGCCGGATGACTTCCTGGCGTGCCAGGCGGACCTCGTCGAGCCAGGGGTTGGAGTTGGTCCAGCGCTCGAGCTCGCCGTCTTCGAGCACGAACAACTCATTCGGGTGTTCGGGTGCATCAGCAATGAAAGCCAGCCGCCCACCCGGGCCGGCCTGGTCCATGGCATGCGCGACCGGGCCGTGCGGATCGGCCAGCGCGGTCGGTCCGTCGCCGTCAATGCCAATGGTGCCAATTTCGGCACGCACGCCGTGATGGCCAAGCCAGACCAGCGTCCCGGCGTTGACCCAGTCGACCGCCTGCAAATGCCCCGGAAAGGCCGGATGGATCTCCTCGGGCTGGCCATCGGCAATCGCCGCAACCATCAAGCGTCCCTCGCTCGGGTCGTTGATATCGACCGCCCCGACGAAGGCCAGGTGCTCACCATCGGGCGAAAAGACCGGCGCGCCTTTCTTGCCGGTGTGTTCGATGGTCTGGACCAGATCGCCGGTCGCGGTATCGACGACGTGGATGCGTCGCAGCATGAAATGGTCGTCGATCAGCGGGGTCGGTGCGGCCATCAGTGCCAGATGCCGTCCGTCGGGCGCGAAGCGGATATCGGAGACCGAGCCGTCGATGCCCAGCGGCTCGCGTTCGTTGCTCTCCTCATTGCCGTCGTTGCCGTCATCGGCGGCGCCGGAAAGGTCGGGGGCGTCGACGATGAACAGCTGGCTCATCCGGTGACCTTCTTCCCAGATGCGCACATTGAAGCCGAGCTCGTCGAGTTGTTCGTCGTCGGGGTGTTCGGGTTCGGTCGCGGTAAAGGCCACCGACTCGCCGTCCGGCGCCCAGCGGTAGTCGCTGATGCCGCCGTCGTGTTCGAGCACCACAACCGCCTCGCCGCCATCGGCGGGAATGACGTGCAGGGCGCGGTCTTCGCCCTCGGCCGGTGTGGCGAGAAAGCTGATGTGGCGGCCGTCGGGATGCCAGTCGACGCGCCCCAGCCCATCGAGGCGCGAGACGAAGCGGCGCGTGTCATCCGGGCCACGGGCGAGGTGGAGTTCCTGGCGAGCCGGGCCATCGTCGCCGGCATACGGGTCGCGCGGCACCGAGCGCAGGAAGGCGATCGCCTCGCCGTCGGGGGAAACGGACAATGCGCTTACGCTCTGGATACGGTGCAGGTCTTCCAGCGCCAGGCCGTCGTCCGCGGCCGGCGCGACGACCGGGACGGAAATGGCCAGCGCGGAAACGAGGGCAAGCAGAATCGGAAGTTGTTTGATTGTCATGGGAATGCGGAGTCGATTTGGGGCGGAAACACCCGGCAGGATAACCAACCCCGTGCCCGTTTGTCAGTGAAGCACGTCCGGGTTGTCACGCTTGAGGCTGTCGAGCTTGGCCAGGTAGCTGCCGCGGGTCGCTGAGCGATGGGCCAGAGACTTGGCCTCGCGCAAGGCCTCAAGACTCTGATGGTGGCGTCCGAGCTGCCAGTAGACCAGGCTTTTTCGCCAGTGGGCTTCATGAAGGTAGGGCGCGCGTTCGAGTGCCTGGTCGTACGCACGCAGCGCGCGTTCCAGCGCCCCGCGCTGTTCGAAGCGCTGCCCGAGTTCCAGCCATTGAAACGGGTTGGGATCGGGAAGCCGCGCGATTCTCGAATCGAGTCTGGCGGCCTCCTCGCTCCGTCCCTGACCTCGCAGCAGGCTGGCGAGATTGTTGAGGGCATCGACCCGGTCGCCATGAACCGCGCTGATGTAGTGATAGTAACGCTCGGCCGTGTCGGGGTCACCGACGCGCCGGTGGAGTACCGCCATCAGGTTCAGTGCATCGGGCTGGTCCGGGTAATGAGCCAGGGCCCGTTCGTTGAGTGCGAAGGCAAGATCGATGCGGTCGTCGAGCATGGCCTCGGCGGCAAGGTTGCGATACATCATCGCTACGAACTCATCGGAGGTCACCGAACGCCCGCCAACCCCGTCGCGGTCGGGAAAGTAGTCGATCAGCACATGGCCACGAACTATCGTCATCCGGCTTTCCGGCTCGACCTTGTAGACCCGGCTTCGTACATGATTGCTGCTGATCAGGGTTCGCTCGTCGCGATCGAATACCGGCGGTGCATTGACCATCTGGAAGTCGATATCCAGATCAACGGCCTCGGCCAGGGCCAGGGTCAGAGCCGCCAGGGACATGCAGTTACCCTCTCGCCGCGTCAACGCGTCGCTCGCCGAAAGCGTGTCGCCGAGGTACTCGAATCCTTCCAGATGGTCGAGCAGGTAATTCTTCAGGCGATGATGCGGAGCGGTTTCGGCACGCTCCGACGCGTCGAAATATTCGACAAAAGCCGCCTTCTGACTCGCCGACAGCCCGAGCAGATCGACCCGCGAAGGCAGGTCATCGACCGCCTGGAAGCGATCGGCATTGGCAACGACCGGCGTCGGTGCCGGTTCGGGCTCGGGTGTCGGAACCGACGTTTGCGGCGCGGTTGCGCAGGCGGCCAGGCACCCCAGCACGCAGGCGTAGAGGGCGACGCGGGACAGTCGGGGGATCAGTCGCGGAATCAGGAACGAACAAATCGGCATGGCGGCCATG
>CAYQJJ010000126.1:0-8221 GCA_964417745.1 uncultured Wenzhouxiangella sp.
GAACCAGCGACCCCTGCCGTGTGAAGGCAGTGCTCTCCCGCTGAGCTAATCGCCCCTTGAACCGAACGCGGTATGATAAGTGGTTCGGGGGTGTTTGGCAATTGGTCGGGGTTTTTTCGTGGCCGTGCCGGTGATGCGGTGCGGCGGAGCTCAGGCGATTTTGAGGATGCTGACCGAATGCTGATGCGGATTCTGGTGATGGCGCTGGTGATTTATGTCGCCCTGGCGCTGGTGATTTTTCTGTTCCAGTCGCGGTTGATCTTTTTGCCGCACGTGGCCGGGCGCGACGTGGTGGAGACGCCGGCGCGGATGGGGCTGGAGTATTCGGAGGTGGAGCTGACCACGGCCGACGGTGAGCGCCTGCACGGCTGGTGGCTGCCGCACGAACAGCCGCGAGCGACGCTGTTGTTCCAGCATGGCAATGCCGGCAATATTTCCCATCGGCTCGACAGCTTGCGGATCTTCCACGAGCTCGGGCTGAACGTGTTCATTTACGACTACCGCGGCTATGGCCGGAGCACCGGTAGCCCGAGCGAGGAGGGGTTGTACGCCGATGCCCGGGCGGCCTGGCAGTGGCTGACCGAGGAGCAGGGCATTGCCGGGCGCGAGGTGGTGCTGTTCGGCCGTTCGATGGGCGGGGCAGTGGCCGCGAAGCTGGCCACCGAGGTCGAGGCCGGCGGGCTGATTGTCGAGTCGAGTTTTTCTTCGGTGCCCGATATCGCCAGCGAGCTGTACTGGTGGTTGCCGGTGCGCTGGCTGGCGCGGATCAAGTTTCCGACCCTCGATCTGGTCGCGGCCGCTGACGAGCCGTTGCTGGTAGTCCACAGCCCGGATGATGAGATCATTCCCTTCCAGCACGGTCAGCGGATTTTCGATGCCGCGGAAGGGCCGCGCACGCTGCTCGAACTCCAGGGCGATCACAACACCGGCTTCATCCGCTCCGAGGCGATCTATCGCGAGGGGCTGGACCGGTTCATTGGCGAGCATTTCAGGCGTTAGTTTCCAAGCTCAGGCAGCCTCCTGATCGAGATGGGTGAGGCGGTAGACCGCCGGGATGACCAGCAGGGTCAGCAGGGTGGCGGCCAGCAGCCCGGAGATGATGGCCCAGGCCATGGGTGGCCACAGGGTCGAGCGGGTCAGGGTCAGCGGCATGAGCCCGGCGATGGTGGTGGCGGTGGTCAGCAGGATCGGGCGGGTGCGCCGCGCGACCGCCGAGGTGATGGCCTGCGAGATGGTCAGGCCGCGTCGGCGGTTGGATTCGAGTACGTCGATGAGCACGATGGCGTTGTTGACGACGATGCCGATCAGCGCTACCACCCCGAGCATGGCGGTAAAGCTCAGCGGCTGGCCCGACAGGATCAGCCCGGGTATGACGCCGACCGCGGCCAGCGGCACGGTGGTGAGCACGATCGCGACCAGCCGGAACGAGTTGAACTGCCACAGCAGGAATACCAGCAGCAGCAACACGCCGATCGGCAGCGCCTGGAACAGCGCGGTGTTGGCGCTGTCGGCTTCGGAGGCGGCACCGCCGAGTTCCAGGCGCACGCCCTCGGGCAGGGTCATGGCATCGAGGTGCGGCATGAGTTCGGTGAGCACCTGGTTGTAGGTCAGGCCTTCGGCGGTCTCGGCGAGCACGGCAGTCATGCGCTCGAGGTCGCGGTGTTCGATCACCGCCGGCTGAAAGGTCAGGCGGGTGTGGACGAACTGGTCGAGCGGCAGCCTGCCGCTATCGGTTTCGATGTCCAGGCCGGCCAGCGCGTGTACCGGCAGGGCTTCGCCTTCGGGCGATCGCATCAGCATCGGCAGCGGTTCGCGCCCGGCGCGCCAGGTGGAGATTTCGCGGCCGCGGGTGGCCTGGGCCAGCGCCTGGGCCACGGAGGCGCGGCTGGCGCCGTGGCGGGCAACGGCGCCATCGTCGATATCGAACTGCAGGGTGGGCATGCCGTCGCCCATGCGGTGGCGCGCGTCGCGCGCGCCGTTGGTGGCGCGCAGGGCGGCCATGACCTGCTCGCTGGCGCGCGCAAGTTTTCCGGCATCCTCGCCGAACAGGCGGATCTCGACCGGGGCGTCGATCGGCGGGCCCTGGCCGAGGCGGCGGGCGACCACCTGGGCGCGGGGCAGGGTGTCGGGCACGTGGGTGCGCACCCAGTCGATGATTTCGGGCAGGCGGTTGTCGCTGTCGGTGATGACCACGATGCGCGCCAGATGCGGTGCGCGCGGGGTCTCGATGAGGTTGTAGTAAAAACGCGGGCCGCTGAAGCCGGAGAAGTGGTGAACGGCCTCGACGCCTGTGAGCCGGCCGAGTTGTTCGGCCACGCCGCCGGCGGCCAGATCGGTGCTCTCGACGCGCGTGCCCTCGGGAAAGTGCAGGTCGACGATGAGCTGGTTGCGGTCGGTGCTGGGGAAGAAATCCCGCTGCACCAGACCGCTCGCGCTCAGTGCCAGCGCGATCAGTACGCCGGTAACCAGCAGGATGCGAACCGGGGCGCGGATGGCCAGCCGCCCGAGCGACTCGCCGATGGCCTCCAGGCGCCTCGACTGACGCGCCATGCCCGGGCGCAGCACCGCGCTGGCGAGCGTGGGCGTGACGAATATGGCGTAGGCGTAGCTGACTACCAGGATCAGCATCACCATGATCGGGATGGCGCGGGTAAAGTCGGCGGTGTCGCCGGAGGCCAGCAGCAGCGGTGTGAACGCCGCCAGGGTCGTGCCGGTGGCCGCGGCCAGCGGGCCGGCCAGCTCGCTGACCGAGGTGATGGCCGCGCGCGTGGCCTGCTTGCCACGATCGAGATGCCACTGGAGGTTCTCGACCATGACAATGGCGTTGTCGACCAGCATGCCCAGCGCGATGACCATGCCGGCAATGGCGATCTGGTGCAGGATGCCGCCACCGATGAAATACACCGCCAGCCCCGACAACGTGACCACCGGCAGCAGGGCCGCTACCAGCAGCCCGAGGCGCAGGCCCATGAATAGCAGCAGCATGGCCGCGACGATGACCACGCCGAGCAGCAGCGAGCGCCCGAGCTCGGCGAGCCGGGCCTCGACCCGGGCCGGCTGGTAGAACATTTCCTCGATTTCCAGCGGCGCGTAGCGCGGCTGGAGTTCGTCGATGCGCTCGCGGACCTGCTCGCCGAAGCGCACTGCGTTGAGGCGGTTTTCCGGGATGATGATGCCCAGGCCGATGGCGGGCTGGCCGTCGAACCACAGGCGTTCGGTGGCCGGCTCGGCGGTGCGCAGCCGCAGCGAGGCGATTTCCGATAACGCCAGCACGCCGCCATCGCCAAGGCGGATCGGCAGATCGGCCAGGGCTTCGAGCGAGGTGAAATCGGTATCGGCGCGCAGCACCAGGTTGCGCTCGTCGGCGCGCAGGGTGCCGCCGGGGACGACCTGGTTGGCGCCGTCGATCTGCCGGGCCAGGGCTTCCTGGCTCAGGCCGAGCTGCTCGAGGTGGGCCGGCTCGATGGCGATTTCGAGCGCTTCGCCGGGGTCGCCGAGCAGGTCGATGCGGCCGATGTCGGGCACGCCGAACAGGTCGCGGCGAAGCTGGCGGCCGGCGTCGAGCAGTTCCAGCAGGTCATCGGAGCCGGTGATCGCCAGCACGATGCCGTGGGTCTCCATCGAACGGTCGCGCAGCTCGATGGGTCCGCTGCCCTCGGGCAGGCGCTGCTCGGCGCGGTCCATGGCCACGCGCACGCGCTCCCAGACTGCGTCGGTGTCGTAGACGTGCTGCTGCATGCCGATGACCAGGTGGGCCAGCCCGAGCCGGGCGGTGCCGCGGATTTCGTTGATCTCGTCGACCTGGACCAGCTCTTCCTCGATCGCCTCGAGCACCAGGCGTTGGACCCGCTCGGCGTCGGCGCCCGGCCAGGGCGCAATGATGTGGCCGTAGCGGTAGGGGAAGAACGGGTCTTCCTGGCGGTCCATGCCCAGCCAGGCGATCAGCCCGATGAGCGAGAGCAGGACCACGGCGGCCAGGATCAGCCGGCGCCGTTCGATGGCCGTTTCGATGAAGCTCATGGCAGCACTCGTACCGTCTCGCCGTCGAGCAACTGGCTGTGGCCGGCGACGACGACTTCATCGCCGTCGGCCAGTGCGCCTTCGACCACGACCCGGTCGCCGTCGAGCGCGCCGAGGCGCACATTGATGCGCAACGCCTTGCCGTCGATGACGCGAAACAGGTGGGCGTCGCCAGCGGCCGGGTCGACGATGGCCGAAAGCGGCACGCTGAGCGCGTCGGCTCGTTCGCTCGACCATTCGACCTGCACCGCCTGGCCCGGCCACCAGTCGGGTCCGGGATCGGCATCGAGCTCGACCACTACGGTCGCGGCCCGCCCGGCGCTGGCCAGGCCGCCCTCGCGCACCCGGCCGCTGGTGGTCGCACCGGTGCCGACGCGGCGCACCGAGACGGTCTGGCCATCGCGAAACTGCCCGGCGCGCTCGGCGCCGAGCCGGAGCGGGACTTCCAGGCCGCCGCGGCCGGCCAGTTCGAGCACCGGCTGGCCGGCGCCAAGAAACTCGCCGGGCTCGGCGAACACTTCGGCCACAGTGGCCGGGTAGGGCGCGCGCAGTTCGGCCTCGGCAAGCTGTTCGCGCGCTTCCTGGCGGCGGGCCTCGGCCTCGGACAGGGTCTGGCGCAGGGCGCGGGCGCGCGAGGTGATGCGTTCGAGTTCTTCGGTCGAGACCAGGTCGCGCTGGTGGAGGTCTTGCTGGCGGCGGACTTCGCGTTCGACCTGCTCGAGCTGTTCGCGGGTCTCGCCGACGCGCGCTTCGGCCGCCGACAGCCCGGGCATCAGCGCCGGGTTGTGCAGTACGGCCAGCACTTCGCCGGCCGCGACCTGCTGGCCGCGCACGACCCGGCGCTCGGCCAGGTGCCCGGCGTGGAAGAAGGCCTGTTCGCCGCGCTCGCTCGGACGCAGTACGCCGGGCAGGCGCAGGCGGTCCTGGCCGGCGCTGGTTGTTGCCTGGGCAACGCGCACGACCTGGCGGGTATCGACGGTACCCGGCGTCGGGGTCGGGCTGCGCAGGCTGGCCAGTGTGATCAGGGTGATGGCCAGGGCGATGAGCGCCAGCGCGCCAATGGCGACGGGCCGGTTGACGAAGCGGGCGGTGAGTGAACTGGTCGACCGGTCAATTTTTGGGGTTACGTTCATGGTTTCTGGCTTCTGCTTGGGGGACGGGCGGGCCGGTCAGTCGGACCGGGGCTGGAGCCCGTCCATGAAGACTTTCAGGAAATCGTCGAGAAACTCGTCGTCGCTGCCGATGCCCGGCCAGGTGCCGTGGTGCTCGTGGGCCTCGAACCACTGCGTGCACTGGTTGACGAACATGGCAACCACGTGGGTCGGGTTGATGTCATCGCGCAGGTGGCCCTGTTGCTGGGCCTGGCGCACGCGCTCGGCGCCGAGCGCGACGAGCTCGGCGTCGAGGTGGCTGCAGCTGGTATCGCCTTCCAGATGCGTCCAGGCAAACAGGCGCACCACCTGCGGGTTGTTGCGCAGGAACTCGAAATAGCGGATGACACCGTTGCTGAGCAGGTTGTCGCCGGGCTGGTCGTCGTCCTGGAGATCTTCTTTCTGGCCGGCGTAGTAGTCGCCAAAGGCCTGCTCCTTGACCGCGTCCCAGAGCGCCTGCTTGCCACCGAAGTGGTGGTGGATGAGGCTCTTGGTGACCCCGGAGCGCTGGGCGATCTCGCGCATGGTCACGGCCGCGAAGCCCTGCTCGACGAACAGATTGAAGGCTGCTTCGAGGATTCGGGCCCGGGTGAGGTCGGGGTCGCGGGTGGCGGTGTCGTCGTTCATGGGCAAATGATGCCATTAACTGGCCGGCCGGTCAATTCGATTCGGGTGTGATATTCGTCGCATTATTCGGTCTGGTCATCGTGTATCCGGATGCCATTCATGTTTTGCATTGACGCGTTCAATTACCATGGAACAAATAATGATCGGGGTTATCGAAACCAGGCATGGAAGCAAGGGTCAAAAATCTGTTATGGCTGACCAGCACGTTGCTTTTGCTGATCGGCTGTACGAGTGATAACGACGAGCGTGGCGGGAACGGCGAGCGCGAGGAACGCGTGTTGCCGGTGCGCGCCATGGAAGTGGCACCGCGCGATCTGTCCCGGGTCATCCAGGTCTCGGACTCGGTCGAGCCGATGCGCACCATCCGGCTGGCCGGGCGCACCGAGGGTGTGCTGACCGAGGTGCTGGTCGAGGAAGGCGACGAGGTGCGCGCCAATGAAGTGGTCGCGCGCATCGACGTTCGCGAGCAGCAAGCCGAACTCGCCCGCGCGCGTGCTCGTCTGAATGAAAAGCGCGCGGCGTTCAATCGCATGCAGCAGCTGCGCGAGCGCGACTATATCGACGACGCCTCTTATGAAACCGCGCGCGCCGAGCTCGACATCGCCGAGTCCGACGTCGAACTGTGGGAGACCCGCGTTGACTTTGGCACCGTGACCTCGACCATCGACGGCACGGTGGTTGGCCGCTATATCGAGCCCGGTGAGGCGATTTCGCGCCATGAGCCGCTGTTCTCGATCGCCGATCTGTCCCGCCAGGTGGTGCGCCTGGGCGTGTCCGAGCTCGACGTGCAGGCCCTGACCATCGGTGATGCGGTGGTGCTGCGGATCGACGCGGTGGCCGACCACAATCCCATGGCCGGCGTGATCCGGCGCATTTTCCCGGCCGCCGATGCCGACAGCCGACTGGTGACCGTGGAAGTCGAGATTCCCGACGCCCGCGAGGTCGGTGTGCGGCCGGGCTTCCTGGCCCGGGCCGACCTGCTGGTCGATCGCCGCGACAACGTGCTGGCGGTGCCGGCCGGGTCGGTGGCCGAGTCGAGCGGCGAGCATTTCGTGATGGTCGTCAACGGCGACGAGCGTCTGGAGCGGCGCGTGATCGAGGCCGGCATCCTGCGCGGGCGTTGGCGCGAGGTCAACGACGGGCTCGAGCCCGGTGATCGGGTGGTCTCGGCCAACCCGCTGGAAATGTCGGCCGGCGATCGTGTGCGAATCGTCGACCTGACCAGCTGAGCGGAGGCGCGCGGTGAGCGAGCAGAATCAGACCGACCACCAGGACCGTCGCGACCAGCCCGACCCGCGCGACAGCGACCCGGCGCGCGGAACGCGTTATTACCGTGGGCTGACCCATTCGGCCATTCGCCGCCCGGTCGGCACGCTGGCGATCGCCTCGGTGGTGCTGGTGTTGGGGCTGTTCTTCGTTGACCGGCTGCCGGTCAACCTGCTGCCCGAGGTCGAATACCCGCTGGTTCGCATCACCGTGAACTATCCGGGCGTGGCCCCGGAGGTGATGGAAGAACAGGTCACGCAGGTCCTCGAGCGCAACCTGGCCTCGGTCGAAAACCTCGATCGCATCTCCAGCCGGGCCTCGGAAGGGCGCACCAACGTCAACCTGATTTTTGAGCATGGGGTGGATCTCGATATCGCCATGCAGAACGCTGCGCGCATGCTCGAGACCGCGCGTCAGCAGCTGCCCTCGGACATCCAGCCGCCGCGCCTGCGCAAATGGGACCCCGGCGAGTGGGCGATCTGGCGGGCCGGCTTTTCCTCTCCGACGCGCGCCCCGCGCGATGTGCGCGACTGGGTCGAACAACGTCTGGTACCCCAGCTGCAGTCGATTCCCGGTGTGGCTTCGGTCGAAGCCGCCGGCGGGCAGGTACGCGAGATCGAGGTGCTGCTCGACCAGCAGCGGCTGCGCTCCTACGGGCTGAGCCTCGGTGATGTCTCCGACCAGCTCGCCGCCGAAAACGTCAATGTTGCCGCCGGCAACGTCACCTCCGAAGCGTTCGACGTGATGGCGCGCACCGACGGGCGCTTTTCGAGCCCGGAGGAAATCCAGGACATCCTGCTGAGCGTGCCCGACAGCTCACGGCGCATCCGCCTGAGCGAGGTCGCCGAGGTGCGCGACGGGTTCGCCGAGCAGCGCCTGTTCGTACGCCTCAATGGGGTGCCGTCGACCCAGCTTTCGATCTACAAGCTGCCCGACGCCAACGTCGTCGAAGTGGTCGACGCGATCAACGACCGCATGGCCCAGCTCGAGGATTCCGGCTTTCTGCCGCTCGATATTCAGTACGAGGCCACGCGCGACGGCGCCTACTTCGTGCGCGGCTCGATCGATGCGGTGGCCGCGGCGGCGATTCTCGGCTCGGTACTGGCGATGCTGGTGGTGCTCGCCTTCCTCGGCTCGCTGCGCAAGAGTTTCGTGAT
>CAYQJJ010000127.1:0-8186 GCA_964417745.1 uncultured Wenzhouxiangella sp.
ACGAACGCCGAGAGACAAGCTGAATGAGGCACGATTTGTGAATGTCTTAGTAACTGCTCTCCACCTTCGGGATTTTTCCTCGAACTCTTTCGACCAGCTCGCCGGAGCGCAGCAGGCGGGTGCAGCTGTCGATGTCGGCGCCGACTTCGTAGTCTTCCTCGGCGTGACCGACGATTTCGCGCACGAGCTGGTGCGCGGCCATGACGCCGAGGCCGGGCTTGAGCGGCTCGCGGAAATCCAGCGCCTGGGCGCCGGTGAGCATTTCGACGGCCAGCACCCGCTCGACATTGTGCAGCACCGAAAGCAGCTTGAGCGCAGCGATCGAGCCCATCGAGACGTGGTCTTCCTGGCCCAGGCTGGTCGGGATCGAATCGACGCTGGCCGGGTGGGCCAGTACCTTGTTCTCGCTGACCAGCGCCGCGGCGGTGTATTGCGGAATCATGAAGCCGGAATTGATGCCGGTGTCCTTCATGAGCAGCTTGGGCAGGCCGTCGTGGCCCTCGAGCAACAGGTAGGTCCGGCGCTCGGAGATGCTGCCCAGTTCGGCCAGGGCGATGGCGGCGTAGTCCATTGCCAGGGCCAGTGGCTGGCCGTGGAAATTGCCGCCGGAGATGATGTCGCCGTCGTCGAAGACCAGCGGGTTATCGGTGACCGAATTGAGCTCGCGCTCGAAGACTTCGCGGCAGTGGTTCAGGGCGTCGCGGCTGGCGCCGTGGACCTGCGGTATGCAGCGCAGGCAGTACGGGTCCTGCACCTTGCCGCAGTCTCGGTGTGATTCGAGGATCTCGGATTGCTCGAGCAGGCGGCGGATATGCTCGGCGACCTTGACCTGGCCGGGGTGGGGACGCACGGCGTGCACGCGCGCGTCGAACGGCCGCGCCGATCCCTGCAGGGCTTCCAGGCTCATGGCGCCCAGAATGTCGGCCGAGTCGAGCAGGTGGGTCACGCGCTCGAGCACGAAGGCCCCGTAGGCGAGCATCAGCTGGGTGCCGTTGATCAACGCCAGGCCGTCCTTGGCGGCCAGCGTCACCGGCTCCAGGCCATGGCGTTTCAGTGTCTCGGCCGCCGGTTCGGGCTCCGAGCAGGCGGCGTTCCAGCACTGGCCGTGACCGATCAGCGGCAGGCTCATGTGCGCCAGCGGGGCCAGGTCGCCTGAGGCGCCGAGGCTGCCGCGCGAGGGGATGACCGGCACGATGTCGTGTTCGGCAAAGGCCAGAAGCTGCTCGAACACCGGCAGCGAAATTCCCGACTGTCCCAGCCCGAGGGCGTGGATCTTGAGCTTGAGCATCAGCCGCGAAATTTCGATCGGGACCGGGTCTCCCGTACCGCAGGCGTGGCTGAACAGCAGATTGCGCTGGAGCTTGCCCAGCTGATCGGTACCGATGCGCTTGCTGGCCAGGGCGCCGAAGCCGGTGTTGACGCCGTAGATGGCCGAATCACCGTCGAGCGCGGACTCGACGATCGAGCGCGAGGCCGCCACCGCCGGGGCGGCGGCACGCAGCGCCCGACAGCGTCGGTCGAGATCTTCCTGAAGATGGCGAACGCGAATGCTACCGTTCATCACTGGGCCTGACCCCTTCGATTCGATATCCGGGCTGGAGATGTTAGCAGCTCGAGGGGCCTCGTCGAAGGCAACCGGGTCGTCGTCCGGTGCCTCGGCGGTGTGTTGGTGGCTCGATCCAGTCGGGCTCAGCCGTCGGGCTCGGCCGCGATGGTCTGCTCGATGACCGCCTCGGTCTCCCAGACGCCGTCGCGGACCCGGGTGATCCAGGTGTCGCCCAGCAGAATGTGATCGTCGGGTCCCATGCGAATGTCGATACCCGAGACCGGGTCGATATAGTCGAGCGTTTCCAGGGCCGAAACCAGGGTATCGACGGTCAGTTCCGGTCCGGCTGCCTCCAGGCCCTTGACCAGGGCGTGGGCGATGCTGTAACCGGTCTGGGCCATGGCGTCGGGGTCCTGACCGTAGGCTTCGCGGTAGGCCTCGATGAAGGCGACCGAATCCGGGCGCTCGGTCAGGGTGCGGATATCGGGGCCGGCCGAGGCTGCCCACATGCCCTCGGTGACGCCCCCGGAGGCCGAAGAAACCGCGGCGTGAAACGCGGCTGTCGAGGCCAGCAGCTCGACGCCTTCCCAGTCCATGTCGGCGATGCCGGAGGCCACGGCAACGGTGGCCCGAACGGCCAGGCCGAGGGTGAGCATCTGACAACCGGCCGCGCGCTTGCGCGAAAGGGTGCCGGAGAAGTTGGTCTCGTCGGGTCGGTGCGAGGTCGCCGAGACCAGCTCCAGGCCCTCGTGTCGGTCGGCGGCGTCGCGGGCGGCCTGGTGGATCTCCTCGCCGAAGTCGGACGGGATATAGAGCACGCACAACCGCTCGATGCCCGTGCGCTCGACCAGCCAGTCAAGCGCGTTGCCGACATTGTCGTAGTAGGAGGCACTGAGGCTGAAGCGGCGTGAAAAGTCGCCGGTCTCGAGGATCGCGCGTGCCGGGGTGAGCGGGAACAGGCTGGGCACATCGTGGCGGTCCATGATCGGGAAGGCGGCCAGGTTGTGCGGGGTCCCCAGAGTCAGCAGCATGCCGAAGATCTCGTCGCGCTGGACCAGCTTGTTGGCCGCCTGGGTCGCGCGCGGGACCTGGTAGCCGTGATCTTCGGTGATGTAACGAATGCGCCGTCCGTGCACACCGCCGGCCTCGTTGACCTCGTCGAAGCGGAGGTTGGCGCCGCGCAGCGCCGGGTTGGACACCGAGGCGAATACGCCGGACAGGTCGTGGGCGCCGCCGAAGACGATTTCGTCGTCGCTCACACCGCGCGTATCGGTCGCGGCGCCGCCGTTGCCATCGCTGCCGCAGGCGCTCAGGCCGAGGGTCATCAGGCAGATCATCAGGATTTTTCCGGGCATGTTGACCTCCGGGGTCGGTAAAAAAAGCGTCGGGGCAGGGTTGATTATGCCGATTTCTGTTCGTCGTACATCGATTCGATCAGCTCGCGGTATTTGGCTTCGATCTGCGCCCGGCGCAGCTTCATCGTCGCGGTCAGCTCCTCGTCATCGGCACTGAGGACGATATCGAGGAGCCGGAAATGCTTGATCTGTTCGACCCGGGCGAGATCGTGGTTGACCTCGGAGACGATCATGTCGATGAGTTCGATGACCGCCTCGGCGCGGCACAGGGATCGGAAATCGGAAAACGGTACCTGGTTTCGCTGAGCCCAGGTCTCGACGTTTTCGCGGTCGATGAGGATCAGTGCGGTCAGGTATTTGCGCTTGTCGCCGATGACCACCGCATCGGCGATGTAAGGCGAGAATTTGAGCCGGCTCTCGATCTCGGCCGGTGCGATGTTCTTGCCACCGGCGGTAATGATGAGGTCCTTGATGCGACCGGTGATGGTGAGCAGTCCTTCTTCGAGGCGTCCGCTGTCGCCGGTGTGCAGCCAGCCCTCGCGCAGTTCCTCGGCGGTCTGCTCCGGGCGTTTCCAGTAACCCTCGAAGACATGCCGGCCGCGCACCAGGATCTCGTCGTCCGGACCGATCCTGACCTCGGTATCGGGCAGTGGCGCGCCGACCGAGCCGAGCCGGTTGCGCTCGGGAGTATTGACCGAGATGATGCCGGTGGTCTCGGTCATCCCGTAGCCCTCGTAGAGGCGGACCCCGAGGGCATTGAACCAGTCGATGAGCTCCGGCGCGATGGGCGCGGCACCGGTGGTGGCACGGCGGATGCGGTTCATGCCGATGAGCTTGCGCACGTTGGCGAGCACGGCCAGATCCCAGAACCGCCAGCGCCAGCGCAGCCAGGCACCCGGCTCGCGGCTGGCCTGAAGCTCCTGCCCGGCGCGCAGCGCCCGGTCGAACATCCAGCGACCGATCGCGGTGGCTTCCCGCCGCTGGTCCATGAGGCCGCTGTAGATCTTTTCCCACAGCCTCGGCACGGCGGTAAAGCCGTGCGGTGCGACCTCGCGCAGGTTGTCGAACACGGTCTCGGGGTTTTCGGCGAAGTTGACCCGGGTGCCCTTGAAGATCGGCAGCTCGACCGAGATCAATCGCTCGAGAATATGGCTCAACGGCAGGAAGCACAGCTGCTCGTCGCCCGGGCGCACGTCGAGTACCCGGTCGCCGCGGTCGAGCATGAACAGCACGTTGCGATGACTGATCATCGCGCCCTTGGGCCGGCCGGTGGTCCCCGAGGTGTAGATGAGCATGCGGGTCTCTTCGGGGCGGCCGGCGTCGATGCGCTCGTCGAAGCGCTGCTCGCCCCGCTCGGCCGAGCGGCCCAGCGCCATGAGCTCGTCGAGGAACATCACCTCGGGGTCGCTGAAATCGCGCAGTCCCTTGCGATCGAACACTACCACCTTGCGCAGCGCGGCAAGGCGATCGCGGACGGCCAGGTACTTGTCGAGTTGCTCGTCGTTTTCGAGCAGCAAAAAGACCGAATCGCTGTCGTCGATCAGGTAGGCCAGCTGTTCGGCGCTGTCGGTGGTGTAGATGCCATTGGTGATGCCGCCGGCGGCAACGACGCCGAGGTCGGCGTAGAGCCACTCGAGCCGGTCCTCGCTGAGCACCGAGACCACTTCGCCGCGCGTCAGCCCGAGCTCCATCAGCCCCAGGCCGATTGCCCGCGCGCCCTCGAGCCAGTCCTGCCAGGAGCGGCTGGCCCAGATGCCGAGCTTCTTCTCGCGGTGGGCGATGTTCGTGGCCCGCTCCCGGCAGGCTTTTCGCCAGAGCTTGGCCAGCGTATCGCAGCCGTTGATTTCGGTGGTCTCGCTCATCGTCTATCGCCAGCTCTTGCGGCGCCGCCAGCGGCGCTCGCCGCGCTCGCCCCGGGTGGTCCGGCCGAGGTAGAACTCGCGCACGTCCTCCGAGGTCATCAGCTCCCCGGCCGGCCCGTCCATGACCACACGCCCGGTCTCGAGCACATAGCCGTGGTCGGCAACCTCGAGGGCGGCCCGGGCATTCTGTTCGACCAGCACGATGGTCAGGCCCTGTTCGTGGTTGAGGCGGCCGATGATGCCGAAAATCTCGCCGACCAATACCGGCGACAGGCCCAGTGATGGCTCGTCGAGCAGCATCAGGCTGGGCCGGGCCATCAAGCCCCGGGCGATGGCCAGCATCTGCTGTTCGCCGCCCGACAGGGTGCCCGCCTCCTGTCGGCGCCGCCGTGCCAGGACCGGAAAATAATCGAAGATCATGGCTTCGTCGGCGGCCAGCCCGGAGCGGTCGCGCCGGGTGAACGCGCCCATGCGCAGGTTCTCGGCCACGCTCATGAACGGAAACACCTCGCGGCCTTCCGGGACGTGCACGATCCCGTCGCGGACCAGGCGGTCGGGCTCGAGCCCGTCGATGCGGCGGCCGCGGTAGCGCACGCTGCCCTTGCGTGGAGCGAGCACCCCGGACAGTGTTCGCATCAAGGTCGTCTTGCCGGCGCCGTTGCTGCCCAGCACGGTGACGATCCGGCCTTCGGGGACCTGCATCGAGACACCCCGCAGCGCCATGACCGGCCCGTAGCTGGTCTCCAGATTGTGGATGGTCAGCAGCGGGTTCATCGCCCGGGGCCCTGATCGCCGAGCCAGGCTCGGATGACCGTCGGGTCGGACTGGATCTCGGCCGGGCTGCCCAGCGCCAGCGCGCGCCCCTCGGCGATGGCCAGCACGCGATCCGAGACCCGTCCGACCAGGTTCATGTCGTGTTCGACCATCACGATGGTCACCCCGAGGTCCTTTTGCATGTCTTCGATCCACCAGGCCATGTTGTCGGTCTCCTCCACGCTCAGGCCCGAGGCCGGCTCGTCGAGCAGCAGCAGGCGCGGTCCGGCGGCCAGGGCCTTGCCGATTTCGACGACCTTGCGCACGCCGTAGGGCAGGCCCTGGATCATGCGGTCGCGATAGGCGGCAAGCTCCAGGAAATCGATGACTTCCTCGACCGCGCGGCGGTGCTCGCGCTCGGCGCGCCGCACCCGGGGCAGGAACAGCAGATCGGACAGCCAGTGCGTCGAGCACCGGCTGTGGCGGCCGATGAGGAGGTTGTCGAGCACGGTGGCATGGTCGAACAGCTCGATATTCTGGAAGGTTCGGGCGATGCCGAGGCCGACGATTTCGTGGGCGGTTCGACCGGTCAGGTCGAGACCGTCGAAGCACATGCTGCCGGCATCGGGGGGATAGAAGCGGCTGATCAGGTTGAACAGCGAGGATTTTCCGGCGCCGTTGGGCCCGACGATGGTAAACACTTCACCGGCCTCGACCGCCAGGCTCACCCCGTCGATGGCCCGGATCCCGCCGAACGACAGACTGACGTTATCGATCTCCAGCAGGCTCACTTGAGACGCTCCGTTTTCAGGTAGCTGCGCGGGCGCCGGAACATGCCCTTGCGGCAGAGCGGAAACAGCTCGAACCAGGTTCGGACCCGCAGCCAGACCCCGTAGAGCCCGCGTGGCTCGAGGACCATCAGCACGATGATTAGTGTCGCGAACACCGCCATGTCCAGACCCGGGTAGGTCGCAATGCGGATGCCGGCATCGGCCAGCAGGTCCCGGCCGATGGCAATCCCCTGCGGCAGCAGCACGACGACGATGGCGCCGAGAAATGCGCCGTGAATCGAGCCCAGTCCGCCGACGATGACCTGCAGCAGCAGGGTGATCGAAATGACGACCAGGAAGCTTTCGAAGTTGACCGCCTGGGCCAGGTGGGCATAAAGCGCCCCGGCCAGGCCGGTGATGGCGCAGGAAAGGCCGAAGGCCAGGGTCTTGGTGCGGGTGACGTTGACTCCCAGCGCGCGCGCCGAGGCCTCGCTGTCGCGCACCGCCAGGAAAGCCCGGCCGGTGGGCGAACGCAGCAGGTTGGCGTAGCCCAGGGTGACCAGCACCACGATGCCCAGGCACAGGTAGTAGAACAGGCGCGGGGTGCCGTGGCGATCGATCGGCAGGCCGAACAGCTCGATCGGCGGGGCGACCAGCCCGCTCACGCCGCCGGTGACCGGCTCGGCGACGATGGCCAGGTCTTCGACCAGGATGCCCAGTGCCAGGGTGGCAATGGCCAGGTAAATGCCGCTCAGGCGCAGGATCGGCCGGGCCAGCAGCGCGCCGCTGAAGCCGCTGATCAGGGTGGCGGTCAGCACGGCCGGCAGGAAGGGCCAGCCGCGCAGCATCAACGCCAGGTGGGCGAAGGCACCGATGGCCATGAAGGCCGCGTGCCCCAGACTGACCTGGCCGGTATGGCCGACCAGCAGCATCAGTCCCATGCCGGCCAGCGACCAGATGAGCACCGAGGTCAGCTCGCCGGTGTAGTAGTCGCCCAGCAGCCAGGGCGCGGCCAGGGCCAGAATGATCAGGATCAGGTGCTGGGCACGATGCCAGCGCCCCCGGAAGCGGTCGATGTCGTCGTCGTAGCGGGTCTTGAAACGCGGCTTCATGGCTAGAGTTTCTTGCTGCGGACCTGGGCGAACAGGCCGCTGGGGCGCAGGATCAGCACCAGCAGCATCAGCGTATAGGGCGAGACCTGGGCGAGGTGGCCGGGCAGGTGGCGGCCGGCAAACTGTTCGATCACGCCGATGAGCAGCCCCCCGGCCAGCGCTCCGGGCAGCGAGCCCAGCCCGCCAATGACCGCCGCGGCGAACGCCTTGATTCCGAACAACAACCCGTCGGAGGGCTCGACGGCACCCTTGGCCGCGAACAGCACGCCCGCGATGGCCGCGACCACGCCGGACATCGCCCACACCAGCGAGACCACCCGCTTGACCGGGATACCCATGTAGTAGGCCGCCATCTGGTTCTGGCTGGCCGCCTGCATTGCCAGCCCCAGCCGGGTGCGGGCGAAGAACAGCCACAGCAGTGCCACCAGACCGACGGTCGTGGCGATGGTGATGGCATCGATGAGCGGCACGCTCAGCTCGCCGAGCGCCAGGCGCTGTCCGGCAACCGGCGAGTCCAGGGCCGTCGGGCTGTGGCCCCAGATCGCGCCGATGACAAAGCGCAGCACGAAACCCAGGGCGATCGTCAGCACCACGATGGTCAACTGCGGCTGGCCGAGCACCCGCCGCAGCAGCAGCGCGTCGAGCAGGTAGGCAAACAGTCCGAGGATACCGCCGGCGATGAGCAGGCCGAGCAGGAAGGGCAGGTCGGCCTGGTTGGCGTTGACCAGCGCAATGGCCAGAAAGGCTCCCAGGATCATCAGGTCACCCTGGGCGAAGTTGACCGACTC
>CAYQJJ010000128.1:0-8185 GCA_964417745.1 uncultured Wenzhouxiangella sp.
GAACAACTATGCCTTCGCCACTTTGCCTTGCAGGCGAATCCGTCCGGAGCCCTGAGTGAGGCAATACTTCTGATTGCATTAGTATCGCTTACCCGGATCAGTTCCGGGAGGAGGTGATTGATCTGTTTCGTTCCGGTCGCATGTCGGAATCGCTCGCCGAGGACTTGAGCCGATGGCCCAGACAATTCACTACTTGGTGGCACTAGCCAGTTTGCCGTTGGGTTTGCTGGCGGTATGTCAGCAAGACGCCTGGCACCGGTGCCAGAATCATTCTCCAATGCGAGATTAACGTTGACTCCAGCGTCTGGCACCTCGGAAGATTCACGAATCCGCTATAGTGTTTCGGCTGCAACAATGTATTGAATGCTGAAGTTCAATCTCGGTGGCTCCGTCCGGAGCCACCCTCAGCCAAGTTCAAGCTGACTCAGGAGTACGAATATGCAATTCAACCGAGCTAAATTCTCGAGCTTCCGGCGCCAAGCTCTGTTTTATCTGGCCGTGGCTGTTGCAGCCCTGGCGCTGCCTTTGCCTTCCCTTGCGATTGTCGTTTCGTCACCACAAAGCGAGTATCTTTGCAAGGCCCTGGATGAATCAGACGTTCTGAATGGGGGTCCGGTCATTGGGGTTCGGCTCGCGTCGGTCGTTGACGCCCTCGAATACTCAGATGAAGGGTTCGAGCCGGTATTGTTTGCAATTACGGCATCGCTAACGCCGGTCGAACGCTGGCTTCAATCGCATGCGGCTAGTCGAAATGTACAGTCATCGGTGCTATTCGATTTGGAGAAGATCGATTCCAAGAGAATCATTCATGATGTTGTGGATGATGTGAATAGTCGGGATGGTTTTTCGGTGGATGAATGGGAACGTTTTTTCTCGATTCTTGAAAGAAGCGTTGACAAAGCCGATGCAGCCCTGAAGGACGACAGGGCGCTGATGGTGGAGATTGCCGTTAGTGAATCTGAAGACAGTAGCCTCTCACTTTCGGCTGAGGTTATAGAGCAAAGCTACCCAGGCGGTCGGATGGATCGCTCCCTAGATGAATTTCTGTACCGAATTGAGATACCCCTAGTTGCAGTTGAGCCGGAGATCTTTTTGCCGGTCATGTCTGATCGAGGGCTGGAGGCCAAGGGGAAACTCTATGACCTGGCGATCACGGAAGCCACGTTGACCGACTCGGCGGGTCCGGTGCGGTGATCTTCAACACCACCAAAGACGCATTCGATCCAGGACTTGGAGTTTTGGGCCGAACGCGTAGAACAGCCCATGGATTGAGCTTCTTTCGTGGTTCAATCAAGGCCCGGAGTCTCCTCGGCCCAGCATCGGAACGTCCACCCCGCGTTGCTGTGCGGTGGCAATTGCCTCGTCGTAACCGGCATCGACATGGCGCATCACGCCCAGGCCCGGGTCGGCGGTCAGCACGCGTTGCAGGCGCTCGTGGCCGGACTTGGTGCCGTCGGCCAGGCTGACCATGCCGGCGTGCAGGGAGTAACCGATGCCGACCCCGCCGCCGTGGTGGAATGACACCCAGCTCGCGCCGCAGGCGGTGTTGACCAGGGCGTTGAGGATCGGCCAGTCGGCGATCGCGTCCGAGCCGTCGGCCATGGCCTCGGTCTCGCGGTTGGGAGAGGCTACCGAGCCGCAGTCGAGGTGGTCGCGGCCGATCACGATCGGGGCTTCGACCTTGCCCTTTTCGACCAGCCAGTTGAATTTCTCACCGGCCTGTGCCCGCTCGCCGTATTCCAGCCAGCAGATGCGCGCCGGCAGGCCCTGGAACTGGATCTTTTCCTGCGCCTTGCGGATCCAGCGCTGCAGGGGTTCCTTTTCCGGGAACAGCTCGAGAATGGCCTTGTCGGTGGCGGCAATATCGGCCGGGTTGCCCGACAGCGCGGCCCAGCGGAACGGGCCCGCGCCCCGGCAGAACAGCGGCCGGATGAAGGCCGGCACGAAGCCGGGGAAGTCGAAGGCGTTGCTCATGCCGCGCAGGTCGGCGACCTGGCCGCGGAGGTTGTTGCCGTAGTCGAAGGTGACCGCGCCGCGTTCCTGCATCTTCAGCATGGTCTCGACGTGGATGACCATGGCGTCTAGGACTTTCTGGTCGTAGGCCTTCGGGTCGGACTGGCGCAGGCTTTTCGCTTCTTCCAGCGAATGGCCGGCCGGTATGTAGCCCTGGCGCAGGTCGTGGGCCGAGGTCTGGTCGGTCAGCGCATCGGGGATGATGTCGCGGGCGAGCAACTCGGGCAGCACTT
Organism: uncultured Wenzhouxiangella sp.; assembly: GCA_964417745.1. Lineage (GTDB taxonomy): Bacteria > Pseudomonadota > Gammaproteobacteria > Xanthomonadales > Wenzhouxiangellaceae > Wenzhouxiangella. The sequence continues at coordinate 2,247 of CAYQJJ010000128.1, forward strand.
CGGCGATATTGCCGAGCAGGCCGACCGAGAGCGGGCCGTCGGCGGTGTCGATCAGGTCGAGCGCCTGGTCGATGGAGGTGGCCTTGACGTCGCAGTAGCCGGTCTCGACGCGCCGGTCGATGCGCGTCTCATCGACCTCCACGGCCAGGCAGTGGCCATCGTTCATGGTCACCGCCAGCGGTTGGGCACCGCCCATGCCGCCCAGGCCGGCAGTGACCGTGAGCTTGCCCTGGAGCGAGCCGCCGAAATGCTGGCGGGCCAGCTCGGCGAAGGTCTCGTAGGTGCCCTGGACGATGCCCTGTGAGCCGATGTAGATCCAGGAGCCGGCCGTCATCTGGCCATACATGGTCAGGCCCTTGTCTTCGAGATCGCGGAATTCGTCCCAGTTGCCCCAGCGCGGCACCAGGTTGGCGTTGGCGATCAGCACCCTCGGCGCCTGGTCGTGGGTGCGCACCACGCCGACCGGCTTGCCCGACTGCACGAGCAGGGTCTCGTCGTCCTTCAGGCGCTTGAGCGTGGCGATGATGGCGTGGTAGCAGTCCCAGTTGCGCGCCGCCTTGCCGGTGCCGCCGTAGACGATGAGCTCGTCGGGCTTTTCGGCAACCGCCGGGTCGAGGTTGTTCATGAGCATGCGCATGGCCGCTTCCTGGTGCCAGCCGCGGCAGGCGCGGGTGGTTCCGGTCGGCGCGTGAATGACGGGCGCGCTGACTCGCGCGCGGGCTTGTTCGCTCATCGTGATTTCTGGCTCCTGGCTCCTGACGATCGCCGGGCAGTATATCAACCCGGCTTAATTCTGACCCTGCCTACTGCGACGACTCCAGACCCCGCATCTGCGGCCTTTTACTCGGTCGCAAGCCCTCACCGTAGCGGCGGCTTGGTCAGTTGTTAAAGTCTCCATCTGCGGAGCCGGGCGCCGTCTCGCTACGGCCGGTTTCCGACAGTACCGGCAATCGCCGGTGGCGAGTCGGTCAGAACAACGACCAGGCCAGTGTCAGGCCTGCGCTGCTGATGGCCACGATGCTCATGAGCTTGACCAGGATGTTCAGGCTCGGGCCGGCGGTGTCCTTGAACGGGTCACCGACCGTATCGCCGATCACCGATGCCCGCCAGGCGGACGAGTTCTTGCCGCCGTGATGGCCGGCTTCGATGTATTTCTTGGCGTTGTCCCAGGACCCGCCGGTGTTGGACAGAAAGATCGCCAGGCTGAAGCCGGCGGCCAGGGCGCCGACCAGCAGCCCCAGAACGCCGGCCACGCCAAGGACCAGCCCGGTCAGCACCGGAGCCAGTATCGCCAGTATCGCCGGTGCGGCCATCTCGCGCTGGGCGCCGCGGGTGGAGATGGCCACGCATTCCGCGTAATCGGGTGGGCGGGTCCCGGCCAGAATTTCCGGGTGCTCGGCGAACTGGCGTCGGACTTCCTCGACCATCAGGTTGGCCGCGCGCCCGACCGAACGGATGGTCAGGCCCGAAAAGACGAATGCGCTGACCGCGCCGAACAGAACACCGACCAGCACCGCCGGGTTGAGCAGGTTGACGCCAAAGGCGTGCATGAAATCGGTCATGCTGGCCTGGGCTGGTGCGATCGATCCGGCAATGCCCTCCAGGGTTTCTCCCCGCCGGGTCATTTCGGTGCGGATGACCTCGGTGTAGGCGACCATCAGTGCCAGTGCCGTGAGCGCGGCCGAGCCGATCGCGAAGCCCTTGCCGGTCGCCGCAGTGGTGTTGCCGAGGGCATCGAGGGCATCGGTGCGCTCGCGTACTTCGGGTTCGAGGCCGCTCATTTCGGCATTGCCGCCGGCGTTGTCGGCGATCGGCCCGTAGGCATCGCAGGCCAGCGTCAGGCCGAGCGTGGACAGCATGCCGACCGCGGCCAGGGCGATGCCGTAGAGACCCGTGCCGAGCGAATCCGGGTCGAAGCCGGAGGCCAGGCCGAATGCTGCCAGAATGCCGACGCCGACGGCCAGCACCGGTACGGCGGTCGACAGCATGCCGGTACCGATGCCGGCGATGATGGTGGTCGCCGGCCCGCCCTCGGCGCTGCGCGCCAGTTCCAGGGTCGGCGCGGCCGCCGCCGAGGTGGCATATTCGGTCGACCGGCCGATGACCACCCCGGTGACGATTCCGGTGATGACCGCACCCCATAGCCCCCAGGCGCCGGGCAGGGCGCTGAAATGCAGCACCGCCGCGGCCAGAGCCGCCATGATCACCGCACTCAGCGCGGTACCGCGTCCCAGCGCCCGCAGCAGGTCGGCCTGGTCGGCGTCGGCGCGAATGCGGACCACGGCAATTCCGGCCAGGGCGGCAAAGATGCCGGCCGCGGCCAGGCTGATCGGGACGCCGATGGCGGCAGGCTGCAGGCCCGGGGCCTGTACGAAGGCCGCGGCACCGAGCGCGCAGGCAGCCAGGATCGATCCACAATAGGATTCGAACAGATCGGCCCCCATGCCGGCCACATCGCCGACGTTGTCGCCGACGTTGTCGGCGATGACCGCCGGGTTGCGCAGATCGTCTTCGGGAATGCCCGATTCGACCTTGCCGACCAGGTCGGCACCGACGTCGGCAGCCTTGGTGAAGATGCCGCCGCCAACGCGCGCGAACAGCGCCTGCAACGAGGCGCCGACGCCGAAGGTCAGCATCGCGGTGGTCACCAGGACCAGTCGAGTGCCCGGCTCTCCGGCCGGTGTGAAGGCATCGATGATCAGGTACCAGGCGACCACGTTGCCCAGCCCCAGGCCGACCACGACCAGCCCCATCACCGCGCCGCTTCGAAAGGCAACGGCCAGGGCTTCGGGCAGCGACGAGCGCGCCGCCTGGGTGGTTCGCGGCCCGGCCCGGGTGGCGGTCTGCATGCCGATAAAACCGGCCAGCCCGGAAAACAGGCCGCCGGCGATGAAGGTTGCCGGCAGCCAGGGATTCTGCAGCCCGGCCCCCCAGGCCAGTGCGGCAAACAGCACGAACAGCGCGACGAAAACGACCAGCATGACCCGGTACTGGCCGGCCAGGTAGGTCATCGCCCCGCTGTAGACGAGCTGGCCGATTTCGCGCATGCGCTCGCTGCCGCGGTCCCGGCGCAGCATGGACACAAACAGCCCGCCGGCGACCAACAGTGCAAGAACCGCGGCAACCGGCGCCATCCAGAACATCACTACCCCCATGATCGATTCGCTCATGAGCTGGCGCTGATCTGTGCTGATCGCCACCAGTCGTACCAGCGCGTCTCCAGCGTGGCGCGGTCGGGGAACGGGTAGACCGCGAATTCGTCCGCGTCGCCGACGTAGACTGCGTTTTGAATCAGCCGCCAGGGCAGCCCGCCGCGGCTACGGCGCTGTACCAGCTTGCTGCACTTTTCGGGCCGGTTCTGCAACTCCTCGAGCACGTCACGGATGTGCGCCAGGGCCTGATAGGGCAAGTCATCGGCGCGGCCGTGGCGCGGGTCGCTCGCCAGGTCGCCCAGCACCAGGTCGGCGAAAACCAGCCTGCGCACCGATAGCGGGGCGTTCGGCTGGGTAATGGCCGAACAGAACGCGGCCGGATCGAGGCGGCTGGCCACGACCGAGGTCACCGGGCAGAACTCCTGGTACAGGTACAGGCCTTCACCGTTGGGCAGGTCGGTTTCGCCGGGCTCGAGGCTGAGCGTGCGCCCGTCGCCGGTGACCAGGTGCAAACGCCCCAGCGCACGGATCGGAATGGTGGCCAGCGGCTCGTCGATGGAAAGATAGACCGAACGCTTGGGACTGCCGTCGGCGTGGGGTACGCAGCGGGCCTGCGCGCGGTCGAGGTCGAAACGATCGCCCAGTCCGCTGATGTCGACTTCGAAAAAGATTGCCTCGTCGCGTGCATGGACACGATTGCCGACCGCGTAATAGGTTCCGAACGCGGCCGGGTCGAGCATCGAGGCGATCAGCGCCTGCGGGAACAGGGAAAGATAATAATTCGGCTCAGCCATTGCGCGGTATCTGCGTGACGTCCCGTGCAGAAGTTACCACATTGCCGCGGCGCGGCATGACCGTGCTCAGTCTTCCTCGTCGTCCCGGGAAAGGTGCCGGCGCCAGCGGCGGAGCAGATACCAGATGGTGATCAACAGGGCCGGCGCGCTGACCGACACGACCAGGCGCAGCCGGTCGGTCTCGAGGAAGCCGCCGAGCAGATAGCTCAGAATGCCCAGCGAATAGTAGCTGATGGCCATGACCGAAAGGCCTTCGACCGTCTGCTGCAGCCGAAGCTGCATCCGCGAACGCCGGGCCATGCTCGACAACAGGCTGCGGTTTTGCTTTTGCAGGCCGACATCGACACGGGTTCGCACCAGGTTGGCCGTGCGCGAGATTCGCTGGCTGAGGCTTTCCTGTCGCTGTGCCGTTGCCTGGCAGGTGCGCAGCGCCGGTTCGAAGCGCCGTTCGAGGAATTCGCCCACCGGCTGCAGCCGATCGATACGCTGCTCTTGCAGATCGCGCATGCGATCGCTGACGATTCGCCCGTAGGCGTTGGTGGCCGAGAAGCGGTAGGCGCTGTCGGTAACCTGTTTTTCGGAAGTTTGTGCCAGATCGAACAACTCGTCGAGCAGGGTCTGTTCTTCGGCCAGTTCGGTGACCGCATCGAGCCGGGCGACCAGCTCGGCGAGGCGGTGCTCGAGGTCTCCGAGTCCCGGCGAAAGCGATTTGGCGACCGGCAGGCCCAGCAGCGCCATCATGCGGTAGGTCTCGATTTCGATCAGGCGCTGTACCAGGCGCCCGGTCTGGTCGGCACCCAGGCCCAGGTCGCGCACGTGGTAGCGCACGTAGCCATCGCCGGGGTGGGAAAACGCTGTACGCACTTCGGCGTTGCCGTCGAGTACGCGACTGCCGACGACATTGTCGCTGCCGAGCAGCTCGCCGAAAGCTTCTTCGCTATAACTACCCTCCCGGCTTTCGACGAACACCAGCGCAGCGGAGACGATCCGGCCCCGGATGCGTTCCAGCCATCCGGCGGGCAACTCCGCCGCGGGCGAGCCCAGTGGCGTCTGTCCGCTGTCCGGGCGGCTGATCGCCAGCGATTCGAATTCGGTGTGACGTTCCCAGCGCAGTTCCAGCGGCCCCAGCGAGGCCGCGTGGTGGCGTTCGTGTACTTCGGTGACGCCGCCGTCCTCGATCTCGTCGAGCAGCTCGCGCAGGCCCGAATCACCGTCGGGAATGATCGCCAGGTGCGCCACCGCGCAGGGTGCGGTCAGTACCGTATGCGGCCGGCTGTGCAGTTCGCCGGCCAGCGCCGGGTGCTCGGGGTGAAACGCAAGCGTCATGCGGCCGTCCTCCAGCTGTCTGGTGGATCGAAACTTCGTGGAGCCCTGTTGAGACTCGTTTGCTGGCCGACGGCTCGCGTGAAAGTAGTCATGGCTCCAGAGCCTACTCGCAGCTGGTGAGCGTTCGTCCACGACGCGCAACGAGCCCGTGTTCTTCCGGGGCTGCTCGCCTTCAGTCCAGCCTGCCGAGCACGTTTTTCAGGCTCGCGTAATCGGCTGCCAGCGGGGTGGCCTGGCTGGGGCGTTCGAGGAGTTCGGCCAGCGCCGGGGGCGGGGAGATGACGGTGCCGAGCAGTGGCTCGACAACGGCTTCGAACTTGGCCGGGTGGGCGGTGGCGGCGATCAGGTGGGGGTGGGCGTTTCCGGTTTCGCGTCGCCGGGCAAGCGCTTCGGCCGCGCAGGCGGTATGCGGGCACAACGCGGTGTGGTGTTCGTTCCAGGTGGTTCTGATCCGCCGGCCGATGGTGGCATCGTCGATGCTCACCGCGCTGATGCCGGCGTGGCGCAGGTCCCGATCGCGGTAGAGCCAGGCCAGGCGCTCGAAGTTGCTCGGATCGCCGACGTCCATGGCGTTGGCCAGGGTCTCGATGCCGGGCCGGCCGCGGTAGTCGCTGCCGGCGAAGTATTGCTCGAGGGTCGGGTTGGCGTTGGTTGCCAGTACGATTTC
>CAYQJJ010000129.1:0-5897 GCA_964417745.1 uncultured Wenzhouxiangella sp.
AGCCTGAGGCGTGCCAGCTCTTCGATACCAATGGTGTAGGCCTCTGCGCTCTCGGCATCGAGCACCCGCACCAGGCGCTGGGCGAGCACGCCGATCAGGCTCGAGGCAAGCAGGAACGGCTCGATCCCCATGTCGACCAGGCGGGTGATCGCTCCCACGGCAGTGTTGGTGTGCAGAGTCGAGAGCACCAGGTGGCCGGTCAAGCTGGCCTGGACGGCAATACGGGCGGTCTCGAGGTCGCGGATTTCTCCGACCATGACCACGTCGGGATCCTGGCGCAGGATCGCGCGCAGGCCGCGGGCGAAGGTCATGTCGACCTTGGTGTTGACCTGGGTCTGGCCGATGCCGTCGAGGTCGTACTCGATCGGGTCCTCGACGGTCATGATGTTGCGGCTGCGATCGTTGAGACGCAGCAGGCTGGCATACAGCGTGGTCGACTTGCCCGACCCGGTCGGGCCGGTTACCAGCAGGATGCCGTGCGGGCGGGCGATCAGGTCGCTCATGCGCTTTTCGGTGGCCGGGTCCATGCCCAGTTCGGCAAGATCCAGCCGCCCGGCCTGCTTGTCGAGCAGGCGCAGCACCACGCGCTCGCCGTGGCTCGACGGCAGCGTCGACACGCGCACATCGACCGGGCGGCCGGCCACGCGCAGGCCGATGCGCCCGTCCTGCGGAATACGCTTCTCGGCGATATCGAGCCGCGACATGACCTTGATGCGCGAGGTGATCAGCCCGGCCAGGGCGCGCGCCGGGCTCATGACCTCGCGCAGCACACCGTCGACCCGGAAGCGTACCGACAGCCGATCCTCGAAGGGTTCGAGATGGATGTCGGAGGCGTTCTCGCGCACCGCCTGGGTCAGGATGCCGTTGATAAGCCGGATGATGGGCGCGTCATCCTCGCTCTCGAGCAGGTCGGCAGGCTCCGGCAGGTCGTCGGCCAGGCGCGAAAGATCCAGATCGTCGCCCATGTCTTCGGCGACCTGGCGGGCGGTGTCGTCGCCGGCCTCGTAGAGCTGGGTGACCAGGCGCTCGAAATCGGCCGCAGCCAGGCGCTCCATGGCGACCGGCCGGGTCAGGCGGCGGCGCACTTCCTGGACGGCGGCGATGTCGATGGGCTCGCGCACGGCCAGGCGCAGATGGCCCTCGGCGTCCTCACCGGCCACCGCCACGCCTCGCCGACGGGCAAAACCGTAGGCCGGGCGAAACTCAGCGCTCATCGGCCGAAGGCGGCGCCTGGAGGAAGTCGTCGAGTTCGGGCAGAAGCGGCATGTCGCGCGGGCGTGTCAGCCCGGCCGGACGCTCGCGCTGCCGGAGCTGCTCGGAGCGGATATTCGAGTACTTCGAGCGCGTGATGTCGTCCATCAGCGCCTCGTCGTGCAGGATCTGCGGGCGGATGAACACCATCAGGTTGCGCTTGACGCTGCTCGTCGAGCGGTACTTGAACAGCTCGCCGAGCAGCGGTATCCGGCTCAGGCCCGGCACGCCTTCCATTTCTTCCTGCAGGTCGTCGGTGATCAGCCCGCCGAGTACCAGGATGGCGCCGTCGGGCACCATCACCCGGGTGTTGATGGTGCGCTTGTTGGTAATCAGGTCGACCGCGCCGGCCGAGGGCGCCAGGGTCGAGACCTCCTGGCCGATGTTGAGCACGATGGTGTCGCCCTCGTTGATGTGCGGCGTGACGTTGAGCTTGACGCCGATTTCCTCGCGGTTGATGGTCTGGAACGGGTTGACCTGGCCTTCGCCCGTGGCCACGCCCTGCTGCGAGAAGCTGCCCGAAAGGAAGGGGACTTCCTGACCGACGTTGATGTTGGCTTCCTGGTTGTCCAGCGTCACGATCGAGGGCGTGGACAGGATGTTGGTGTTGGAATCGGTACTCAGTGCGCGGGCCAGGGCGCCGATTTCGAGAATTTCGGCACCCAGCAGGGTCGAGCGGCCGCGCACGTAGCCCAGGTTCAGACCCCGACCGGGCAGCAGCGCACTGCCGTCCTCGCCGGCCTGGCCGGCCGCCGCGCTCAGGTTGAGAATATTGCGCCCGCCGGATTCGAAATTGGTGCCGCCGAACAGCCCGCTGTCGCCGGAGGCAAAGCCCTGCCACTGGATGCCCAGCTCGCGGCCGGTATCGACGGCCACCTCGGCAATGATCGCCTCGACCAGCACCTGGGCGCGCCGGATATCGAGCTGGTTGACCACCGACTGGACCGACCGGAAGGCCGCCGGCGGCGCGGTCACCACCAGGGCGTTGGTTTCCTGGTGGGCGTGGATGCGCATGCGCCGCTCGTCGTCGCTCTCCAGCTCGAGAATGCCCTCGAGCACCGGCAGCAGGTTCTCGGCGTTGGCGTAGCGCAGATAGATGACCTGCGTGCTGCCCTCGGACTCGAGCGGCGTGTCCAGGTGCGAGACCAGCGTGCGCAGGCGCAGCCGCCGGCTCGGATCACCGCTGAGTATGACCGTGTTGGTGCGCTCGTCGGCGATGGCTGAATCCCCGGAATCGCGGTCGTAGACGCGGTTGAGCAGGCTGACCACTTCGGCGGCATCGGCATGGCTGAGGCTGATGACCTCGACATCCTGGTCGGTGGCCTCATCGAGCCGCGAGACGATGCGCTCGATGCGCGAGATATTGGCCGAGCGGTCGCTGATGATCAGGCTGTTGGAGGGGTCGTGGTGGGCCATGTAGGCCGACTGCGGCAACAGGTTGCGCAGCAACTGGGAGACTTCCGAAGCGCGCACGTGTTCAAGCTCGAGAATGCGCGTGAGCGGACGATCACCGCCGGCGCGCATGTCGTCGACCGGCACACGCCCGTCCTGGCGGGCGTTGGCGTCGGGCAGGATGCGGGTGACGTTGTCGTCCTCGACGGCGCTGTAGCCGTGAACCCGCAGGATCGACAAAAAGACCTCGTAGACTTCCTCACTGTTCAGGGACTGGTTCGACACCACGTTGACCCGCCCGGAGACCTGCGGATCGATGATGATGTTGCGGTCGGTCATGTCGGCCACCGCGGTGATCAGCGAGCGGATGTCGGCGTCCTTGAAATTGAGGACGTGCTGCTCGTCCTCGGCCCCGGCCGGCAGGGCCAGACCGAGCGCGAACAACAGGGCGCAGGCGACTCTTATCATTGGTTTTGCAGACTCCCTAGTATCTGTTCCAGGTCCGGCCGGAGGGTCATCTCCCGGCCCTGGCGGTTGATGGTGATGGCGACTTCACCGCGCTGCATGACTTCGGTGAACAACGCCTGGGCCGCCTGCTCCGATTCGAGCGGGCGACCGTTGACGGCCATGACGATATCGTTGGCCTGCAGGCCGAGCTCGGCAAACAGGCGCGCATCGCGCCCGGGCCGGACCCGGAAACCGCCACCGGAGACCGGCATGACCTGAATCTGCTGGGCCAGCGCGCTGGCATCAATCCCGCCAGTGCTTCCGCGACCGGCTACCGAGGCGACGCTGGTGCCGGCCGAACGGTCGAAGCCGCGCAGGCCGGGGATGGTGGCGACCTCGACGGGCTCAGAGCCGGATGCTTCCTCGTCGGCGCCGGAACGCCCGCCGCCGCGCCGGCCCTCGTCGAGCTCGATGGACTCGCGGGTCCCGTCGCGGCTGACCACGACGCGATTGGGCTCGACCTCCTCGACCACGCCGCCGCCGGGCAGTTCGTCACCGATTCGGTAGACCTCCTCGCGGCCTTCCGCATCGGCAATGATGGCGTATCCGGCCGGCCCGCTGAACACGCCACGCAGGCGCAGGTTGGAGCGCGAAGGCCGGGTGACCGGCGCGGGGGCCGCGAACTGGGTCGGGGCCGAGCCGAACAGGTCCCACCGAAATTCATCGGCCTGCGAGGCGACCCGGTCCACGCTCGGTACCGGCGGCATGTCAACCGTCGGGACGCGCGGCCCGAGAACCAGCAGCCAGACCATCTGTACCACCAGCCACAGCGCCAGCAGGCCCAGCAGCGCGCTGGCCAGCAGCGCAAGCCGACCCGACCCGATCGAAGTGAAAAAACGTTCCAAGATAGCCCGACATCACGACTGACGATAATGCCGGGAGATTAGCACAGTTGATCTTCCGGCTGTCCCGGCCGGAGCGGCCCAAACAGCGCTTGCAGGCTCAGGAGCCGTGCCGCCGGCGACCGCCGCCGCGGCCGCGTCCGCCCTTGTCGCCGGTTTTCTTCCGGGCCGGCGGCGGCGGGCGCTTGGGCTGGGGGAGATTGTCCGGGTCGTGCTGCTCGACCGGAATCTGCATCTCGATGAAGGTCTCGATTTCGGGCAGGTGAAACGCGTAGTCCTCGCAGGCGAAGCTGATTGCCTCGCCGGTCGCGCCGAGGCGGGCGGTGCGGCCGATGCGGTGGACGTAGTCGGCGGCTTCCTGCGGCAGGTCAAAGTTGATGACATGGCTGACCTCGGGGATGTGCAGGCCGCGGGCGGCCACGTCGGTGGCCACGAGCACCGCGAGCTCGCCATCGTGGAAGCGCTTGAGCAGCTTCTGGCGCTTGATCTGGGGGACGTTGCCGGCCAGCATCGCCGCATCGATACCGTTGGCCTTGAGGGTGCGCGCGACGCGGTCGGCGGCGTGCCGGGTGTTGACGAACACGATCACGTGCTCGTCGTTCATGGCGCGCAGCAGGCTCAGCAGCAGCGGCAGTTTTTCCGGGTTGGCCGGGTAGTAGACACGCTGCTCGACCCGGTCGGTGGTGACCTGGTCTTCCTCGATACGCACCGTCTCGACATCGCTCATGTGCTCGTAGGCCAGCTCGGCGACCTTGAACGGAAAGGTGGCGGAGAACATCAGCGTCTGGCGCTGATCGACCGGGGGCATGTGACGAAGCAGGAAGCGGATGTCCTTGATGAACCCCAGGTCGAACATGCGATCAGCCTCGTCGAGCACCGCCACCTCGATATGCTTGAGGTTGTAGATATTCTGCTTGAGGTAGTCGATGAGCCTGCCGGGGGTGCCGATGAGCAGGTCGACGCCCTCGGCGATGTCGCCGCGCTGCTTGGCGTAATCGACACCGCCGTAGGCGAGCAGCGTGCGCAGGCCGGTGTGCTTGCCCAGCAGCTCGGCATCCCGGTGAATCTGGATGGCCAGCTCGCGGGTCGGCGCGATCACGATGGCCCGCGGGTTCGGGCCCGGCCCCTTGCTCGACTCGCTGAGCAGCTTGCGGAAAATCGCCAGCAGGAACGCGGCGGTCTTGCCGGTACCGGTGCGCGCCTGGCCGGCGACGTCGCGGCCGACCAGTGCCAGCGGCAGGGTCTTGTCCTGGATCGGGGTGCAGTATTCGAAGCCAGCCTCGCTCAGCCCGCGCGCGATACGCTCGTCGAGCTCGAAGCTGTCGAACCGGGTCTCGGTCAACACGGTTTCATTCATCGGGGTTTCGGTCACGAGGGATTCCTGAAAGAGCTTGAATTTCGGCCCGGTCACCTCGACCTGACCGTACTGGTAACAGCGCTGACGCCGGCCATAGTATATTGGTTCAGGCGCAATCATGCCCAGCAGCGGACCGATTCCACTGCGCCCGGCCCGATCGACGGGCCCGGACCCATCACCGCCAACCCGAATTTCCACAGGAGCGATTCAGCCGTGAGCGAAAACGTAATCCACGTCTCCGACGACAATTTCGACGAAAAAGTTCTCAAGTCCGACAACCCGGTACTGGTCGACTACTGGGCCGAATGGTGTGGCCCGTGCAAGATGATCGATCCGATCCTGCGCGAACTGGCCGACGACTACCAGGGCAAGCTGACGGTAGCCAAGCTCAACATCGATGAAAATCAGCAGGTTACCCAGCGCTACAAGATCCGCGGCATCCCGACGCTGATGATCTTTGCCAATGGTGACCACCAGGGCACCAAGGTCGGTGCGCTGACCAAGTCGGCGCTGAAGTCCTTCGTCGACGAAACGCTCGGAAATAGCTC
>CAYQJJ010000129.1:5907-8147 GCA_964417745.1 uncultured Wenzhouxiangella sp.
GGGGGCTTACGTCGTTGGTCCACTAACCGTTGTTAATTCGCCCGACCGACCCCGCCCCCCGGGCTTCGGCGCCGGGCGCGCGGCCCGGCCGGATCCATCGGCCGGTCTGTTCGGCAGGCACTGGACTCGATCGGTTTTTGGTGCTAACTTAAGCGAATCAGAGGCGGGGCCTCCCACTCGTTTTTCCCATTTCCACCTGGCGTGCCGGGTCGATAAGAACTGCCAATAATCAACCAACCCTTTTCCGGGGCGCTCGCGCCGGTGAACCTCCTGTTTGCCTCCTGCGTCCTGTCCGATAACCTCTGGAACACACTTCCATGAATCTGACCGAACTCAAAAGCAAATCCGCCAAAGACCTGATTGAAATGGCTGCCGAACTGGGCCTGGACAACATGGGTCGCTCGCGCAAGCAGGACCTGATCTTTGCCATTCTCAAGGCCAAGGCACGCAAGAAGGAGGCCATTTACGGCCAGGGCGTACTCGAAATCCTGCAGGACGGCTTCGGCTTTCTGCGCGCCGCCGAGGCTTCCTACATGGCCGGGCCGGACGACATCTACGTCTCACCGAGCCAGATCCGGCGCTTCAATCTGCGTACCGGTGACTACATCTCCGGCAAGATTCGCCCGCCCAAGGACTCGGAACGCTATTTCGCCCTGCTCAAGGTCGAGGAGCTCAACTACGACAAGCCCGAGAATTCCAAGAGCAAGATCCTGTTCGAGAACCTGACCCCGGAATTCCCGCGCGAGCAACTCAAGCTCGAGCGCGGCAATGGCTCGACCGAAGACATCACCGGGCGCATCATCGACCTGATCGCACCGATCGGCAAGGGTCAGCGCGGCCTGGTGGTCAGCCCGCCCAAGGCCGGCAAGACCATGATGCTGCAAAACATCGCCACGGCCATCCGTGCCAACAATCCGGAAACCTACATGATCATCCTGTTGATCGATGAGCGTCCGGAAGAAGTTACCGAAATGCAGCGCGGCGTCGATGCCGAAGTCATCTCCTCGACCTTCGACGAGCCGGCAACCCGCCACGTCCAGGTCGCCGACATGGTCATCGAGCGCGCCAAGCGCCTGGTCGAACACAAGCACGACGTCATCGTCCTGCTCGACTCGGTCACCCGGCTCGCGCGCGCCTTCAACACCGTGGTGCCGTCCTCGGGCAAGGTACTCACCGGCGGTGTCGACGCCAATGCCCTGCAGCGGCCGAAACGTTTCTTCGGCGCGGCGCGCAACATCGAGGACGGTGCAAGCCTGACCATCATCGCCACCGCGCTGGTCGATACCGGCTCGAAGATGGACGAGGTGATCTACGAAGAGTTCAAGGGCACCGGCAACATGGAGATTCACCTGAGCCGCCGTATTTCCGAGAAGCGCACCTTCCCGGCCATCGACATCAACCGCTCCGGCACCCGCCGCGAGGAGCTGATGGTGGGCAACGACCAGCTCCAGAAGATGTGGATCCTGCGCCGTATCCTGCAGCCCATGGACGAGGCGCAGGCGATCGAGTTCATGCTCGACAAGCTCAAGGTCACCAAGACCAACGAGGAATTCTTCAATTACATGAAGCGGTGACGTTTGTTCACCGGGCGTTGACAATCCGGGTCTAAACTTCACCCATCACAGATGTGAAGGAGCCCGAAGTGACCGAAGTCGAAAGCAATTCCACCATCCTGCTGGTCGAAGATCACGATGATCTGGCCGCCAGTGTCGGCGATTACCTCGAAGCCGCCGGCTTCGCGATGGATTTCGCCGCGGACGGGGCGATTGCGCTCAATCTGCTCGAGGAAAACCCCTACGACGCCATCGTGCTCGACCTGATGCTGCCGAAAATCGACGGTATCCGGGTCTGCGAGCGCCTGCGCGAACGCGGTGACGGCACGCCGATTCTGATGCTTACCGCGCGCGACCAGCTCGACGACAAGGTCACCGGCTTCAACGCCGGCGCCGACGACTACCTGGTCAAGCCGTTCGACATGGAAGAACTCGAAGCGCGCGTGCGCGCGCTGATACGGCGTGCCCGTGGCGAGATGTCCGACGGCGCCATGCGCGTCGGCGACCTGATATTCGACCCGCGCACCATGCGCGTCGAACGCGGCGGAGAACGCGTCAACCTGTCGCCTACCTCGGTACGCATCCTGAAGGTCCTGATGCGCGAATCACCACGCCTGGTCAGCCGCGAGCAGCTCGAAAACGAACTCTGGGGCGACCTGCTGCCCGACTCCGACACCCTGCGCTCGC
>CAYQJJ010000130.1:0-8049 GCA_964417745.1 uncultured Wenzhouxiangella sp.
AGTAGGCCTCGATGCTTTTGGGGAGATCGAGGTGGGCGACGAAGCGCACGTCGGGTTTGTCGATGCCCATGCCGAAGGCGATGGTCGCGCAGATGATCACCCCGTCTTCGTTGATGAAGCGATCCTGGTGATGCTGGCGCAGCTCGGCGTCCAGGCCGGCGTGGTAGGGCAGGGCGGTCAGGCCCTGGCGAACCAGCCAGGCGGCCGTTTCCTCGACGCGCTTGCGCGAGAAACAGTAGACGATTCCCGACTGGCCCGGGTGATTGGCCCGGATGAAGTCGAGCAGCTGCTCGCGGGGGTTGTTCTTGAGGCCGATCCGGTAGCGGATGTTGGGCCGGTCGAAGCTGTCGATGAACGTCTTGGCGCCGTCGGCGAGCAGCTGGCGGCCGATCTCGCCGCGGGTGCGCTCGTCGGCGGTCGCCGTCAGGGCGATGCGTGGCACGTTCGGAAAGCGCTCGGCGAGCTGGTCGAGCTTGAGGTACTCGGGGCGGAAATCGTGCCCCCACTGCGAGACGCAGTGCGCCTCGTCGATCGCGAACAGCGCCAGCGGGCATTGTTCGAGCAGCCGTAGCGTGGGCTCGCGCAGCAGACTCTCCGGGGCGATGTAGAGCAGGTCCAGCCGGCCACCGCGCAGATCGCTTTCGGTGGCGCGGCGCTGTTCGGGATCGAGGCTGGAATTGAGCACGGCCGCGGCCACACCGTTGTGGCGCAGCGCCTCGACCTGATCGCGCATCAGCGCGATCAGCGGTGAGACCACGATCGCCGTGCCCGGCCGGAGCAATGCCGGAACCTGGTAGCACAGCGACTTGCCCCCGCCGGTGGGCATTAGCACCAGGGCATTGTTGCCGGCCACCAGGGTGTCGATGATCTCGCGTTGCCGGCCGCGGAAATGCTGGTAGCCGAACACGCGCTCGAGAACGTCTTTGGCGCTGGTCGGCTTGCTTTGCTGGGTCGGTTGGGTCATGGCGGGCAGCGGGGCCTGGTCGAATCCGATGCCAAGGATAAACAAAAACACCGCCGCCCCCGCGTGCGAAAACGCCTCACCCGGGTACAGGATTTCGACCCGATCGCCCCGTCAACCGTTTTATCGGTGACTTCCTCGCCGGTCGATCAGTCCAGATTCAGGCGCTCCGCGACACGATCGGCGCGCTCGACCCGGGCTTCGAGCTCGGCCGTATCGGGTGGCCTGACGCCGTCGAAGTCCGGCCAGCCCTGACCATGCTTGTAGCACAGCCTGGCCAGAAATCGCACGTGCGCCGAGCCGGCGTTTAAGCAGGGAATGTAGTCGAGGCGCTCGCCCCCGGCTTCGATGAATTCCTCGCGTCCTTCCATGGCGATTTCCTCGAGCGTTTCGAGGCAGTCGATGGAAAACCCCGGGCAGATCACCTGGACATTCCGGATTCCTTCTCCGGCCATGCGTTCGAGCGTCTTGTCGGTGTAAGGCTTGAGCCACTCGGCACGCCCGAGACGCGACTGGAACGACAGCTCCCAGGAATCGTCGGCCAGGCCCAGGCGCTCGGTGATGCGCCGTGCGCTGACCCGGCACTGGCAGTGATACGGGTCGCCGAGCTGCAGGTACTTCTTGGGAATGCCGTGGAAGGAAAACAGCAGTTTTTCGGGCTTGCCATGCTCGATCTGAAAGCTTCGAATCGAATCGGCGATGGCGTCGACCCAGCCGTCTTCGCGGTAGTAGTCGTTGATGAAGCGAAGCTCCGGCAGCCAGCGCAACCGCCGCAGCGCGCGGGTGAGCTGGTCGAAGATCGGCGCGGTGGTGGTGGCCGAGTACTGGGGGTACATCGGCAGCACCAGCAGCCGCTGGATGTTCCTGTCGCGCAATTGCTCGACCGCCGCGTCGATCGAGGGCTGACCGTAAGTCATTGCCAGGATTACTTCGAGACGATCGCTGTTGGTCTGAAGCTTGTCGTGCAGCGCGTCGGCCAGTTCGCGCGAGGCGGTCATCAGCGGTGAGCCCTGCTCGGTCCAGACGCTGGCATAGGCCCGGGCGGATCGGGGAGCGCGAAACGGCAGGATGATCCCGTTGAGGATGAACCACCAGATCGGCCGGGGTACCTCGATAACCCGCGGGTCGCCCAGAAACTGCTTCAGATAGGCGCGCAGCGCCTTCGGGGTGGGTGCTTCCGGGGTGCCGAGATTGACCAGCAGGATGCCGGTCCGGGCGGCTTCGCGGTGGGCGACCACTTCCCGGGTCTGCGCGCGGCTGGTAATCAGCGGAGGATCGTTTGTCTGGGGCATTTTGGAACCTGGGATGATTGCGGCTTTTAAGAACCCGCATTCTACGTCGCCCGGAGTGATCGCTCGGCAAGTGCGCGCCCGGGTGCACACGATCGGCTCGCAGGGCCCGTAATATGGGTACTTGCGGCGATTTCTGCTATGCTGTCGGCGATGCGGGAATTGATCCTTAACGCGCGCGTGCGAACGGGCGGCCTTTGCTGCCGTCTGCTGATCCTGGTGGTCGCCCTGGCCGCCAGTGCCTCGCTATGGGCCGAGCCGATCGGTTATGGCATCAATTCGCGTGGCAACGAGCAGGATCCCCAGGTGGTCAACGCGCTCTGGGAGATCAATCTGGCAACCGGTGAGCGCGAATATATCGGCTGGACCAGCTACCTGGATCTCGAAGCGCTTGCCATGGCACCTGACGGAGTCCTCTACGGTGCTGATGACGATTCCAAGACCCTGCTGCGCGTATCGCGCGTGACCGGTCTGGCGCTACCCGTGGGTGGTCTGGGCAATGTCCACAACACGGGTCTTCCGCAGAGTCAGCCGTTTGATTTCGGCATGAGCTTCGATTGCCAGGGCCGGGCCTTCGTGGTGTCCGATATTTTTGAATCACTGTATCTTGCCGACATGTCCGACGGACGGTTGACCCTGATCGGTAATGAGGGTGCGCTGGGCGCTCCGATTACCGATCTGGCCATTCGCGGCGATCGCGCCTACGGCATTGGCGTCGGGCGTACCGCCGACGGTGACCCAGCCGCTCCGAATCTTTACCGCATCGATCTCGAGCAGCCCGGTGCCGAGCTGATCGGGCCGCTCGGCGACCAGGCCAGCCCTTACAACAACGCCGGTCTGGCGTTCGACGCCGAGGGGCGGCTGTGGGCCATGACCGACCGGCGCAACGTCGACGGCGGGGATTACCCGAGCGAGATCCTGCAAATCGATACCGAGACCGGGCAGGCCGAAAAAGTCGCCGAGACCCTGGTTGGCGTCGAGTCCCTTGCGATCGCCCCGCCGGGGGGGTGCGAGTCTGTCAATGGCCCGCCGGATATCCCGGCCGGCGTTTCCGGAGCACATCCCGTCCCGGCGCTGGGCTGGCCGGCCGTTGTCGTCGGGCTGCTTCTTTTCCTGGGCCTGGCCGGTCGTCATTTTCGGCACTTTCGGTGCTGATAAACTGTCTTACTGACTGAGCTTTCAGTCGCCAACCGGAACCACCACCATGATGCCAAGTCCCACCCAGCTTCTGATCGTTCTGGCCATCGTCTTGCTGGTATTCGGAACCCGCAAGATCAAATCGCTCGGCGGTGACGTCGGTGGTGCGATCCGCGAATTCCGCAAGGGGGTCAGCGAAGATACCGACGATGCCGTCGACAAGGCAGCTGATGGCGAAGACGATCCAGCCACCAGCCCACCCGAAACGGCGCGGCGCGACGACTGAGCGTGGGCGGCATCGGCTTCAGCGAGCTGCTGTTGCTGGCCCTGATCGCGCTGCTGGTGGTCGGGCCGCAGCGACTGCCCGAGATGGCCCGGATGGCCGGGCAGGTCACGCGCAACGCGCGCGGTGCCTGGCAGAGCCTGAAATCCGAATTCCAGACCGAGCTCGATAACGAGCACAACCGGCGCATCATGCGCGAGACCGAGGAAGCGGCTCGCGACCTCGCCGATGTGGCCGGCAGCGCCGAGGAGCGACGGAGTGAGCGCCCCGGATCCGACTGACCCGGAACTGTCGCTGATCGATCACCTCATCGAATTGCGCAGCCGGCTGGTGCGCGCGATGGTCGCCGTGCTGGTGGTCGTGCTCGCGCTGGTGCCCTTCGCGCGTACGCTCTATGAGCAGCTTTCCGCGCCGCTGGTTCGCCATCTGCCCGAGGGCGCGAGCATGATTGCCATCGACGTGGCCTCGCCGTTCTTCGCGCCTTTCAAACTGGTGCTCGTACTCGGTCTGCTGCTGGCCATGCCGGTGGTGATCTATCAGATCTGGGCGTTCGTCGCGCCCGGGCTCTACCGTCACGAGCAGCGCCTTGCGCGGCCGCTGCTGGTCGCCTCGATCGGCCTGTTCTACGCCGGCTGTGCGTTTGCCTATTTCGTCGTATTTCCGGTGGTCTTCGCATTTTTCACCAGCATGGCGCCGGCCGGCGTGGCGGTGATGACCGATATCAACCGCTATCTCGATTTCGTGCTGGCGCTGTTCGTGGCCTTCGGCCTGGCCTTCCAGGTGCCGGTGGCTACCATCGTGCTGGTCGCGCTCGGGGTGACAACGCCGGAAGCGCTCGGCAGGATCCGCGGTTATGTCGCTATCGGCGCGTTTTTCGTCGCCATGCTGCTCACGCCACCGGACATGATCTCGCAGACCCTGCTCGCGCTGCCGGTGCTGGCGTTGTATGAACTCGGTATCCTGATGTCACGGGTGCTGGTGCGCCGCCCGGACGCTCCGGCGGCCGACGAATGACCCGCCAACGAGCCTGATCAGGCGATGAACTGGTCGTCGTCGGCGTTCGAGTCGCGACGATCACCGTCGTCACTGTCGTTGCCGGGTGCGCCGAAAACGTGGCAGTACGCCACGTACTGCGCGCCGGCCATGAGCATCTGGATGAGCATGGTAAAGATCAGGAAAATCACCTGGCTGATCAGCGCGCCGACCTGACCCAGCGCCAGGCTCAGTACCGAGACCAGCAACACCAGGATCAGCCCCAGCCCCAGCCCGACGGCCAGTACCGCCACCCCCAGCCCGAGAAAAGCCAGCCAGTTGCTCAGTACCGCCCTGAGGCTGGTGATCAGCGCCGGCCAGACCGGCTGACGATTGAACAGGACCAGCGGGATGGCGAAGTACAGGGTCGCCAGCACCGCGGCCATCACCACGGCCGCGAACAGCAGCCCGGGACCGATCGAGTGGCCGGAAAGCAGCTCGGCCAGCGCCTCCGGTGAGCCCATGGCCGATTCGAGCTCGGCCTGCGGGATCTGGCTGCCGAGCCACACCGAGAGCACGACCACCGCCAGGAACGATCCGCCGATGGCCCACAGGCCAAGCCCGAGCAGGCCGCCCCGGGCGTGCTCGTCGCGCCACCCGGCCAGCAGCGTGGTCGCCCCGAATGGCTTGCCCTTGCGGCTGTAGTCGAAAGCCAGCAATACGCCGGCGGTCAGCAGCGGGGTCATCAGCGCCAGCACCAGGTGGCCGATGAACGGGATGACCACGATCATGGAGATCAGCAGCCATAGCGCGGCCACGCCGCTGAGCGGGCGCAGCCCGGCGGCCAGCAGCTCGGCGCCGGCCGGCAGCCAGCGCAGCCCGGCGCCGAACCCGACCCGGCCGAATCCCGGCGGGGCGTTCAAGACGAGCTCCTGACTACGGCCGAAGCGTGCAGACTGCCGGCCGACCAGGCCGGCGCCTGGCCGAGCGCGGCGATCACCTGCTCGGGCTCGGGCACGCTTTGCCACATGTCGAGGTGGGTGCGGTTCATGAAGTGCTCGCGCACGCTCTGGCGCAGGAATTCCAGCAGGGTGTCGTAATAGCCGCGCGTGTTGACCAGCACGATCGGGCCGAGGAACTGGCCCAGCCGCTTGAGTGTCATGGCCTCGAACAGTTCCTCGAAAGTGCCGCAACCGCCCGGCAGCGCGACGACTGCATCGGAGCCGGCGAGCATGCGGGCCTTGCGCTCGCGCATGTCGGCGACGACCTCGAGCGAGTGCAGGCCTTCATGCCCGCGCTCGACGCGTGTGAGAAACTCGGGGATGACGCCGTCGACCCGGCCGCCGGCCTTGATCGCGGCATCGGCCATGGCCCCCATCAGGCCATGCGCGCCACCACCGTAGACGATGTCGATGCCGGCTTCGGCCAGGGACTTGCCCAGCCGTGCGGCAGCGCTGATATAGTCCTGATGCAGCGCCTGGCTGGAGGCGGCATAGACCGTGATACGTTGAATCGGCATGAACCCGTCAATCAAGTGGAGACAATGAGCATCTATTGTAATCGCAGCATCGTCCGGGCGGGTTTCGCCACAGTGACTGGTCTGGCCGTCATTCTGCTCGCCGCCTGCGGCGGTGAACCGGAACCCCGGGGTGAGCTGGCCGAGGGCCAGGAGCCCTACCTGCGCTACTGTGCTTCCTGCCACGGGAACGCCGGCGAGGGCAAGCCGCCGTCGTTCCCGCCGCTGGCGGAAACCGAATGGATCGAACTGCCCGACCGCGCGCTGGCGCTGATCGTGCTCCATGGCCTGCGCGGCGAGATCGAGGTCGCCGGGCGAACCTATAGCGGCTACATGCCGCCCATGCAGCATATCGACGACGAAGATATCGCCGCCATCATCGGTTTCATGACCTCGCAATGGGCCAGCGAGTCGAGCGCGCTTTCGGCGGCTGACGTCGCCGGCCTGCGCGGTGCGCTCGATCAGCGCTCGCCCCTGCGCGGGCGCGAAGGCCTCGAGGCGGCCCTGGAGAAATTGCCATGAATGTGCCCGTGCGCCAGGGCCGTGGCCTGCCGGTCTCGATGCTCATTCTCGGGGCGACCGTGGCGGCCTATTTTCTGCAGATGGGTAACTTCGTCGAGGCCATGCGCCTGTTCGCGCTATGGCCGCTGTCCACGCCCGACCAGATGCGGTTTGCCGATGTCGGCGTCATCAGCACCGGTTTCGCGCCCTGGCAGCTGGTCAGCTACGGCTTTCTCCACGGCGGGTTCGGCCATCTGTTCTTCAACATGTTCGCGCTCTACATGTTCGGCCTGCCGATCGAGCGTGCCTGGGGTACGCGGCGCTTTCTGATCTTCTATTTCGTGTGCATGATCGGCGCCGGTCTGGTGCAGCTGCTGGTTGCGGCCATCGCCGGCGAGGTCTACCCGACCATCGGCGCCTCGGGCGCGGTCTTCGGCCTGCTTCTGGCCTTCGGCATGATGTATCCCAACAGCACCATCATGCTGCTGATCCCGCCGGTGCCGATGAAGGCGAAATATTTCGTCGTCGGCTACGGGCTGCTGACGCTGTTTTTCGGCATGACCGGCACCATGGCCGGGGTGGCCCACTTCGCCCACCTGGGCGGCATGCTGTTCGGCCTCGGGCTGATTCTCTTCTGGGGCCGGCAGGACTTCTACCGGCGCCGCTGACCCGAACCGAGACACCTCGGCGGGGCCGGGCAGGCCCGTGGCAACCGGGTCCGGCCCGGCGGTTCAGGATGAGGCTGTGTAGAATGCGGCGAACCCACCCAGTTACCGGAACCGGAAGAGCATCCGATGATAGAGCAATGCTAGTTGTTTTCCTGCGCCCTGGCCCTGGCCGTACCCATGGCGATGGCCAGTACGCCGGCACTGGCCGAGAGCGAATCCGAGCCTGAATCGCGCTACTTCGTCGGCGCCTACGCCGGCCGGGCGGCCGAGGACCGGCTGCTCGAGATCGTTACTCGCTACAACACCGGCTTCATCGATTCCTGGCTCGCCGCGGTAGCGCCCGGCTTCGTGCACTGGCGCGGCGAGCGTCTGCGCACCGAGGTCGAGGGGCAGGTGGTGCGCCACTGGGGCGAACAGGATCACTGGGAGTTCAACCTGTCCTACGCCGTTCGCTGGATGCGCTTTCCCTGGGATCATCACGTCGATACCCGGGTCGCCATGGGCCTGGGGGCCTCCTGGGCCAACGAGGTACCGTTCATCGAACCCCGGGCCAAGGAACTGGGCGAGGAGGAAAGCACCCGGTTTCTCGGCTACGTCATGCTCGAGATCGAGCTGGCGCCGCCGCAGTCGGAGCGGGTGAGCGGCTTTGTCCGCCTGCACCACCGTTCAGGTGCTTCGGGCCTGTTCAGCGATATCCGCGGCGGGTCGAACTTCATAACCGG
>CAYQJJ010000131.1:0-6098 GCA_964417745.1 uncultured Wenzhouxiangella sp.
GGGTTTGGTCAGAGCATAACCGATCACGTCGGGACCGGAATCACCCGCGTTACTAATACGATCGTTCGGTCAGTGGCGCTCGCGAAAGCCGCCACGTCGGGGTATCATCCTCGGCAATCGCCGTTATCGGCACGGGCTTTGTCAACGCAGGAGCATGCAAATGGGTATTGAAGTAGCGGGTCTGTTGGGGCTGATCTGGCTGATCATCGTCATCTGGGCCGTCATCAAGACCGCACAATCGAACGCCGGCATGGTGCCGAAGATCCTGTGGATCCTGATCCTGCTGGCCTTTCCGGTGGTCGGCCTGATTATCTGGCTGCTGCTGGGGCCGAAGGGCTGAAGCGATTTCGAACTCCGCCATCGAGCGGTGCTCTCAACGCAGCTGCAGGCGCACGATCCGGCGTTTGCCGACCTGAATCACGCCGGAGAAGCCGGCCTGTAGCGTAAGATTGCGATCTTCGACGCGCTCGCCGTCGATCTTGACCGCGCCCTGCTTGATCATGCGGAAGGCATCGGAGTTCGATCCGGTCAGGCCGCAGGCGGTCAGTGCCGCGGCCAGGCCCAACCCGTCGGCGTCGGCCGAAAGCGTTTTTTCGGGGATGTCATCGGGCATTTCGCCCTGGCGGAAGCGCGCGATGAACGCCTCGCGGGCGCGCTCGCCGGCGCCGCTCCCATGGAAACGGTCGACGATCTCGATGGCCAGCTCGAACTTGGCATCGCGCGGATTCATGCCCTCTTCGATCGCCCGCCGGAGCCGCTCGATATCATCAGTGGCGCGAAAGCTCAGCAGCTCGAAATAGCGCCACATCAGCGCATCGGAAATACTCATCAGCTTGCCGAACATATCGTTGGGCGGCTCGGTGATGCCGATGTAATTGTCGAGCGACTTCGACATTTTCTGCACCCCGTCGGTGCCTTCCAGCAGCGGCCAGGTGATGATGGTCTGGGGCTTTTGCTCCTGCTGGGCCTGCAGCTGGCGTCCGACGAGCAGGTTGAACTTCTGGTCGGTGCCGCCCATCTCGACGTCGGCCTCCAGGGCCACCGAGTCGTAACCCTGAACGAGCGGATAAAGAAATTCGTGGACCGCGATCGGCTGACCCGCCTGGTAGCGCTGCTCGAAATCATCACGCTCGAGCATGCGGGCGACAGTGTGGCGGGAAGCCAGGCGGATCATGTCGGCCGCGCTCATCTGGCCGAACCACTCCGAGTTGAAACGGATTTCGGTCGCCGAGCGATCGAGGATGCGAAACACCTGGTCGGCGTAGGTTTCGGCATTGGCGCGGATTTCATCCTCGCTCAGCGCCTTGCGGGTAACGTTCTTGCCGGTCGGGTCGCCGATCATGCCGGTGAAATCACCGATCAGGAAAATTGCCGTATGCCCGGCATCCTGGAACCGGCGCATGGCGTTGATGATGACGGTGTGTCCGAGGTGCAGATCCGGCGCGGTCGGGTCGAAACCGACCTTGATGCGCAGCGGCCGATCCGTCTTCAGGCGCTCGGTCAGTTCGTCGGGCTGGATGATTTCGGCGGCGCCCCGCGTCAGTTCCTTGATGGTGCTCACTGCGATTTCAAGCCTCGGCAATTGACTTTCTGACCTGGAAATCGGTAATGTTAACGGGTTTTTACTGGCGAAACTTCATTGCATGATCAGAAAACCGATGGCCACCCCCGGCCGGGGACGCTCCTCGCGCGCCCGCAAAACCCCGGGCGCAGGTGCGTTGCGCAACTCGGTCGCAATCGGCCGAACCATTGGCCGAACCGCCGGCCGAAGGCTTGCTGCCGGCATTGCGCGCCGCCCGCGGGCGCTGGGTGCGCTGGCCGGCGTGGTCGTCTGCGCCGGGCTCGTCCTGGCCCTGTGGCCCGACCGCTCGGCCGTTGAACCAGCGCCCGCGCTGGCCATCGAGACCCTGCCGGTATTCGAGGTCGCCGCGGCCGCACCCGTCGAGGTGCAGCCGGCTGTCGATGTCGAGGAAACCATGCCTGCCTCCGAACCGGCCCAGGCCGGCCGGGACTGGACCCGGGTCGAAGTCCGCCCCGGCCAGACCCTGGAGCGCATTTTCCGCCAGCTCGACCTGAGCGCGCGATTGCTGCACGGGGTCGTCACGCTCAACGACGACACCCGCCAGCTCGCCCGCATCCGCCCCGGCGATGAATTTGCCTTCGACATTCACCCCGAGGAGGGCTTTCGGGCGCTTCGCGCCGAGCACGACGAATCGAGCTGGCTGTTCGTCGAACGCAGCGAGGAAGGCCTCGACAGCCGAATCGTGCCGCGCGATCTCGATCGCCGGGTGGTCGAAGCCCACGGCACCATCACCAGCTCGCTGTTCAACGCCGCCAAGGCAGCCGGCCTGTCGGACAACATGACCATGCGTCTGGCCAACATCTTCGGCTGGGATGTCGACTTCGCGCTCAACATCCGCTCCGGCGATCACTTCGCGCTGGTCTACGAGGAAATCTGGCGCGATGGTGAATTCCTGCGCGATGGCCCGATCCTCGCCGCGCGCTTCGTCAACCGCGGCGATTCATTCGAAGCGGTGCGCTTCGACGCCGGCAACGGACCGGATTACTTCGCAACCGACGGCCGGCCGATGCGCAAGGCGTTTTTGCGCGCACCGCTGAACTTTACCCGCGTGACCTCGAACTTCAACCCGCGCCGGTTCCACCCGGTCACCCGCCGGACCCGGCCACACAACGGCACCGATTACGGCGCAGCAACCGGCACGCCGGTCTGGGCCTCCGGCGACGGCCAGGTGATCGAGTCTTCCTACAACCGCGCCAACGGCAACTACATCTTCATCCGCCACGGCAACAACATCGTCACCAAGTACCTGCACCTCTCGCGCAAGGACGTTCGCGCCGGCGACCGGGTCCGCCAGGGTCAGACCATCGGCGCGGTGGGCGCGACCGGCATGGCGACCGGGCCGCATCTTCACTACGAGTTCCTGGTCAACGGCGTGCACCGCAACCCGCGCACGGTCGACCTGCCCGAAGCCGAGCCGCTGCCCGAAGACAAGATGGAAGACTTCGAGCAACACGGCCAGCCACTGCTGGCTCGCCTGGACCGGATGAGCCCGTCGAACATGCTGCTGGCGCGTCGCGACACCGAGGACTGCGAAGACAGCGCATCGAGCTGCTGACATGGCCGATTGCCATGTCGGCCTGATCTCCGGCACCAGCATGGACGGCATCGACGCGGTGGTGGTCGACTTCGATGCCGACCCGCCTCGCGTCCTCGCCGCAACCACCGTTGCCTTCTCCGGGCCGCTACGCGCAAAGCTCGACCAGGTTCGAAACGACCCCGACCGCTTCCCGGTTGCCGCGCTCGCCGAACTCGACGCAGAGCTCGGCGAGGCCTTCGGCCGGGCCGCGCAAGCCGTGATCGATCGCGCCGGGCTGAGCGCCGCCGACATCGTCTCGATCGGCTCGCACGGCCAGACCATCGTCCACCGGCCCGACGCCCGCTTGCCCCACACACTGCAGATCGGCGATGCCTTTCGCATCGCCCGCCGCACCGGCATCACCACCGTGGCCGATTTCCGCCGCGCCGATATCGCCGCGGGCGGCCAGGGCGCGCCGCTCGCCCCACTGGTCCATCGCGCCCTGCTGGCCTCGCCCGACGAACACCGCGCCGTGGTCAACCTGGGCGGCATCGCCAACCTCACGCTGCTGTCTCGCGATGGCAAGGTTGGCGGCTTCGATACCGGGCCGGCCAACTGCTTTCTGGACCTGTGGTATCGCCGCCGTCACGCCGGGCGCTTCGACACCGATGGCCAGTGGGCGGCCAGCGGTACGGTCGACGCAAGCTGGCTGGCGTATCTGCTTCGGGAGCCCTTCCTGGCCCGCCCGGCGCCGAAAAGCACCGGCATCGAATACTTCTCGCCCGGCTGGCTCGAGGCTCGCCTGCCTGGCTGGGCCGACGAGCGCCCGGCCGATATCCAGGCCACCCTGGCCGAATTTTCCGCCCGCAGTCTGGCCGCGGCAGTACTCGACCAGGCGGCCACGCCCGAGCGGGTGATCGTGTGCGGCGGTGGCGTCGGCAACCGCGACCTGATCGAGCGCATCGCACGCCGGCTTCCGGGCCTCCCGGTCACCTCGAGTGCCGGCTTCGGCCTCGACCCGGACCACGTCGAGGCCGTGCTGTTCGCCTGGCTTGCGCGCGAGCGCCTGGCCGGGCGGCGGGTCGACACGCCGGCGATCACCGGCGCGATCGAAGCGCCGTTGCTGGGCACCATCGTCACCCCCTGACACCCGCCGAACCCACTGCCTGAGCGCCCGGCGCTGGTCTACAATGGCACCGATATCCATCGACAAGCTGACGAGTCCAACGATGAACAAACTCTGGATGATGGTGGCCCTGGCGCTGCTTTTGACCGCCTGCACCGACCGCGACGAGACCACTGAGGAAGCGGCCGAGCAGGCCAGCGGTGGCGACGAACTGAGCGATCTGGCCGGCGATGATGCCGAAAACCTGCGCGAAGCGATGCGCGACCCGGAACAGCGCCAGGCCCTGCTCGAGACCATGCGCGAGCGCCGAAGCGAGCGACGCGAGGAGCGCGCAGACGACCCGGAGCGCGCCGGACTGCGCGAGCGGATGCGCGAGCGACGCGAAGCCGCGACCGGCGAGCGCGAGGATTCCGGCGAGGCACGCGAGCGCCTGCGCGAACGGCGCGGTACCGGGGTCGAGGCCTGGGAAAGCGAAGCGCTGATCAATACGCTGGGGATCGACGAATCGCAGGCCCGGGCGCTCGGCGAACGCCATCGTGAAGTCCGCGAGACCCGCCGGCAATCGCGTCAGAGCCTGGCGCAAAGCCAGCGCGGCATCCTGCAGGCGCTGCGCGAGGGCGAGCGCGAGCAGGCGCGCGAACTGATTGAATCACGCATGGAGACCTCTGCGACGCTGCAGCAGGCCGAGGCGCGCTGGATGGAGGAACTGTTCGAAGCGCTCGACGACGAGCAGATTGCCACCCTGGCACGCGAACACCCCCGCCTGCTGGCGCCGCGTTAGTCCACGCTCAGGTTCAGCCGGCCGGCCTGGCCGGCTGTACCACCTCGCGCAGTGCTTCGTCGGGCAGAGCGTAGCTGATCGCAACATGGGGATCGGCGCCGCCGAGCACGTCGGGAAAGCGGATATTGGGCAGCAGGGAGACCGCGAAGACCTCCTGGACGGCATCCTCGAACTTGAGAAACGCCACCACCTGCCCGGAACGGATATCGACCACCCACACACCGCAGTTGCGCTCGCTGACCCGTTCGGTCAGCGATATGCCGGAAAACACGGCTGATTCGCGGACCTGCGACAGGCCAACGAAAGCGTACGGGCCGAGAAACGCCAGCCCGCGCGTGAACCCGGGCAGTTCGGCGACCGTGTCGACCTGTCCGGTCTGTACATCGACTGTCGCCAGCGAGCCGTTGCCCGACTCGAGCACCCACAGCTTGTCCTGGTACCAGCGCGGCGAATGCGGCATCGACAGCCCGCGGCAGATGGTCTCGCCGGATTCGATATCGATCAGCACCCCGCCCCCGGCCTTGTTCTCGCGCCAGCCGCCGGCGGTATCCGAGGTGCCCAGCGCGGTCACGTACCTGGGCTTGCCGTCGACCACTTCGAGCCCGTTGAGGTGGCAGCGGTCCTCGGCGGCGTAGCCGGAGATGAACGACGGGCGCCAGCGCGGCACGAAACTGTGCTCGTCATCGAGCGTACACAGGCAGGAAAAGCGCGTGTTGACCAGCCACAGCTCGTCGCCGGCAAAGGCCATCTCGTGGATATCGATGTTGCCGGTAATGTGACCGCGCCGCGGCAGGAAGGCCGCGTCGTGCTTGCCGGCCGGCTCGAGCTTGGCCGCCACCTGGGGCATGTTGCGGTAGAAATCGACCGAGATTCCGGTTCCCAGGGCCATGCGCGCGCGGTCGGCTGCCAGCCCCATGGGCCGGTTGTAGACCCGGAAATGGGTGTTGAGCTTGCCCTGGTCCTCGCGCACGATTACCAGCTTGCCGGCCTGGTAGGTGGTCACCAGCATCGATGCGGCTGCCTGCTTGAGCAGCTCGGGCAGGCTCTTGGTATGCACGCTTCTGAGCGGCGAATTGGCCGGGTCGCCCGCCTG
>CAYQJJ010000131.1:6198-8008 GCA_964417745.1 uncultured Wenzhouxiangella sp.
CCCGCCTGGCCGGGCGCCGGGGCCGGCTGGCCCGGCTGGGCGCCAGAGGCTGGCTGCTGGCCGGCAGACGGCGCCGGAGCACGCTGCGGCTGGCCCGGTTCGGACGCCGCCTCGGGCTCCGGTGGGGGCTCGGGTGGAGGCGCGGTATGGGTCTCGGTCTCGAGCGCCGTATCTTCCGGAGACGAACCATTGGCTTCGGCTGAAGCCTGCCGGGACGCAGGAGCCGATGCCCCGGCACCGCCACCGCGCTTGCGCGCGCCCGGCGGCAGGATGACCACCGGCTTGCCGGCCTCGTCCTTCAGCGCCCCGAGCACGATCGTGCGATAGAGCAGCTCGGCGGCATCGAGCCCGTTGGGCAGTTTCCAGGCGCCGGCGAACATCGCGGCCTGGGCCACCAGTTGCTCGAGTGATTGCTTGTAGTCCGGGTCGCCGGCCGGGTCTTCGCCGTGGCGGGCGTAAATCCCCTGCCACTGATGCATGAACTGGTCGAGCGCGGCTTCGAGCTTGGGCAGATGTGCCGCGTTCGATCCGGCCACTGTGCGCAGCTCGGCGAGCGTCGAGCGCGCCAGGCTTTCCATTTCCCACGGCGACATCACCCGGCTGCTGCGTACCGTCTCGGTATCGAGCGCGCGCACCTGGCCTCGAAACGACACCTGGCGCGGGCTCATGGCCGCGGCGCGCTCGGGTTCGAGCGGCCGGTCGGCGCTGTTGACCGTCGACCAGAAAGAGGCCGAGCCGACCGTGTCGACGACCAGGTAGGTCAATGCCTCCGCGCCCGGATTGGTATGCCGGTAGCCCTGCCAGCCGTCCAGCATCCAGGCCTGCCCCGGCGGAATCGCGGTCTGGTGTTCACCGCACTGCCAGACCACCTTGTCATCGCCCGTAATCGGCAGGAACACGCGCACGCGCCGGTGCCAGTATGCACCGGCATCGACCAGGTACTGCGCCTCGCTGCCGGGTTCGGCGCGCACCAGCATGCTGCGCCCGGCCACGGTATCCAGCGCGCCGATCAACCGGGCCACCGCGGGCAGCTCGCCGAGCCAGTCGGTCGCGCGCATCGCGCCCTCGAAGCAGGTCAGATCCGACCCACCGTCGGCGCAGATCAGCGGCACCACCCGATGCCCGGCCCAGCCGCGCGGATGGTCCTGCCAGGCCGACGGATCGAGGGCATCGATCTGCTCGACCACCGGCTCGGGATCGAACCGGTGGGGCAGGCGAATCAGCGGGTCATCGAGTTTCATCGGGCAGCTTCCCTCGGGGGTCGAATGGTCGGTTCCACGCGCATCATGCATCAACCGCGCTCGGGACGACAAGACCAGACGCTGCACAGCGCCCCGGCCCTTGGGGAAACCGCGGCACAAGCCTGCATGGGGCGCCTGAAAAAAAGATTGCCCGCACTCGCTAGGGAGAACGAGTGCGGGCGCCACGTGCCTCGATCGATTCGGGCGAGGGGACCCGGTCACGATGCGGTCAACCGACTGTGCGGCTGAATGCACGTGGTTGCTGGATGCTCTTGCAAGCACCCTGACGTCAGAATGCCGCGGAAACGAACCTGCCGTCCGTTCGGAATCGCACAGAAGCTTCAATTCCTGACCGCCGAAGATGAATGACATTCCCGTTCCCCATTCGAGGAGAAGAATTTGCCCCTGGAACGCACACAAGACAGCATGCTGGGTGATTTGCTCAAGATTCTATTGGCAGTGATATTGCCGCCCCTCGGAGTGTTCCTCGAGGTTGGCGTGGGCAAGCATTTCTGGATCAATATCATCCTGACATTGCTCGGATACATACCCGGGATCATCCACGCCGT
>CAYQJJ010000132.1:0-8008 GCA_964417745.1 uncultured Wenzhouxiangella sp.
GCTAC
Organism: uncultured Wenzhouxiangella sp.; assembly: GCA_964417745.1. Lineage (GTDB taxonomy): Bacteria > Pseudomonadota > Gammaproteobacteria > Xanthomonadales > Wenzhouxiangellaceae > Wenzhouxiangella. Next base: position 6 of record CAYQJJ010000132.1, read on the forward strand.
ATCCAGTCGCTGGACGATCTTAGGCAGATTCCCGTGGGCCGCCAGTCCGACGGTACCCCGGTGCTGCTCGATGAGGTCGCCGATATCCGGCGCGGCCCGGCGCCCCGGCGCGGAATCGTCGAGCTCGACGGTCAAGGCGAAGTGGTCGGCGGCATCGTGGTCATGCGCCACGGCGAGAATGCCCGCGATGTCATCGACGCGGTCAAACAGCGTATCGAACAACTCAAACCCGGACTTCCCGAAGGCGTGGAGATCGTCGAGACCTACGACCGCTCGGCACTGATCACGCGCGCCATCAATACCCTGTGGGAAAAGCTGGCGCTGGAGTTCGCCATCGTGGTGCTGGTCATCGGCCTGTTCCTGTGGCACATGCGATCCTCGCTGGTGCTGCTGATCAGCCTGCCCATGGGTGTCCTGATTGCCTATCTGGTGATGTACCTGCAGGGCATCAACGCCAACATCATGTCGCTGGGTGGCATCGTCATATCGATCGGCGTGATGGTGGACGCAGCGATCGTGCTGATCGAAAACGTGCATCGGCGTCTCGAGCGTGACCCGCCGGAATCTTCCGAACAACGCTGGCAGGCGGTCACCGAGGCCACCCTGGAAGTCGGCCGACCGATCTTCTTTTCGCTGTTGATTGTCGCGCTCTCCTTCCTGCCGGTATTCGCCCTCCAGGCACAGGAGGGCCGGATGTTCTCCCCGCTGGCGTTTACCAAGACCTATGCGATGGCAGCGGCAGCCGGGCTGGCGGTGACGCTGGTGCCGGTTTTGATGGGCTATTTCGTAAGGATCAAGGCGCAAGGCTCAAGGAGCAAGGATGAAAAGATAACAGGCGGGTCGCCGGTGGCGCGGTGGCTGGAGACGGGCTATCGGCCGCTGGTACGGTTCTCGGGCAATCATCCCTGGATCATTTCGGGGCTGGCGCTGTTGCTGGTGGTGTCCATGCTCTATCCGATCCCGCGGCTGGGATCGGAGTTCATGCCGGAGCTCGACGAGGGCGACTTGATGTACATGCCGACCACCCTGCCCGGCCTGTCACCGGGCAAGGCGCGCGAGCTGTTGCAGCAGACCGATGCCATCATCAAGCAATTGCCGGAAGTGGAGCGGGTGATGGGAAAGGCGGGCCGGGCCGAGACGGCCACCGATCCGGCGCCTCTGACAATGCTAGAAACGTTCATCACGCTAAAACCCAGATCCGAATGGCGGGCCGGCATGACCACTGCCGACCTGATCGCCGAGCTCGACGGCATGATCCAGTTTCCCGGTCTGACCAATGCCTGGGTCTATCCCATCCAGACCCGCATCGACATGCTGCAGACCGGGATCCGAACCGATGTCGGCATCGAGATTACCGGGCCGGACCTTTCGGTAATCCAGGAACTGGCCGTACAGGTCGAGGCCGCGGTCGCTGATTTGCCCGGTACCACTCATTCCTCCGCCGACCGGCCCGCATCCGGGCGCTATGTCGACATCACACCCGACCGGGTGGCCGCGGCACGTCACGGCATGAACATCGAAGACATCCACGACATCGCGCGCTTCGGCATCGGCGGCATGAACGTGATCGAAACGGTCGAGGGCCTGGAACGCTACCCGGTCAACCTGCGCTTCCATGCCGACTGGCGCGACTCGCCTGACAAGCTCAGGCAATTGCCCGTGGTCACACCAACGGGCACGCACATTACGCTGGGCGAGATTGCCCGCATCGAGGTCACCGACGGCCCGGCCAGGATCCGTACCGAGAACACTCGCCCGGCCAGCTTCGTATTCGTCGACATCGCCGGGCGCGACCTGGCCGGCTGGGTAGGCGAGGCTCGTGCAACGATTGCCGATCAGGTCGACCTTCCGGCCGGGTACTCGATCGGCTTCGCAGGCCAGTACGAGTACCTGGAACGGGCCCGCGAAAGGCTGACGGTATTGATCCCGCTGGTGCTGGCGATCATCGTCGTGTTGCTGATGATGGTTTTTCGCAGCGCGTTCGAAGTCGCCATGGTGCTGATCACCATTCCCCTGTCGCTGGCCGGTGGCTTCTGGTTGATGTGGCTGCTGGATTTCCAGATGTCGGTTGGCGTGGCGGTGGGCTTCATTGCCCTGGGCGGTCTGGCCGCCGAAACCGGTGTAATCATGCTGGTCTACCTCAACAATGCCTATCAACGGTTTCGCGAGGAGATCGGTGAGCGCGCCTTCACCCGGGCCGATCTGCGCGATGCCGTCGTCGAGGGGGCCTGTCAGCGCGTGCGTCCCATCACCATGACCGAGACCACAGTGTTTCTCGGCCTCCTGCCGGTCATGTTCTCGACCGGTACCGGTGCCGAAATCATGCGCCGCATCGCAGCCCCCATGGTCGGCGGCGTTTTCACCGTCTGGATCGTCGCCCTGCTGGTGATGCCGGCGCTGTATTACCTGTGGCACCGACGCGGCCTGCCGCGTTCAAACGACAAGGAGCCTTCAGATGAACATGAATAAGGCCATGCCGAAGCTCGAATCGACGATCATCTGTCCCAAGTGCGGGCACAGCAGAACCGAAACCATGCCCACGGATGCCTGCTGGTATCTCTATGACTGCCACGGCTGTAACGCGGTACTGCGGCCGAAGCCCGGAGACTGCTGCGTGTTCTGCTCGTTCGGCGATGTGCCCTGCCCGCCGGTGCAGGAGGATCATCCCTGCTGCATGCATAGCGACCCGGATACTTCCAATGGAGACCAATCATGAGTTTCATCAAACACATGGTCATCACTGTGCTGACCCTATTCATCATCGCCTGTCTGGCCTTCTGGGCCTTCGCCCTGTCCGGGCGCATGAACGTCGCGGCAGACGGCACTCACTGGCCGGTCACCGACCGCGTGCTCGACAGCGTGCGCAACAACTCCGTAGCCCGCCACGCCCGGGGCATCGAACCCCGGCTGCCGGAACTGTCTGATGAAATGGAAGTGTTCGAGGCGGTCATCGGTTTCGAGGACATGTGCGCGGCCTGCCACACGCCACCCGGTGGATCACCCACGGCGATGAGCCGAGGCCTCAATCCACCGGCGCCGGACCTGGCGGAGGTGGCCGGTAACCGCACCCCCGCCGAGTTGTTCTGGGTCACCAAGCACGGCATCCGCATGAGCGGCATGCCGGCCTGGGGTCCAACGCACAGCGACGATGAACTGTGGCCGATCGTGGCTCTCATGTCCCGCTTTCCCGAGTTCGCCGACCCGGACTATGACAACCTCCTGGCTGCTGCCCGGGAAGCTGGTGTGGAACATCACCACCATGACGACGGTCATCACGATGAAAACGAACATGGCCATGACCATGACAACGAACACGAACACGATGAGAACCACCACGAACACGGTTCCAACGACACGGACGAGGAGCATTCCCATGACCATGCGCACCATCACTGATTACGCAGCCGTGCTGCTGGCTGCCCTGCTGCTGACGGCATGTTCGCCGTCGTCCGACGACGCGCCCGCCACGGCAACACAGACTGCTGGTGAGTCGAGCAACGGCATTGATTCCGACCCGCCAGCCATCGAAGAAACCATGGTCGTCTACATGACCCCATGGTGCGGCTGCTGCAAGGTCTGGGCCGAGCAGTCCATCGCCGCCGGCTTCGACATCGAGATCGAGGAGGTGCAAGCCCTGCATTCGGTCAAGGAAGAGCTGGGCGTGCCCACGGGCATGGGCTCGTGTCACACCGCACGGATCGCCGATTACTTCATCGAAGGCCACGTCCCCTTCGACGACATCCGGCGCCTGCTCGAAGAACGCCCCGATGCCCGCGGCCTGGCCGTTCCCGGAATGCCGGTCGGCTCACCCGGCATGGAACAGGGCGATCGCCGCCAGGCCTACGACGTCTACCTGGTCGACGATCAGGGCAATGCCGGCGTGTTCAACCACTACCCGGCGATTGAACCTTGACCCCGGACCCGGGTCCGGGGTGTACAGTTCCGACATGAGCCATTCACTGACCATAGGCCGGCTGGCCCGGGGCGCCGGCGTCAATCTGGAGACGGTGCGCTACTACGAGCGCAGCGGCCTCATGCCGGAACCGCGACGCAGCGATGCCGGCTATCGCCTGTACTCGGGAAAAGACCTGGAGCGCCTTCAGTTCATTCGTGGCGCGAAGTCGCTCGGATTTTCCCTGGACGAAATCCGGCACCTGCTGAACCTGGTCGACAGCGAAGGTGACCGCGCCGAGGTCCGCGCCCTGGCCGCTGCCCGGCTCGAGGACATGGATCGCCGGCTGGATGAAATTCAGCAAGCACGAACGGTTCTGGCCGGACTGGTCAGAGCCTGCTCCGGTCATGGCTCGGTCCGTGACTGTCCCATCGTCGAAGCGGTAGTCGCTGCAAAGCCTGCCCCAACGGAAAACTCAAGGAAGCCGTCATGAATGACACCATCAGGGACTCATCAAATCATCGTTCGGTCACGCTTGTCGTGCCCGGCATGGGCTCGGACCATTGTGCCGGCATCGTGCGCGAGTCGATCGAGCGCCTGGACGGCATCGAGTCGATCAGCACCAGCATCTCCAGCCACAAGGCCAAAATCGCCTTCGATCCGGACTCGGTCGGACGGGACGATATCCGCAAGGCAGTGGAAAAGGCCGGCTATGAAGTGAGTTCCATGTCTGGTGGCGATGACGGCGCCGATTCCGCCGCCGTACGCCTGACCGTACCGGGCATGGGCTCGGACCACTGCGCCGGCCTGGTCCGGGATTCCCTCGAGCGCCTCGATGGCATCGACGATATCCGTACCAATGTTTCCAATCACCAGGTCACGGTCAAGCGCAGTGGCGACAAGCCCACGCCGGAGGAGCTCAAAGCGGCTGTTGAACGGGGTGGTTACGAGGTGACGGCGGTCAAGACCGAAGACGATACCGACGACGAGGGTGACGGCGACGAAGCCTACCTGACGCGCGCCTGGCAACGCTTCGTGATCGCGGCCGTTCCCGCCACCCTGATCATGATCCTGATGATGGTGCACATGTTCTGGGTGCCTATCCCGGGCTACCTGGCCGTCATTGCCCTGCTCGCCTTTCCGGTAGTCTTTCTCTACGGCGGCTGGGCCACCCATGTTTCAGCCTGGCGCTCGTTGACCAACCGCACCGCCAACATGGACGTGCTGATCTCGATGGGCTCCCTGCCGCCCTACCTGATCGGCCTGGTCGGCTTTGTCTATCCGATGACCTCGTTCATCGAGATGGCCGCCACCATCATGACCTTCCATCTGCTCGGTCGTTACCTGGAAAACAAGGCCAAGGGCCGGGCCTCCCAGGCGATCAAGAAGTTGTTGACCCTGAGCGCCAAGACCGCCCGGGTCGAGCGCGATGGCGAAGAGGTGGAAGTCCCGGTCAAGGAACTTGCTACCGGTGATGTGATGATCGTTCGTCCCGGCGACAAGATTCCCACCGACGGTGAGGTCATCGAGGGCGAAAGCCATGTCGATGAATCGATTGCCACCGGCGAGTCGATTCCGGTCGAGAAGTCGAAAGGCGACAGCGTACTCGGCGCGACCATCAACAAGGAAGGCCGGCTCAAGGTCAAGGCCACGCGCGTCGGAGCCGACACCTTCCTGTCGCAGGTCATCAAGCTGGTCGAAGAAGCGCAGTCTTCCAAGGTGCCGATCCAGGAGTTTGCCGACCGCGTCACCGCCCGCTTCGTACCGGTAGTGATCGTGATCGCCCTGGCCAGCCTGGCCGCCTGGCTGGTGTTTCCTGAAACCCTGCGTCCGATCCTGGACTGGGGCACGGGCTTCCTGCCCTGGGTCGATGCCGAAGCCGGCCCGGTCATTCTGGCCCTGCTGGCCGCAATCGCCGTGCTGGTGATCGCCTGCCCCTGTGCGCTGGGCCTGGCCACACCGACTGCCCTGATGGTCGGTTCGGGCATGGGCGCCGAGCGCGGCGTTCTGATTCGCTCCGGCGAGGCCATTCAGACCCTCAAGGACATCAGGATGGTCGTGCTCGACAAGACCGGCACCATCACCAAAGGCGAGCCCGAACTGACCGATGTAGTCGCTGCCGAGGGGCTCGATGAGAACGAGGTGTTGGCACTGGCCGCTGCAGTGGAAAATGCATCCGAACATCCACTCGCCCAGGCCATCGTGCAAGGCGCGCGGGAGCGGGAGGTCGACTTCGGCGATGTCGATTCGTTCAAGTCGGTTACCGCCCGCGGCGTGCAGGGCAAGGTCAACGGCCACGAAATCCTGATCGGCAATCAACGCCTGCTGGAAGAATCCGGCATCGATGGTCTCGATGTATTGAAAGATGCGCTCATCGGGCTTGAAGAGAAAGGTCGCACGGCCGTGCTCGTGGCTCGGGACGGCCAGGCTATCGGTATTGTCGCCGTTGCCGATGCCATCAAGCCCGACTCAAAGGACGCGATCCGCGCCATGCACGACATGGGCCTGACCGTGGCCATGGTCACCGGTGATAACGAACGCGCCGCCAGGGCAGTAGCTGATGAAGTCGGCATCGACGAAGTACTGGCCGGTGTGCTGCCCGAAGGCAAGGTCGACGAGATCCGCAAGCTGCAGGAGCGCTACGGCAATCACGTAGCGATGGTCGGTGACGGCATCAACGATGCCCCGGCGCTCAAGCAGGCCAATATCGGCATCGCCATCGGCGCCGGCGCCGATGTCGCCATCGAGGCGGCCGATGTAACCCTGGTCTCCGGCGAACTGACCAAGGTGGTCGAGGCCATTCAGCTCTCGAAAGCGACATTCTCCAAGATTGTCCAGAACCTGTACTGGGCCTTTGGCTACAACGTCGCCGCTATTCCCATCGCGGCCATCGGCCTGCTGCACCCGATGATCGGTGTCATTGCCATGACCAGCAGTTCGCTGTCGGTGATCGGCAACTCGGTGTTGCTGAAGCGAGCCCGGATCAGCGTGAGCCGATGAGCTGCTGGCCAATCGCCTTCGACAAGGCACGCTCTTTTATTGGGGAGGTTCTGTAGAAGCCCACTCGGCCGTGGCTTCCCGTGTTCAGATTTCGAGACGATCGAGGTCGATGTCCTGGTAGGAACGCGGATCGCCGATGGGTTCGAGGTGGGTGATGACGACCATGCCGTCGAACAGGGCGCGAAGCTCGTGTTCGAGATCGTCGGCGAAGCGGTGCCCGCGGGTGACATCCCAGTCACCCGGTACCAGAACGTGCACCGAGACGAATCGGCGCGAGGCGGCCTTGCGGGTCCGCAGGGCATGAAAATCGATGCGCCCGGGCTCGCGGCGGCGGTCGAGTACGGCCTCGATGGCCTGCTGCTCGGGCTCGGGCAGAACCGCGTCCATCAGGCCCATCACCGAGCGCCGAAAGACCGAGAAACCGGCCCAGCCGATCTGCACGGCAATGGCCAGCGCGATCAGCGGGTCGAGAATCTGCCAGCCGGTGGCAAACACCAGCCCGACGCCGAGCACCACACCGACCGAGGTCCAGACATCGGTCATGAGGTGATGCCCGTCGGCCTCGAGCGCGATCGATTCCTTGTCCCGCCCAGCCCGCAAAAGTACCCGGGCGACGGCGAGGTTGATCAGCGTGGCGATCACCGACAGGACCAGCGCGAGAATCGAGACCTCGAGCGCCTGCGGGTTGAGGAGACGATCAACCGCGGCGAAGGCGATGAACCCGGCGGCGAGCAGGATCAGCCCGCCCTCGAGACCGCTCGAGAAATACTCGGCCTTGGTGTGGCCGAAGGGATGGTTGTCGTCGGCCGGCATGGCCGCGATGATCAACACGATCAGGGCGCCGATCGAGGCAATCAGGTTGACCCCCGACTCCAGTGCGTCCGACAACAGCCCCACCGAGCCGGTCAGCCACCAGGCAACGCCCTTGAGCGCAATCACTACCACCGCCGCGGCGATCGACAGCCACGCGTAGCGGATCAAGCGTCTGCGCCGTTCCATGAACGTGCGTTGGGTCATGGGCTATTCCCGTGGGGCGTCGGCCAACCAGGCAATATTATAACGCCCGCCCATGATCGCCCCCGGGCCAACGACTTGTGCTGCAGCGTCGCCT
>CAYQJJ010000133.1:0-7914 GCA_964417745.1 uncultured Wenzhouxiangella sp.
TGAGGCTTTCGGGCACGCTCTCACCATCGCGGGAGCGGCTGGCGGCGCGCCGCACCAGGCTTTCGAAGTGATCGGACTGCTGTTCGAGCGAGCTCTCGATGCCCGAGCGCTGGCTGTTGATGCCCATGAGCTGCATGTCCAGGCTCTGGGTGATGTCCTCGGCGCTGTTGTAGGCGGCCAGCAGCAAGCGGTCGCGCGTTTCCTGGCTGCGCCGCTCGGCCTCTTCCTCGGCCTCGAGTGCACGCCGCGCGTCGCGCGCGTCGCGCTCTTCGTCGGTCAGCTCGCGCTCGACCCGCTCGCGCACGCGGCCATCGGGCCCGATGCGTTCGTAGCCCCGGCTGACATACTCCGAAGGAACGGAATGGCCGTAATGAACCTCGCCCTCGTCGTCGGTCCAGCGAAACAGGGTCTGCGACAGCGCACTGGCGCTCATCAGCGCAATCAGCAAAGCCACCATCAGTCGCAACATCGTCGGCTTCATCGGGTACCGTAACGAACTCGGTATTCGAGCATATCAGACAGCGCCCCGTTTTCGGCGTCGTGTTCGCCAAGCCAGTCGATGAGCGCGTCGAGGCTGGCGACCGAGACGACTGCCAGCCCGGCATCGGCGACCGCCTCGGTCGCCGAGCGTTCGCCCGCGCCGCGTGCCTGCCGGTCCAGCGCCAGCGCTACGCCGACCGGGCGGGCCGATTCGGCTTCGATCAGTTCAACCGACTCGCGCACCGACGTGCCGGCCGAGATCACGTCGTCGACAATCAGCACCCGGCCCTCGAGCGGGGCACCGACCAGTTGCCCGCCCTCGCCGTGGTCCTTGACCTCCTTGCGATTGAAGGCAAACGGCACGTTGCGGTCGAAATCGCGCTGCAGGCTGATCGCGATCGCCGCGGCCAGCGGGATGCCCTTGTAAGCCGGCCCGAACAGCATGTCGAATTCCAGGCCGTGGTCAACAATCGCCGCGGCGTAACAGCGCGCCAGGCCGTCGAGCCCGGCGCCGTCGCTGAACAGGCCGGCATTGAAGAAATACGGGCTCTCGCGCCCGGACTTGAGCGTGAAACGCCCGAAGCGCAGCGCCTCGTAGCGTTTCGCGAGTTCGAGAAACTGGCGGGTCCAGGGAGCCATCATGGGGGTCATTGTACCGAGAGGTGCCGGCGGGCTCGAGTTGATCGAGCGCAAATCACTTCGACCGTTGCTGGCCTTGACTGTTCCCGAGTTCATTCCAGGGCACTGCGCGAACCGGGTTGACGCGGCGGGGTGGCGCCGCCGGAGCTGTGGCAGACTCTGGTTTTGAGGGGGTTCCCTAAAACCGGTCGAGGGCGGGAGAGACGGGCCATGAATCAGACAGGCGAAGACCGCGAGCCGGTGTTCAGAACCAGCGGCCTGACCAAGGTCTACGCGATGGGCGAGATGACCATCCAGGCATTGCGAGGGGTTGACCTGTGCCTGTATGCCGGCGAATTGGTCGTCATGCTCGGTGCCTCGGGGTCGGGCAAATCGACCCTGCTCAATATCATGGGCGGCCTGGATGTGGCGACCGAAGGCAGTCTCATCTACCGCGATCAGGACCTAAGCCGCGCCTCGGACCGGCAACTGACCCGCTTCCGGCGCGACCATGTCGGTTTCGTGTTCCAGTTCTACAACATGATTCCGAGCCTGACCGCGCGCGAGAACGTGGCCATCGTCACCGAGATCGCGCGCGACCCGATGCGACCGGAGCAGGCCCTTGAGCTGGTCGGCCTGGCCGATCGCATGGATCATTTCCCCTCCCAACTGTCTGGCGGCGAACAGCAGCGCGTGGCCATCGCGCGCGCCGTGGCCAAGCGCCCGGCGGTGCTGATGTGCGACGAACCGACCGGCGCGCTGGACTCGAAAACCGGCATACGCGTGCTCCAGGTCATCGAGCGCATCAACGAGGAGCTGGGCACGACCACCGCGGTGATCACCCACAACGAGGTCATCGGCCGGATGGCCGATCGGGTCATTCGCTTGAAAGACGGCCGGGTCGACGAGGAATTGCGCAACCACCAGCGCGCCGACCCGGCCGAACTGAACTGGTAGCGCGCCGTGATTGCCACCCTGCACCGCAAGCTGCTTCGCGACCTGGCCGGGATGAAGGGCCAGATTGCTGCGATTGCGGTGGTCATGGCCGCCGGCGTCATGACCCTGATCCTGTCGGTGACCTCGCTCGACAGCATTCGCCTGTCGAAGGATCAGTTCTACGCCGACTACCAGTTTGCCGACCTGTTCGCCACGCTGACCCGGGCACCGGACACGCTGGGCCCGCGTCTTGGCGAGATCGAAGGCATCAACCTGGTCGAGACCCGGGTGGTCGCGCCGGTACGCCTGGAGGTTCCGGACTACGCCGACCCGGTACGCGGCCATCTCCTGTCGGTTCCCGACGGCCGCCAGCCGCTGCTCAATCGCCTCCATCTGTCGGCTGGCAGCCTCCCCGAGTCCGGGCGTTCCGATCAGGTCGTGGTCAGCCAGCCCTTTGCCGAGGCCCACGGCCTGGTCGTCGGTGACGAGCTGCGCGTCATCATCCGCGGTCGCTACGAGCGGCTGCGCGTCAGCGGGGTAGCGCTGTCGCCGGAGTTTGTCTACCAGGTGGCGCCGACCGACCTGTTGCCCGACTACGAGCGCTATGCGGTGATGTGGATGAACCGACGTGCCCTCGGCAATGCCTTCGGCATGGATGGCGCTTTCAACAGCCTGCTGGCCAGCGTCCAGGCCGGCGCCGACCAGCGTGATGTAATCGATCGCATCGACCGCCTGCTCGCTCCCTACGGTGGCATCGGCGCCCACGATCGCCACGACCTCATGTCGCACCGCATGCTCAGCGAGGAGATCGCCCAGCTCGAAGTCATGGCCATCGTGCTGCCGACCATCTTCCTGGGCGTATCGGCCTTTCTGCTCAGCGTGCTGATGGGCCGCATCGTCACCACACAGCGCCAGCAGATCGCAGTCATCAAGGCTTTCGGCTATTCCGACGGCGACCTGGCGGTGCACTATGCCCTGCTGACCGGGATGATCGTGCTGGTCGGGGTCGCTCTGGGCGTGGTCCTCGGGGCCTGGGCCGGCGACGCTCTGGCCGCGCTGTATGCGGAATATTTCCGCTTCCCCGAGACCATCACCCGCATGCAGGGGCGCGTGATCGCGATCGCCGTTCTGGTCTCGGCCGGGGCGGCCGGCCTGGGCACGTTCCGCGCGGTGTACTCGGCAGTGCGCCTGCCGCCGGCCGAGGCCATGCGCCCGCCGGCTCCGGCCGATTTCCGGCAGAGCTGGTTCGACCGCTCAACGGCCGGCCGCTGGCTGGCCCAGACCACGCGCATGATCCTGCGCAACCTCGCGCGCCATCCGGTCAAGGCGTCGATGACCGTCGCCGGGGTGGCCCTGTCGGCGGCACTGTTGCTGCTGGGTCACTACCAGTTCGGCGCGGTGCGCCATCTGGTCGAGATGCAATACCGCGACGTCATGAAGATGGACGTACACGTGACCTTCGTCGAACCGACCTCGGCCGGGGTGTTGTCGGAGATCCGTGCCCTGCCCGGAGTGCTGGGGGTGGAGGGTTACCGCAATGTGCCGGTTCGCCTGGCCAACGGGCACCTTGGCGAGCGCACGGCCCTCTTGGGCCTGCCGGCCGAACCCGGCCTGCGGGGGCTGATCGATACCGAACTCCAGCCGGTCAGCCTGCCTCCGGACGGGCTGTTCCTGACCCGCTTTCTGGCCGACGAACTCGGTCTGGCGCTGGGCGACCCGGTCGGTGTGGAAGTGCTCGAAGGCCAGCGGCGGGTGCTCGATGTGCCGCTGGCCGGGGTCATCGACGAGCCGCTGGGGATGAGTGGTTACATGCAGATGCCGGCACTCAATGCGCTGATGCGCGAGGGGCCGGCGGTCAGCGGAGCCTGGCTGATGATCGACCGCGCCGGGCGCGATGAACTCTTTGACCGGCTCTGGGAGGCCCCGCGGGTGGCCGGTATCAGCCTGATCAGCGAGGCCGAGGATGGATTGCGCGAGTACATGGACGACACCGTGCTGGTAATGATGGCGATCCTGCTCACCCTGGCCGGGTCGATCACTTTCGCGCTGGTCTACAACAATGCCCGCATCGCCTTTGCAGAGCGAGCGCGCGAGCTGGCCACCCTGCGCGTGCTCGGCTTCAGTCGCGGCCAGGTCGGCTGGGTGCTGGTCGGCGAGATCGGCATCCTGACCCTGGCCGCCATCCCGCTGGGCTGGCTGCTGGGTACCGGCTTTGCCTGGCTGCTCAGCCTGGCCTTCCAGATGGACATGCTGCGCGTGCCGTTTCATATCACCCACCAGACCTACGCCTTTGCCGCGGCCGGAGTGCTCGTGGCATCAAGCCTTTCTGTCGTCCTGATCGTCCGGCGCCTGGCCACGCTGGACATGGTGTCCGCCCTCAAAAGTATCGAGTAGCCTGCCATGAATACGAAAAAACGCTGGATTCTCCCGCTTGTTGCCGTCGCCGCCCTGGTGCTGCTGGTGCTCGCGCTTCGGCCCTCGCCGACGGCGGTCAACAGCGCCGAGGGGGTGGTCGACCGGTTCGTCGAGTCGGTCGACGAGGAAGGCCGAACCCGGCTGCGCGACACCTACACCCTCTCGGCACCGATCGCCGGCTACCTGCAGCGCGTGCAGCCCGAGCCGGGTGACGAGGTCGAGCTGGGGCAGGTGATGTTCGCCATGGAGCCGCTGCCGGCCCCGGCGCTGGATGCACGCAGCCTGGAACAGGCTCGGGAGAACCTGGCCGCGGCCCGCGCCCGCCGCCAGAGTGCCGAGGCCAACCTGGAAACGGCCGTGGCCGATGCCGAGTTTGCCGCCAGCGAATACGAGCGCTACCGTGAGCTGCATGAGCGCGGACTGGTGTCCACCGCGGAAATGGAGCGGGCCCGATCGACCCGTGACCGCCAGCGGGCTGCGGCGCGTGCGGCCGAACACGCCGTCGAAGTCGCCGGGTTCGAGGTCGAGAGCGCGCGTGCCGTGGTCGATATTGCCAGTGGACAGCGCCCGGCGGAGGATCATCCGGAACTGGAGGTTCGATCGCCGGTCGACGGCGTGGTGCTCAGTCGTCATCGCTGCTGCGAAGGTGCGATTGCCGCCGGTGAGCCGGTGCTCGATGTCGGCAGTCTGGCCGACCTCGAGGTGCAGGTCGACCTGCTGTCGATGGCGGCGGTGCGTGTACGACCTGGCATGCAGGTTCTGATGACCGGCTGGGGCGGCGACGAGTCGCTGGAAGGTTCGGTGCGGCGGGTCGAGCCGGCCGGGTTCACGCGCGTCTCGGCGCTTGGCGTGGAAGAGCAGCGCGTTCCGGTGATCATCGACTTCGACCAGCCCGAGCGGGCCTGGGACCGGCTCGGCGTCGGCTACCGGGTCGAGGCCGAGTTCATCCTTTGGGAAGGCGAAGACGTGGTCCAGGTCCCGACCAGCGCGCTGTTCCGGCGCGACGGTCAATGGCAGGCATTCGTGATCGACAACGGCCGGGCCCGGCTGCGCGGCATCGAGCCGGGCCGGCGCAGCGGGCTGACGGTGCAGGTCGTCGAGGGGCTGGAGCCGGGCGAGGAAGTCATCACCCACCCGGGTGAGCAGATCGACGACGGCGCCCGGGTCCGCTCGACGCGGCGCTGACCATCCGAGCGGCGGGCCGAAGCACAACCTGTCGGCGCGGCGCTCGGGGTACCATAGGCGGCTGTTTTTCAACGGACCATCCGAGCGATGCGAGTGATCAGCCTCAACGCCAACGGCATCCGCGCCGCCGCCCGCAAGGGGTTTTTCGAATGGCTGGCACGTCAGAAGGCCGACTTCGTGTGCATTCAGGAGACCAAGGCCCAGCTCGCGCAGTTGACCGACCGGCAGTTCTTCCCGCCCGGCTACCACTGTTTCTACCACGATGCCGAGAAGAAGGGCTATTCGGGCGTGGCGCTGTACTCGCGTCGCCAGCCCGACCGCGTCAGCTATGGCCTGGGCTGGCAGGATTTCGACCGCGAGGGGCGCTGGCTGCGCGCCGATTTCGGCGACTTGAGTGTGGTTTCGCTGTACCTGCCCTCGGGCACTTCCAAGGACGAGCGCCAGCGTTTCAAGATGGTCTGCCTGGAGCATTTCAAGCCCATGCTCGCCGAGCTGGCCGCCGACGGCCGCGACTACGTCATCTGTGGTGACTGGAACATTGCCCACACCGAGCTCGACGTCAAGAACTGGAAGGCCAATCAGAAAAACTCCGGCTTTCTGCCCGAAGAGCGCGCCTGGCTCGACGAGGTCTTCGGGCCGGTCGGGCTGGTCGACGGGTTCCGGCGCATCGACCCCGAACCCGACCGCTTTACCTGGTGGTCGCAGCGCGGGCGGGCCCGCGAGAAGAACGTCGGCTGGCGCATCGACTACCAGGTCGTGACCCCGCCCCTGGCAGAGCGCATCGAAGGCTCGGCCATCTATACCGATGAAAACTTCTCCGACCACGCGCCCCTGATTCTCGACTATGCCGACTGACACCCCGCGCGCGCAATCGTGGAAAGCGGCGCTGGCGGTCTATACCCGCCCGACCGTATTGCGCATGCTGCTGCTCGGGTTCTCCGCCGGGCTGCCGTTCATGCTGGTGTTTTCGACCCTGACTGCCTGGCTGCGCGACGAGGGTGTGTCGCGCACGGCGATCGGCTTCTTTGCCTGGGTCGGCATCACCTACTCGATCAAGGTGCTCTGGGCGCCGGTGATCGACCGTATTGCGCTGCCGGGATTCACGCGCCGGCTCGGACAGCGGCGCGGCTGGATGCTGGCCGCGCAGTTGACCATCATGCTGGGCCTGGCCGGCATGGCGCTGACCGACCCGGTCACCCAGCTCACCCAGCTGGCCCTGCTGGCGGTGCTGGTGGCGTTCGCTTCGGCGACCCAGGATGTCACCATCGACGCGTTTCGCATCGAATCCGACGAGGTCCGGTTCCAGGCCGCCCTGGCCGGCACCTACGTGCTCGGTTATCGCCTGGCCCTGCTGGCGACCGGAGCCGGGGCGTTGTTCGTGGCCGATATCATCGGCTGGACCCCGGCCTACCTGGCCATGGCAGCCTGCGTTTTCGTTGGTATCTTCGCCGTGGCGATCTCGCCGGAGCCGTCCTCGCCGGAGCGGCTGGATATCGAAAACGATCCGCTCGTCATCGGCTTTCGCAGCCGCACCCGGCTGCGTGGCTTCGCCGCCGACATGGGTGCCTGGATCACCGGCGCGGTGGTCGCGCCGTTCGTCGACTTCCTGCGCCGCTTCGGCTGGACGGCGTTGCCGATCATTGCCCTGGTCGGCCTGTACAAGGCCAGCGACCTGTCGATGGCCGCCATGGCCAACCCGCTGTATCTCGATCTCGGCTTCAGCCTGTCGCAGATCGGCGCGGTCAGCGGCCTGTTCGGAGTCGTCATGACCATCGGCGGCGGCCTGGTCGGCGGGGTGATGGTGGCGCGTTTCGGGCTCATGCCGATGCTGCTGGTCGGTGCCATCGGCATCGCCGTGACCAACCTCCTGTTTGCCTGGCTGGCGACCATGGAGCCGCAGCTGTGGGCGCTGGCCATGACCATTACCGGTGACAACTTCTTTGTCGGCTTCTCGGCCACGGTGTTCATCGCCTGGATGTCGGGCCTGGTCAGCCGGCGCTACACCGCCACCCAGTACGCCCTGTTCAGCTCGTTCATGACCCTGCCCGGCAAGCTGCTCGGCGGGCCCTCGGGCTGGATCGTCGACCAGGCCGGCTACGTGTTCTTCTTCTTCTACGCCTCGGCGCTGGGCATTCCGGCGATGCTGCTGGTCATCTGGCTGATGCTGCGTCGCCAGCCGTCCGGGCTGACTGACAGAACGGCATCATCGTGACGCGATGATATACACGGCGTGGATGATCCCGGGTATGTATCCGAGCAATGTCAGGATGATATTGATCC
>CAYQJJ010000134.1:0-7898 GCA_964417745.1 uncultured Wenzhouxiangella sp.
CGTCCACGACATCAAGCTGGGGCGCTTTTTCAAGGGCCGCATGAGCCGCAAGGAACTGGCCAGGCGCTCTCGCCCGTTCGTGCGCAAGGCCGGCTGGCAGCTGTTCAAGGACTACGTGTTCTTCCCGGCGCTGGCCTTCTGGCAATGGAAGCGGGTGCTGCTGGGCAACCTGTGCGCCAACCTGATCCGCAACCTGTGGACCAATGCCATCATCTTCTGCGGGCACTTTACCGAGCACGCCCAGACCTTCAGTCGCGCCGAAACCAGGAACGAGAGCCGTGGCCAGTGGTACCTGCGCCAGATTCAGGGCTCGAGCAACCTCGAGGGCGGGCGCTGGTTTCATGTCCTGAGCGGCCACCTGAGCCATCAGATCGAACACCACCTGTTCCCCGACATGCCGGCCCCGCGCTACGCCGAGATTGCTCCGCGGGTGCGCGAGATCTGCCAGCGCTACGGCATTCATTACAACAGCGCCGGTTTCTGGTCGCAGTACGGTTCGGTGCTCAAGCGCATCTTCGTCCATGCCTGGCCGACCCGACCTGGTCAGGCCGAAAAGGCAGCCTCAAGCTGACCTTTGCGTACCCGACGAAAACCCTCGCGACAAGCCGCCGGCGAGCGGCTTGTTCGGCGCCGGTCCGGCCCCGGTTTCCGACCCGGCCGTTGACGCCAGCTTCACGCCAGTGCCACGGGCACGTTCTATGATCCCGAGAGAATATCGAGGGAGATCAAGGCATGAAGCTCGTCCATCGCATGACCCTGGCCGCTGTGGCTGGTTTGTTCGCTCCGTTCGCGGTTGCCGCCGACCTGCTCGTTCCGCAGGATTTTCCGACCATCCAGGCCGCTGTCGACCAGGCCGGGGACGGCGACCGCGTGCTGATTTCCCCGGGACGCTACGTCGAGTCGGTGGACGTCGCCGGCAAGCAGATCACCATCGAGGGCGAGTCGGGTGCCGAGGTTACGGAACTGGCCGGCGAGGGCGCGGTCGGTTTCCTGCTCCGCGTTGACGGCGCTGGCAGTCAGCTCGAGTTGCGCGGACTGAGGCTGACCGGTGGCTTCGGCGAGGCAGGCTCCGATGGTGCCGGCCCGGGCGGTGGTCTGCTGGTCGATGGCGCGGCGGTGAGCGTGCACGATTGCGAGTTTGTTGACAACGCCGGCATCACCGGCGGCGCGATACAGGTTATCGGGGGGTCTCTTGCGGTTCAAAACAGCCGATTCGCCGGCAATACGGCGCTGCACGGAGGCGCCATCTTCCTCGAGGCATCCGCGGGCAGCATCGTCGATAGCGAGTTCAGCGACAACGAGGCCACCAATTTCGGCGGTGCACTGGCGGTATTCGTCAGCGATGAGTTCGTGCTGCGCGATACGGAGCTGACCGACAACACCGCCGGCAGTTTCGGCGGCGCCCTGTATACCCAGCATGCCCATCTCGATCTGTCCGGCCTGCTCGCTGTCGGCAACGGCCGCGCCGAGTTCACCGAGCACGGCGGCTGGGTAATCCAGACTTCCGGGGGCGGGGCGGTCTATGCCACCGAAAGTACCGGTCGAATCCAGGCCAGTCGATTCCGCGAAAACGTCGCCGCTGCCGGTTCGGCGCTCTATATCGCCGGCGACGGTGAACTCGAGCTGGTCAACAACCTCATGGCGCAAAACGGCAACGAATGCAATTGCGGGCAGGGCGTGGTCTACGCCAATTCCGCCAGCCCGATCCTGGTCAACAACACGATCGTCGACAACGGCGGTCTGTTCGGCCTGTTTACCACTTACAACGCTTTCCCGGTGGTTCGCAACAGTATCCTGGCCACCCGGCCCGAAGGCAGCGGGCCGTTTGCGCCGGTCGGCGGCAATGGCCTGAGCGATGTCGACTTTTCACTGCTGCAGGGCCAGTCGGGCGGGGCCGAGCTTGGTGGCAGTACCGTTGTTGTCGAGCAGTTCCCGTCACTCGACCTGCAGGGCGACTACGCGCCGCTCGAGGGTTCGGTGGTCGTAGACGCCGGCTCGAACGAGGCCGTGCCTGCCGACATCACGAGCGACCTGCTGGGTAACGCGCGCATCGTGGCCGGTAGCGGTGAAGAAGCGATCGTGGATCTCGGTGCCATCGAATTGGTACCGGCAGCGGTTTCCGATACCATCATGCACCACCGTTTTTCGATCGACTGAACCAGAAGTCTGCAGCCAGTCGTTTCCCGGCGTCGATTAGCCATGGATTGGTCGGGCCCTAAAGTTAATGGGTCATGAGCACGCGCTGACAGGCACCAGGACAGTCGGGCGCGAAGCGCGTTCGGCTCAATCGGACGATGGCTGCAGCCAGCGTGCCAGCGGTTCGAGCTGGCCTTCGACGTGGCGCCATTTGCCGACCGAGCTGGTGTAGATCGGCTGGCGGACCTGGTGGGCGCTGGCGGTGACGACGGCCTCTTCGCGCTGGTCGAAGGCCAGGCAGTCGGGTTGCCAGTCCAGACCGATGAATTCGACCAGCCCGCGCGCGGTGTGCTCGGGTTCTGCGACCAGGTCTTCGTATTCAACGATTTTCAGGGCCGAGGCCGGCAGGGCTTCGACGAGTGCCGCGACCAGCCGGTCGTGGGCGCGGATGTAGCGGCCCAGGGTGTCGAGGTCGAAGGTGAAGGCATAGCCCGAGCGAAACAGCGTGCGATAGAGCGCGTAGCCGGTGTCCATGGGGTCGCGGCGGGTGAGGATGAAGCGCGCCCGCGGCAGGGCGCGGTGGATCAGCCCGGCCCACAGGTCGTTGCGCGGCAGCTTGTCGATGAATCGGGCGGTGTGGCCGGTGCGCGGGCGCGTGCTGTCGATGTAGGCACGTCCCAGCGCGGCGAAATCGATTCGGGCTGGCTGCTCGGCTGCGGCCCGGTAGGCGGTCTCGACGGTCGGCGCTCCGGTGATCCGGCGGGCCTGGGTCTGGAAGTTGTGCAGCTCGCCGGCAGCGAACACCGCGTCGTGGCCACCGAGGATGCGCTCGATCAACGTCGAGCCGGTCCGCGGCAGGCCAATGACGAAGACCGGCTCGTCCGAGTCGTGGCCGGGACCATCGGGTCTGGCGATGCCGCGTTCGAGGGCCGTGACGACGGTGTCGATGCATTCGAGCTCGCCTTCGAGGCCGGCGTCGCGGTGGGCGTGCAAAAGGCCGGCGCCCCGGCTGTAGGCGGCGAAGGATTTCGCGTACTCGCCGAGGTCGTCGTATTCCTTGCCCAGGGCGTAGGCGTAGTGGCTGGCCGCCGGCCATGGCGGGTTCGCGGCCAGGCGCTTTTCGAGCGAGGCGATGTGATTGTGTTCGACACTCGCGCGGTGCAGCAGGCTGCGCGCATGGACGGCCTCGTGGTCGTCGGGATCGAGCTCGATGAGCCGCTCGAACAGGGGTTCGGCCTCATCGACGCGACCGTGAAAGCGCAGCGAGGTAGCCAGGTTGTAGATCGCGGCGGGGTGGTCGGGTGCGAGCTCGTAGGCGCGCTCGAAGATGGCCATGGCGCGGCCCTGGTCGCCGGCGCTGCTGAAAACGTTGCCGATGGTGTCAAGGGTCTCGTAGTGATCCGAAGCCGCCTCGAGCGCCGTTTCGGCCAGTTCCATGGCACGGCGCGTATCGCCGCGCTGGAGTTCGCAACGGGCCAGTTGGGCCTGGTAGGCGGCGGAGTCGGGGGCCAGGCGGCAGGCGGTCTTGACACATTCGACTGCCCGCTCGGGCTCGCCGACTCGCTGCCACAGCTCGCCGAACGCGGCCCAGCCGGGGGCGAAGTCCGGGAATTCGGCCACCAATTGTTCGCAGACCGGTCCGGCGCGCCGGATATCGCCGCTGTCGAGGTGACGGTAGACGGTCTGACACAGCGCCTGGGCGCGATTCGGGGCCGGGCCGGTAGTCATTGGGAAGCAAGCCGGTTGGGGACGGAGCGATACGCTACCAGATCCGGGAGGTCGATCCGCCCGCTCAGCGACAGGTTTCGATCAGCGCCTGCCTGAGCCGTCGTGCCAGTTTGCGGCGGCCGCGGGCATTGGGGTGGATTTCGTCGTCCCAGTCCCGGGCATCGAGACAGTCGCGGACGTCGACGTGGACGAAGCCCGAAAGGGTCCCGGCCAGCGCCGCCAGGCGCTCGTTGAAGTCGTCGACCAGACCGTCGACCAGGTCCTGCTGGGCATCGCGCTCGGCGATGCCGCGGTCGCTGAGTTCGTGCTGGATCCACGGGCCGAAGGAGAGCAGCCCGCCGAACAGCTGATAGGCCTCGCCGGAGGCGCGGGCGTGGCTGTAGCCGTGCATCAGCAATGGGCAGTGCGCGCCGATGTGCGCATCGACGG
Organism: uncultured Wenzhouxiangella sp.; assembly: GCA_964417745.1. Classification (GTDB taxonomy): domain Bacteria; phylum Pseudomonadota; class Gammaproteobacteria; order Xanthomonadales; family Wenzhouxiangellaceae; genus Wenzhouxiangella. The sequence continues at coordinate 4,294 of CAYQJJ010000134.1, forward strand.
TCGCGCGGACGCGGCCGATCAGCTCGACGATGGTGTCGAGGCGGGTCTCGAAGGCCGCTCGGTCGATCAGTTGCCGGCCGTCGCGGCCGGGATGATCGTGCGGGTCGAGCACGATCGAGGCGAGGTCGTCGGTGAGGATGTCGTTGCCGCCGCCGCTGACGATTACGGCATCGAAGGTCTCCTCGCCCAGCCAGTCCGGGTTGCAGGCCAGCCGCCACTGGCCATTGGGCGGGTCGGGGTAGCGCGCCAGTGTATCGCCCGGCGCGGCCAGCGAGACCACGTTGACCGTTCGGTAGGCATCGAGATGGCCGATCAGCGACTTGCCCTTCCAGCTCGCGCTCGGGTGGGTAAACCAGGAATCGCCTTCGGCGAGCACACGAAGCGCTTCGGGCGTGCGGGCCTGGGCCTGCCGGAAGCGGCGAATACGCCGCTCGACCCAATGCTCGCGGCTGATTGATCGTCTGGGTGCCACCGCAATCGCCTCCTCTCGATCCGGCCGCAATCAAGCTTAGGCGCTGGCCTCGGTGGGGTCAAACGCTGCCTGATGCTTGGCCCACTAGCTCGAAAACATGCCCGTACTAGCCGGTCTTCCGCAAAGGGGGGCGGTTTCGGTGGCTGTTCCCGTCAGCCGGACCACTATGCAGTATCCGCAGCCGTTTTCGCGGCTGATGGTCAGAAACACCACTTCCTGCTCGGCCGGGGTGAATCCCGATTGCTCGCGCAGCGTCTCGTAGCCGTGCATGTAGATGCTCGGCATGCCCGGGGCCTTCCGGATCGAGGCCCCGGCGTCGGCTTCAGCAGGCGAAGCGCCGGGCCCGGACGGATTCGAGCTGGTCGTGTGCGATGAGCTGGCGGGTGCTGGCGATCCAGTCGGGCAGGCCGGTGTTGACGGCAACCTCGAAATCCCCGGCGAGCCGGGTGTGCAGCGTGTTCAGCTCATTGATCAGTGCCTCGGCCTCACCCCGGTCGCCGTTGCGCGCAGCGATTTCGGTCAGCACCATGCGCGCGTTCAGCGCCTCGACCGGAAACGCCGCGCAGTGACTGTCGCGCACCTTCCCGAGGGCCTCCCGCGCGCCACCAGGGTCGCCATCGAGGAAGCGCGAATAGCCCAGAAACCACGGGTAGCGCAGCCAGTCGGGATCGAGTCGCATCGCCTGTTCGAGGAGCTGGCAGTAGCGCAGGCGCTTGGCGCCGACCCGGCGGCCGTCGGGGAAATGGTCGACCCGCAGCCCGGACAGCCACTCGGCGCGACCGCCCGCTTCGCGGATATCGATCTGTACGTTCTCGTGGATCAGGCCGCGCTTGCGGTGGTCGCGGCGGAACAGGAACAGCTTGTAGTCATCGAACACCGGCTCGCCGGGCAGGTGGTTGCGCCAGGTGCCGAAAAAGCCGCCGAGCGTGTCATCGGCCATGCGCGTGGCAACCCGCAGCAGGCCATCGGGCGCGACCAGGCGTTCGTCGGCATCGAGCTTCAGGATCCAGTCGCAGTCGCTGCGCTCGATCATGGCGTTGATCGGGTCGGCCAGATTGAAGCAGCGTGCCGGGTCGAGCCGGCCCCGGGCGACCGGGATCCCGTAGCGTTGCTCGATGAGCTCCGGCGTGCCGTCGGTCGACCCGGTATCGATGATGCGTACCTCGTCGACGCTGCCCAGGGCGCTGTCGAGGCAGTCGGTGATGCGCTCGGCCTCGTCGCGAATGACCATGCAAAGCGCGATGCTCATGATGCGACTCCGTAACGTGCGTCGAGCCGCTGCCAGATCGCCTGGTGGCTGCCGCCGAGAAAGATCAGCACCACCAGGTCGTCGCCCCGGGCGGCGTCGAGCAGGTGATCGATGGCCTGATCCTCGTCGGGGATGACCTCGACCGCCGAGGCCGGAACCCCGGCAGCCAGCAGGGTTTCGTGCAACAGCCCCGGGACCTCCTCGAGTTGGCGCCCACGCAGCAGGTCGTAGTTGGTGCAAACGATGTGATCGTATCCGCTCGCTGCCGCGCTGAAGGCCAGGTCGCGGATTTCGTCGTCGCTGCGGTTGCCCAGCGCGCGCAACAGCAGCCGCCGGCTGCCGGCAACCTCGAGCGCGCCGACTGCCGCGCCGAGCCGGTCCATGGCGTGCACGTTCTGGGCGTGGTCGACGACGATGCGGCAGTCCGAGCCCGGGTAGATATTGAACCGGCCCGGATTGGCCTCGCGGCTGGCCTCGAAGCTCTCGAGGCCGGTGCGGATCGTCTCCAGCCCCAGGCCCAGACCGCGCGCGGCCGCGACGGCGAACAGGGCGTTTTCGACATTGAATCCGACCGCCCCGCCCAGACTGGCCGGCAGGTCACTGGTCCTCATCAGTTCGTGGCGCTCGGCGCGGTCGTGGAGGACGATCCGCTCGTTGCCGTCGTCACCGGGCTCGGTTGTCACGATCAGTGCCAGGCGTTCATCGTCGATCCATGCCGTTTCGGGATCGAGACCCGGGCCGGCCAGTGCAATCCGCTCGGCCGGAGTCGAGCGATGCATGGCCAGGACCCGCGGGTCGTGGGCGTTGAGTACCGCCAGGTCGCGGCTGCGACGGATCACTTCGGCCTTGACCCCGGCGAGCTGGTCGAGCGTGTCGATGCCGTATTCGCCGAGGTGGTCTTCGGCCACGTTCAGGCAGACGCCGACATCGCACCAGTCAAACGCCGTGCCGTGAATGAGCAATCCGCCGCGCGCGGTCTCGAGCACGGCGGCCTGGACCGATGGCTCGGCCAGCACCAGGCTGGCGCCGACCGCGCCGGCAACGTCGCGGTTGTCGATGCAGCGGTCGCCTGCAAAGGCGCCAACGGTGGTCGCGCAGGCCACTTCATCGAAGCGTTGACCCAGAATGTGATGAATCATGCGCACGGTCGTGGTCTTGCCGTTGGTGCCGGTTACGGCGACCAGCGGGATGCGGCCCGTGCGGTTGGCCGGAAAACGCCTGGTGATCAGCATATCGGCCGGGTCGTGGCCTGATTCCGGGAAGGGCAGTTCGAGCAGGTCCGGGTCGGGGCGCACATCCACCACAACCGCCTGGCCGTCGATCCTTCCGGGATCGGAGGCCAGCCGAAGATCGACCCCGGCCAGGGCGGTCAGGCCGCAGGCATTCGCGGCCTGCTCGGCCAGCGCGATGATCGCGGGTGAGAGGGAGTCGAGCACCGGCTCGGGTGCTGCCGCCGGGTCGACCGCCTCGTCGGCCCGAAGTGCCAGGCGGCGGCCCTCGGGCAGAACGCTGTCGCGCGCGAAGCCGGCCAGGGCCAGCCGGGTATCGCTGTCGGCATCCCCCTCGACCAGCTCTTGCCAGGCCCGCCGGGCGGAAGGATCGGGCAGGCTTTGGGCCTGTACGGCGATCAGCTCGTCGACGCTGGAGCGACCGTCACCGACGATGCTGCAAGCGCTCTTCCGGCCCGCCGCGCGCACCCGTCCATCGATGACCAGCAGCCGCAGCAGATCGCCGGGCAGGTGGCGCTCCAGCCAGACAGCATCGGAGGCGTCCAGCACGGCCTCGAAGGCTCGCTCGATCTGCCGCCCGTCATGCAAGGGCCCGTAAACCGCGGTTGCCGGATGCCGGTAGGCAAACGGTGCTCGCCTCACCGATCGGACGATC
>CAYQJJ010000135.1:0-7863 GCA_964417745.1 uncultured Wenzhouxiangella sp.
GGTTCCGCCTCACGCCTCACGCCTCACGCCTCACGCCTCACGCCTCACGCCTCACCCGCCCCCGCCTCACCCGTTTCAAGCCCTTGCAACCACCCACACATCCACCCGCTCGACGCCGGCGCGCTTGAGGACTCGGGTGCATTCGTCGAGGGTCGAGCCAGTGGTCATGACGTCGTCGACCAGGGCCACGTGGCGGGTGCCGGGTGGCAGGCGGGTCAGGCTGAAGGCTGCGCGCACGTTGCCTCGGCGGCGGTGGGCCGGTAGTTCCGACTGGGCCGGTGTGGCCCGGCGTCGGTGCAGGCAGCTTGCCCAGGGCAGGCCACAATAGCGTGCTGAAAGATCACGGGAGAGCATCTCGGCCTGGTTGAAGCCGCGCGACAGGCGCCGGGCCCAGTGCAGTGGTACCGGCACCAGCAGATCCGGGCGTGGGGCTTGCTGGTCGGCCAGCGAGCGGGCCATTAGCCAGGCCAGCACACGGCCGGCGGCGAGATCGCGCTGGAACTTGAAGCGTGGTACCAGGCGGGCGACGGCGTGGCGGTAGGCAAATCCGGAGAAGGTTGCGTCGAACAGAGGCGGGCGGGTGGTGCAGCGCCCGCACAGGTCCACGCTTCGCGGCAGTTCCAGCGCGCAGCGCGCACATTGCGCGGCCAGTCGCGGCAGGTCGGCCTCGCAGCCGCTGCAGCAATCCACGCCTGCACGGGCAGGCAGCCCGCAGATCAGGCACACGGGCGGATACAGCCAGCGGCCCGGGTCGCGCCCGATGAGGCGTCCGACAATCGGCAAACTCCTGTCCACCCGGCAATCCCCGGTGCATTATGGTAGGCATTGACCCTATCAGCCACCGCCCCGACTTGCCAGCAGATGAACATGCCCGCCGCCGACCCGACCGCCACATTCGACCGCATCGCCGAGCGCTACGACCTGTATGCCGCGCTGCCGGCGCAGATCGGCGAGCGCCTGCTCGAACGGCTCGACGGGCTCAACTTCAGCCCCGAGTCGATACTCGATCTGGGCTGCGGTACGGGCCTCCAGGCCCAGAGGCTGCGCCAGCAAAGGCCGGATGCGAGGGTCATCGCCCTGGATGCCTCGGCATCCATGCTCGCCCAGGCGGGCAAGCGCCAGGGCTGGTGGCGGCGACGGTTCGAGCGCGTTTGCGCCCGCGCCGAGGCCCTGCCGCTGGGCGATGCCAGCTTCGACCTGGTGCACGCCAACCTGGTGCTCGGCTGGTGCCCGGACTGGCCCGCAGTGCTGGGCCAGCTGCGGCGGGTGTTGCGCCCCGGCGGCATGCTGCTGGTATCGACCCTGGGGCTCGATACGCTTACCGAACTTCGCCAGACGCCGCTGGCCGACCAGCTGCTGCCTTACGGGCTGACCGACGTCCAGCGCCTGGGCAGCGCGCTGACTCAGGCCGGGTTCAGTGAGCCGGTGCTCGATACCGACTGGCTCACCGCCAGCTATTCAGGCGCCGAGACCCTGGCCCGCGAGCTGCGCGCCATTGGCTATCTCGATTCTTCCGAGCCGGCAGGTGACATCGCCGACCCGGATGGTTTCCGGGCCGGGGGGCAGGAGGTGACCTGGGAGGTGGTCTATGCCACCGCCTGGGCGCCGGACGAGGGTCAGCCGATTCGCACCGATCGGGGCGAGGAGGCCAGCGTTTCGATTTCCAGCCTGAAGGTCAGGCGTCGCTGACGACCCGGTTCCGGCCATTGCTCTTGGCGCTGTAGAGCCTTTGATCGGCGCGCCGGAGCAGGTCACTGGCGCTGGTCATACCTTCATCCCAGGCCGTGACACCAATACTGATGGTAACCGCCAGCGACCGTTCGTCCTCGAGCGAAAACGCATCGGCCTCGACGCAGGCACGCAGGCGCTCGCAAATGTCGGCGGCGGCCGGCGGCTCGGTGTCGGGCATGACCAGTGCGAACTCCTCGCCGCCAATCCGCGCCAGGGTATCGGAGGCGCGGATGCGCTCGACCAGACGTGCCGACAACTCGCGCAGCACGCTGTCGCCGGCCAGATGGCCGATCTCGTCATTGATGGGCTTGAAGTGGTCGATATCGATGATTGCGAGCACCAGCTTCGGGGCGCTGGAGTGGCGGCAGCGCGAGATCTCGTCGCCCAGCAGCCCGGTGAAATGGCGGCGGTTGTAGAGCCCGGTCAAATCGTCTCGAACGACGCTTTCCTGCAGATCGGCCAGGTAGGCGGCCTCGAGGTTGCCGGGGCCGAGAAACTTGAGCACGGTCTTGCCGATGCGGATCTGGTCGCCGTCTGTGAGCAAATGGCGCTCGACGGGCTCGTCGTTGACGAACGTGGCGTTGGTCGAGCGCAGATCCTCCAGCCAGAAGCCCTGATCGTCGGCGCTGATCCGGCAGTGACTGCGAGAGACGCTGCGCGAATCGATCTGGAAGTCGGCATCCACGGCACGCCCGATAACCACCGCGGCATCGCCAAGGTCGATGCGTCCCCCGAGACGGGGACCGCGTATGACCACCAGACAGGCCCCCTGGCGCTCGGACGAATCCGCACGCGTCGACTGCAGGACAATCGTCTGCGGATCGGTCTGGTCGGTGGGGCGGGATCTTGCGTTCATCGGCTTTCCTGGCAGGCAAGGCGCGGCGGATATCGCACGACTCGGGCCTGATTCTACCCGATTCCATGGCTACAGCCCGTTCGCCAAAAAAAGGCCGGCTCCCGATTGAGAAAGCCGGCCTTGCCCCGATTGTGGTGCATCCCCGATCCGGCGTCGCTAGTGCGCTGCCGGAGCCACAAACCTAGATGCGACCCCAACCACATTGCCAGGCTCTAGCGTAGCCTGCGGCGGCTATGCTGGTGTTACCCGTATCGGACAAAAGTGTGTCCGTTTCGGACAAATGAACATTTTCGCCGTCAGATGAACCGGTCCGGGCTGCTGCATTCATCGACCACCGGACTGCGGGCCGGTCGTTCAGACGCTGCCACCGGTCTGTTGCCGCCGCCATTGATCCGGTGGCACGCCGTGCTTGCGCCGGAATGCCCGGTGGAACTGCTGGGGGCTGGAAAACCCGCAGCTCAGGGCGATTTCGTTGACCGAATCCCGGCTCTCGACGAGCTGCCGGCAGGCCCGCGCGAGCCGGTATTCGCGGATGTAGGCCGCCGGGGTCAGCCCGGTCAGTGCCTTGAGCTTGCGTTGCAGGGTTCGACGCTGCAGGGCCATGGCGTCGCTTACGGCGTCGACATCGATTGCCGGGTCCGTGGCATGCGCTCCGAGCCAGCGATCCAGGTTTTCCAGCAACGCCCGGTCGCGCGGCACCAGGGGCCTGTCATCATCCGTCTCGGGTTCAGCCTCAATGGCCCCACGCGCCAACAGGCGCTGTCGAAAGCGCTCGCGATTGTCGATCATGCGCTGCAGGCGCGCGCGCAACTCGCGCGCATCGAAAGGTTTGGCAAGAAAATCATCGGCACTCAGGGTCAATCCCTTGAGGCGGGTGGCATGGTCCTGCCGGGCAGTCAGTAGCATCACCGGGATGTGGCTGGTCGAAAACTCCTCCCGCAGGCGCTGGAGCAGCTCGAGCCCGTCCATCTCGGGCATCATGATGTCGCTGACGATCAGGTCGGGCTGACGCCTGGCTGCGATCCGAAGCGCCTGCCTGCCGTCGCCGGCCTCGATGACTTCCCATTCCTCGGCCAGCAACTGGTGCAGGTAGTGGCGCAGGTCGGCGTTGTCTTCGACCACCAGCACGCTGCCGCGCCGCTCGGACGGGGCGGGTGCTGCGGGCGACTGGAGATCGGCAACCGGGTCCGGCCGGAGCAAGGCGGTATCGAGCTCGAGGCGCTCGCCGCTGATCAGCGCGACCGGCCGGTCGCCAACCGGGTCATAGTCGGCTGGCAGATCGACCCGGAACACACTGCCGCGTCCCGGTTCGCTTTCCAGATGGACTTCACCGTCCATCGCGCGAGCCGCTTCGCGCACCAGTGCCAGGCCGACGCCGGCGCCGCTGATACCGCCGCGCTCGGCGGCTTCGGTGCGGTGAAAGCGCTCGAAGATCAGCTCCTGATCGGCCGCCGCGATGCCGGGCCCGGTATCGGAAACAGTCAGCGAAACGCCATTCTCGCCGCCGGCCAGGCCGACCGTAACCCGCCCGTCGCGCGGGCAGAACTTCAGCGCATTGGTCAGCAGGTTGAGCAGGATCTTCTCGACGTGTTCCTGGCTGCAACGGGTACGCCAGCCCGGCTCGATGCGGGTGGCCAGGGTGATGCCACGCGCCTCGGCCAGGTTCCGGAACGCCTCGACGGTGACGTTGATGACCGGCGCCAGGCTCCAGGGCTCGCCGAAGGCGCTCTCGCGTTCGACTCGAAGCCGCGACAGATCCAGCAGCTGGTCGACCAGGCGCAGCAACCGGCGCACGTAGCGCCGGCCCAGCTCGACGCTTTGCTCGTCATCACTGGTCTGGGCCAGGCGATCCAGGCTCGCCTGGATCAGGGTCAGCGGGGTCCGGAATTCGTGCGATACGTTGGTCAGAAACACCGTTCGGGCCTCGAGCGCGCGTTCGAGCTCGGCGGCCTGATGGCCGATGAGCTGCTGCTGCCGACTCAGCTCGGCGGTCCGCTCGCGGACCTGGGATTCGAGCAGGCGCCGGCGCCGTCCGTTGAGCGCCCAGACCAACCCCAGCAGGCCCAGGCCAGCCAGCGCATAAGTCACGTAGGCCGGACCGGTCTGCCAGGGCGGACGGGCGACCGAGGCCTTCAGCAGCCGTTCGGGCTCGGACCACACGCCGTCGCTGTTGGCCGCGCGCAGGTCGAAGGCGTAGTCGCCCGGCGGCAGCCCCGCGTAGCGAACCCGGCGTCGGGCGCCGGCCTCGATCCAGCCTTCGTCGAGTCCTGTCAGACGAAGCTGGTAGCGAACCCGGCGCGGCGCGGCCAGGTGCAGACCCACGAACTCGACCTCGAGATCGCTCTGATCGTGGGCGAGCTCGAGTACCGGTGGCTGGCCGGCGGGCAGCGACATTTCCTGCCCGTTGATGTAGAGGCGCTGCAGGTACAGGCGCGGCGGGTCTTCGAGGATGGCGACCGAGTCCGGGAAAAACGCATTGGCGCCGTTGATGCCACCAAAATAGAAGCGCCCGGAGGGTCCGATGTGGGCGATCGTGTTGTTGAACTCGAAGTGCTGGATACCGTCGGCCGGGGTGAAATGGCGTACCTCCCGGGTCTCGGGCTGCCAGCGCATCAGCCCCGAATTGCTGCTCAGCCACAGCCAGCCCTCGGCGTCGGGGAGGATGGCATAAATGGTTTCGTCGACCAGCCCGTCGTCCTGACCGTACCACTCGAACTCCGGAATCTTCCGGCCCTGTTCGTCGCGTGTAAAGCGCAGATGGGCAAGCCCGCTTTCGGCCGCGCCAACCCAGAAACCATCTTCGCTGTGATTCGCCAGACCGAAGAAGTCCTGGCGCACGCGGCCGGTGGCCTGACCGGCATCGACGAAGAACTCGCCGCGTCCGCCATGGAAATCGGCCAGACCGACGCCCTGGCGGGCAGCGGCAAGCACCCGCCCATCGTCGAGTTCGAGCAGATTGAACACCGTCTCGCCGGCCAGCAGCGGAGAACGCGGGCAGCGCTCGATACGGTGCCGGTTTTCTACCGGAACGTGAAACTCGGTGACTCCGTCGCGGTGGCCGACCCACAGCGCCGAACCATCCCGGCTCATGAGCAGATCGGTGGCGCGCCCGCCGGAATCGTCCAGCGGCACCACCGAGACCACGCGCCCGGCGCGGCCGTCGATCGCGATCAGGTGATAACTTTCGAGCACCCAGACCAGATCACTCCCGGGGTCGGTGACCACGCTCCAGAGGCGGTTGCCGGGCAGGCGTTGCCCGGCCGCGGCTTCGGCGTGAAAGCTGTCAACCCAGGCATGACCGCCATTGTCGCGCCGGCGCACCCGGCGCAGGCCGGCCGAGTCCAGGGCGAGCCAGACGTACTCCCGGTCGTCGATATGCTGCTCGGCAATACCGCGCACGATGTTGTGGCCGGCAAACGGGATGTCGCCGAGCGCGCTGCGATCCTCGATATGCTCGAAGCGCTGTGACAGGGGCGAGTAACGCGCCAGTCCGCCAAGCCGGCTGCCGACCCAGACGTTGTCCTCGTCGTCGGTGAACAGGATGTAGCCGGCATTGAGTGTGGTCGGGGGAATACTGCGGTCATCGCGCGGATCGTGCCTCAGCACCTCGATAGCCCCACTGTCGCCCCGCCAGCGCGCCACCCCGTACTGGCTCGCGAACCAGACATCGCCGCTGCCATGGTTGGCCAGGCGGATCTCTTGGCGTCCGCTGCCAAGCGGCGCCTCCAGGCCACCGTCGAACATTTCCTTCCATGCGCCGGAACGAGGGTCAAAACGCACCAGGCTTTGAGTGAGCACGAGCCAGACCATGCCATCCGCATCCGTCAGTACAGCATCGATGCGGTCGCTGTCATGGCCATGATCGGTCGGCCGAATGCGTTCGATGACCTCGAGCGTGCCCGGTTCGACGATCTTCAAGCCTTCATCGGCAGCCAGCAGCAACCGACCGTCGGGGCCGAGCGCCAGCGCCTCGGAAAGCCGGCCGACCGGGTCGTGATCGAGCGGCAGCATGGGCTCCAGGCGCCGGGCTTCGGCATCGAGACGCCACAGTCCGGCAGCGTTGAATACCCAGAAACGACCATCGTTGTCGATGATCGCCGAACGCTGCGAGAGCTCTTCGTCCGCGACCGGCGCGGAAAAGCTCAGCGGCTGAATCTCGCGCGCCTGGGGGCACCAGTAGGCCAGATGGCCCGGCCCGAAAGCCAGAAACAGCCGCCCGGCGTCGTCTTCGGCGACAATCGAGCCCGAGGCCCAGGGCCGTCCGTCGTTCGCAGCGGCGGGAGGAAAGAAACGCTCGGCTCGCCCGGTTTCGGGATCGAGCCGATTGAGCCCGTCGCGCGTGGCCACCCACAGCTTGCCGGATGCGGACAGGTGCAGATCGGTGATCGCGCTGTTGCTCAGCGATGCGGGAATTTCCGGCTCGTGGCGATAGCTGTCGAACCGGTAGCCGTCGTAGCGATTGAGCCCGTACTGGGTTCCGATCCACAGATAACCCTGTTCGTCCTGGGCAATCGCATTGATCGAGGACTGCGACAGACCATCGGCCATCGACAGGCGCTCGAAGCGAATCGTCGAGTCCGCGCTCGCGGGCATGGCCACCAGACCCAGCAAGAGGACGGACAGGCAGCCAGACAGGATTCGTCCCCTGGACATGGGAAACGCGCGCTCCGGGATTGAGATCGCCACCCATTAGAGCCGAGGGCGTTCCATGCTGTCAATTCAGCCGCCCGAATGCGGTCATCATGCTATCCTTCAAGGCTGTCCGGCCGGGCGCTCGGTAAGCGCCTGGACTCGACCCTCACCCATCAGCCACGACAGGTTCTTCATGTCAGACAAGCAAGCCCAGATCGACGCGCACAACAAGGCAACCGAGGCATTCATTGAACTGGCCAATCGCATGGCCAACGAACAGGGTCAGGATATCAAGATGATCTCCGCGGCTCTGATGGCCGCCTCGGGCGTCTACGCCACCTTCATGGCCGCCGGCAACCAGGGCTTCCTCGCCCCCAACGGCGTCGAACGGGTGGCCGAGCTCTACAAGAAAAACCTGACCTACATCCAGGATCGCAAGAAACAGGAGCTCGAGGAAAAGGGCCTGGAAGCCAAGCCGGTCGCCCAGGCCGAAGCCGAGGCCAAGCAAAGCAGCGGCCCGGACAACACCCAGTAACCCGCCCCATCGATACGGGCCCTTAGCTCAGTTGGTTAGAGCAGCCGACTCATAATCGGTAGGTCGCTGGTTCAAGTCCAGCAGGGCCCACCACCCATTAGCGTATTGA
>CAYQJJ010000136.1:0-749 GCA_964417745.1 uncultured Wenzhouxiangella sp.
GCACGTCAGGCTGGCGTGCTCTGACACCGCCGAAGGATCAACATGAAATATCTAATGCAACTTACTAATAGAAAAGTATTTTTTATTTTCTCTGCCGGGGTGATTCTGACCTTTCTCGCCGGCTGCGCGAGTAGTCCGGTCGGGCGCGAGGATATCGAGATCTCCGGTATCGGCCCGGCCCACGTGTTCGATGGCCGCGCTGTCGATGGCCAGTGGGCGGTGTGGGGCGGGCGGATCGCGTCGATTGACAATCGCCCGGAGACGACCGAGTTGAGCGTGGTCAGCTACCCGCTCGATCGAGCCGACCGGCCCAGAATCGACGCCGATCCGGGCGTTCGGTTCCTGGTCGTCGAGAGCGGCTTTCTCGAGCCCATGGAGTTCGAGCGCGGTCGCTACGTCACCGTGCTGGGAAGAATCGATGGCCTGGCCGAACGGCGGGTAGGTGAGCGCATTCACGATCACCCCGTTCTGCTTGCCGAGGAGATCCATCTCTGGCCGGCTGATCCGCAACGCTGGGGCCAGGGATCGACGCGCTTCAACATCGGTATCGGCGTGCGTCTGTGAAGCCGTTATGCGACCTGGCCCTGGACGGGGTCAGTCGGAACTGATCACCCCGGGGCCCTTGCCGGCGGTTTTTTCATAGACACCCTTGCCGATCTTCTTGTACTGGGTGAAGCCGGCTTTTTCGATGTTCGATTCCTTGAGCTTGTGCGCCTGCCCGCCAACCACGTAGGGCGGTGAAATGAGCC
>CAYQJJ010000136.1:759-1972 GCA_964417745.1 uncultured Wenzhouxiangella sp.
GCGTACAGGTGCACTGCAGGCCGGACAGACATCGAGCGGGTCGTCGTGCAGGCGTTGCAGCACCGTGAAGCGATCACGGCAATGGTCGCAGCACTTCTCCGCACTGGCGGCGTATTCGTAGAACGGCAAGGTGATGCTCCGGAAAGTGTCGATTCCATGGTAGCGCACCAGGCGGCGGGAATCTGAGACAATGCCGGCCTTTACCCGGCAGGTCACGAAATCACATGACAGCACGAACCCGATCGGTCTGGCTGATCACCGGCGCGGCCGGTGCGCTGGGCCGCGAGCTGACGACCCTTGTTCTGAAATCGGGGGCCGATTGCGTGGCGCTCGATCGCGACCGTCGCGGCCTCGACGAACTGCACGACAGCCTGGTTGAATCGGGCCTGGGGGCGCCAGCGCTGATGCCGCTGGACCTGGTCGGCGCGGGCCCCGAGGATTACGCCGAGCTCGCCGAGCGCATCGAACGCGAATTCGGAGGGCTGGACGTGCTGGTCCACAACGCCGCCGAGTTCAAGGCGCTGCGCCCGCTCGAGCACCACGGGGCCGAGGAGTGGTTCAGGATCCTGCAGGCCGGACTGAACGGCCCGTTCCTCCTGACTGGTGCGATGCTGCCGTTACTGCGCGCCGGTGAGCGCTCGCGTATCGTGTTCATTGCCGACCGGCACTGCATCGAGCAGCCGGCCAACTGGGGCGCCTACGGTGCCAGCCAGGCCGGGCGTGAATGGATGGCCCGGGCGCTGGCCGCCGAGGTCGGGCCACGCGGGCCGGAGGTTCTCGATATCGACCCCGGGGCGTTCTACAGCCGGCTGCGCGCAGCGGCCTGGCCAGTGGCCACGCCCGACGAGTTGCCGACCGCCGCCACTGCGGCGGCCCGGGTCCATCAGCAAATCCAAGGAGGATGAGCCATGTCCGACGATCTGTTCGACAAAATCATTCGGCGCGAAATTCCGGCCGACATCGTTTTCGAGGATGATGACCTGCTCGCGTTTCGCGACATCGATCCGCAGGCGCCGGTCCACATCCTGATCATTCCCAAGCGGCGCATCCGCACGCTCAATGATCTGACCCCGGACGACACCCAGCTGGTCGGGCGCATGGTGCTCGCCGCCCGGGATATCGCCGCGTCGGAAGGTCTGAGCGATGACGGCTACCGGTTGAACTTCAACTGTAACTCCCAGGGCGGGCAGTCGGTCTATCACATCCACCTGCA
>CAYQJJ010000136.1:2072-7836 GCA_964417745.1 uncultured Wenzhouxiangella sp.
GCGCCCTCAGCGGCGCGACGGGCGATGAGTCAGTCGACCGGATGAATGACGCCGCATGCCACGCGTGACCCGGCGCCGCCGATGGGCTGAGAGGTATGGTCATCGGGGTTTTCGTGGATCACCAGCGCGGTTCCATCCTCGCCGGAAAGGCTGGCGCCAAAGGCCCCGTCGAGGCTGACGGCGGTGGTGTAGAACTCCGCCCAGGCGCGACCGTCTTCGTGGACGTAGAAATTGGGCAGGTCGCCGGCTCCCGGGCCCTGGGGGTTGAGCAGGCCGTGTTCGGCGCCCTGCGGGTTGAGGTGGCCGCCGGAGTCCTGGAAACCGTGGTCGTGGTCGGCGCAGGTTCCGGTGCCGTGGATGTGAATCGCTTTCGGTCCCGGTTCGAGCCCTTCGAGTTCGAGCCGGATCACGGTCCCGCGCGGCCCCTGGGTCAATTCGGCCAGGCCGACGGCCTCACCGCCCTCGTCGATGATCTGCACGCTCTCGCGCGGATGGTCGTGGGCGGCCAGCGCGCTGCAGGCAAAAAGGGCTGACACGGCAATGGTGGTGATGGACTTCATTTAAACTTGCCTCCGACTGAATGGACTGCTTTAGTGTAACCCCTTCGCGGTCAACGCCGCCGTGAGCCTGGTCCAGCCATTTTGTACACACCAAGGAAACCGTCGCCGTGAGTCAATCACTCGCCAGTCAGGATCTCGAACATCTGTTTCACCCGGCCACCGATCTTCGCGGCCATCGCGCCAGCGGCCCGCAGATCTGGGAGCGTGGCGAGGGGGTGTATGTCTTCGACTCGGAGGGCAAGCGCTACCTGGAGGGCATGGCCGGACTGTGGTGCACCGCGCTGGGCTATGGCGAGAAAGAGCTGGCGCGGGTGGCCTGCGAACAGATGGAGACGTTCTGCTACGGGCCGCTGTTTGCCGGCAAGAGCAACGAACCGAGCATACGCCTGGCCAGCAAGCTTGCCGAATGGGTGCCGATCGAGGGCGCGCGCTTTCTGTTCGGCTGTTCCGGCTCGGACGCCAACGATGCCCAGGTCAAGCTGGTTCGCTACTACTTCAATGCCATCGGCCAGCCGCAGAAGAAAAAGCTTCTCACACGCGGCAACGCCTATCACGGCGTGACCCTGGCAACGGCAGCGCTGACCGGCCTGCCGGCATTTCACAAGCACTTCGACCTGCCCGGCGATGATGTGATTCAACTGACTTCGCCGAGTTATTACCGCCAGCACCACGAAGGCGAGAGCGAAGCGGCTTTCGTCGATCGTCTGGCCGAAGAGCTCGAAGCGGTCATCGAGCGCGAGGGCGGCGATACCATCGCCGCGATGTTCGCCGAGCCCCTGATGGGCGCCGGCGGTGTCATTCCGCCACCGAAGGGCTATTTCGAGCGCATCCAGCCGATCCTGTGCAAGCACGGCATTTTGCTCGTCGACGATGAAGTGGTCTGCGGCTTCGGCCGCACCGGTAATCCCTTCGGTTGCCAGACCTGGGATATCCAGCCGGCGACCATGACCATGGCCAAGGCGCTGTCTTCGGCCTACCAGCCGATTTCAGCCGTGGCCGTGCCGCCGTTCATGTACGAGGCGATCGAGCAGGCCGCCGAAGGCGTCGGCCTGTTCGCCCACGGGCTGACCTATTCGGGCCACCCGGTCGCCGCCGCGGTGGCGGTGCGTAACCTGGAACTGATGGAAGAGCGCGGCATCATGGCGCATGCCCGGGCCATGGGCGAGGCGATGCAGCAGAAGCTCGCACCGCTGGCCGATCATCCGCTGGTCGGCAACCTGCGCGGCGAGAGCCTGATTGCCGGCCTGGAGCTGGTCGCCGACAAGTCCAGCCGCGAGCTGTTTCCGGCCGGTGAGAAGGCGGCCTTCAAGGTGGCGGCTGCTTGCCTGGAGGAGGGGCTGGTGGTGCGCGCCCTGCCCGGAGACGTGGTCGCGGTCTGCCCGCCGCTGATCATTACCGAGAGCCAGCTCGACGAACTGGCCGACAAACTCGCCCGCGGGCTTGATCGGGCCGCGCAGGCTCTCGGCTAGTCGGCTGGTCGGCTGGTCGACTGCCTGGTTATTCGACCAGGTCCTGGTAGTCGGCGTGGCGCTCGATCCAGGCGCTTACATAGGGGCAGGTCGGTCGCACTTTCAGGCCTTCGGCACGCGCCCAGTCGAGCGCGTGCCGGGTCAGGCGGCCGGCGATACCGCGGCCGCCGACGGCATCGGGTACCAGCACGCGGGTCATGTCGACGAGGTCGTCTTCGCGTCTGAAATCGAGCACGCAGCGCTCGCCGTCCACGGACATCGAAAACCGACCGGCCTGGTCGTCGCGTTCTATCGTCTGGTCTTCGGGCATCGGATCTGCACCTTCATGCATCAGTAAAGGAAGCGGGTACGCAGGGTCGCCTCGATCTCGTTGAGCTCGGAGACCAGCGCCGGGGTGTCCGGTGCCTCGATATCCATGACCACGTAGCCGACATCGGGGTAGGTCTGCAGGTACTGCGCCGCGATATTGATACTCGCGCGCGAGAAAATCCGGTTGATGGCGTTGAGAACCCCGGGCTCGTTGCGGTGAATGTGCATGATGCGCCGGGTGCCGGCGTGGTCGGGCAGCGAGACCTCCGGGAAATTGACCGCGCCCATGGTCGAGCCGTTGTCGGAGTAGCGAACCAGCTTGGAAGCAACATCGAGGGCGATGTTTTCCTGCGCCTCGCGGGTGCTGCCGCCGATGTGCGGAGTCAGCAGCGCGTTGTCGATACCGCGCAGTTCGCTGACGAATTCCTCGTCGCCGCTGGCCGGCTCGCTCGGGAAGACGTCGATGGCCGCACCGCCGATGTGGCCGTCGTGCAGAGCCTGGGCCAGTGCCGGGATGTCGACCACCTTGCCGCGCGAGGCGTTGATCAGATGCGTGCCCGTGCTCATCAGGGCCAGCTCGCGGGCCCCGATCATGCCGCGGGTCTGTTCGGTATCGGGCACGTGCAGGCTGACGACGTCGGCGGCCTCGAGCAATTCGTCGAGGCTGTCGAGCGGCTCGGCGTTGCCCAGCGGGAGCTGGTCGACGATGTCGTGGAAGTAGACCTTCATGCCGAGGCTTTCGGCCAGGATCCCGAGCTGTGAGCCGATGTGACCGTAGCCGATAATGCCGAGGGTCTTGCCGCGCACCTCGTGCGAGCCCTTGGCGGTCTTGAGCCACTGGCCGCGATGCGCGCCGGCGTTTTTCTGCGCGATACCGCGCAGCAGCATGATGATTTCGGCCAGAACCAGCTCGGCAACCGAGCGGGTGTTAGCATAAGGGGCATTGAATACCGGGATGCCGCGCTTGCGCGCTTCGTCGAGATCGACCTGGTCGGTGCCGATGCAGAAGCAGCCGATGGCGGTCAGCTTTTCGGCGTGATCCAGCACTTCGGCGGTAATCTGGCTGCGCGAGCGAATGCCGAGGAAATGGGCATCGCGGATGGCCGATTTGAGGTCTTCGGTCGACATCGCTGCCGACTTGTCGCTCATGCTGTTGTAGCCGGCTTTGCGGATGGATTCCTTGGCTCGATCATGAATGCCTTCCAGCAACAGGAAATTGATTTTTTCCTTTGCCAGTGAATAGTTTGATTGAGTCATCCTGATTTTTGATGTACCCATTGATTTGATAACGATGCTCATTATTGCAGCATCCACGAGACTGCATGGAGAACCATGACGAAATTGCCTGAAATCGATTGGCTTACCGACCCGGCCAGCCTGGAGCATTACGGCTGCGACTGGACCCGTTTCTGGAAGCCCGCCCCCGAGGCCGTGGCGCTGCCGCGATCCACCGACGACGTCGTCGCACTGGTCAAGTGGGCGCGCGAGAACAAGCGTGCACTGGTCCCGAGTGGCGGGCGCACCGGTCTGTCCGGAGGTGCCGTCGCTGCCGATGGCGAGGTGGTGGTGTCACTCGAGAAGATGCGCGAGGTCGTCGCCTTCGATGCCGACGAACCCAGCCTCACCGTTCAGGCCGGCATGAGCGTTGGCGACCTGCAGAGCCTTGCCGAGGACAAGGGCTGGTCCTATCCGGTCGACTGGGCCGCGGCGGCCTCCAGCCAGGTCGGTGGCTCGATCGCCACCAATGCCGGCGGTATCCGGGTTCTGCGCTACGGCATGACCCGTGACTGGGTGCGCGGGCTGACCGTGGTGACCGGCACCGGCGAGGTGCTCGAGCTCAACCGTGCCCTGGTCAAGAACAATGCCGGGCCGGACCTGCGCCATCTCCTGATCGGCAGCGAGGGCACCCTGGGCATCATCACCGAGGCCACCATGGGCCTGGCCCCGCCGCCGGCGGAGCAGTCGGTGTTGCTGCTGGGCTTTTCGGGACTCGATGCCATCATGCCCGCCTTCGCCAGCCTGCGGCGCGCGCTCAAGCTCTCTGCCTTCGAGTTTTTCGACCAGCGCTCGGTCGCCCACGTGGCCGGGGCGACCGGCCAGGCATTTCCGATCGGCGAGTGCCCGTTTCACGCCGTGGTCGAGTTCGATGACCCGGACCAGTCGTGCCAGGAAGCGGCGCTGGCGGTGTTCGAGGAGCTCATGGAGGCCGGCCACGTTGCCGATGGCACGATCAGCCAGTCCGGTGCCCAGGCCGAGGAACTCTGGCAGTGGCGCGAGGCGATCAGCGAATCGATCGCCCCGCGCACGCCTTACAAGAACGACCTGTCGGTGCGCATCGGACGGGTACCGGAGTTCCTCCGCGAGCTCGAAAAGCTGGTCGAGGCCAACTACCCGGAGTTCGAAGTGGTCTGGTTCGGCCATATCGGCGATGGCAACCTGCACATGAACGTTCTCAAGCCCGATGACTGGTCGACCGAGGCCTTCCACGAAGCGGGCCGCGAAATCAGTCCGGCGGTGTTTGAACTGGTGCAGCGTTTCGAGGGCAGCGTGTCGGCCGAGCACGGCGTCGGCCTGCTCAAGCGAGACGACCTGCATTTCTCGCGCTCAGCCGGCGAGATCGAGCTGCTGCGTGCCATCAAGGCCGGCTTCGACCCCGATGGTCTGCTCAACCCCGGAAAGGTTCTGGGCGGGTGAAGCATTCCCGGCGATCGGGGGTGGGCTGCGCTCCACTGCCGAGGTCGGGGCAATCTGATATCTTTGCCAGGTTTTCAACAACCGGATCGGCACCGATCCGAACGGGATTTTCGATATGAAAGCATTCAAGCTCTTTGCAGTTTCCGCCCTGGTCGGGCTCATGCCGCTGCTGGCGCAGGCCGGCATGTCGCTCGAGCAGATCGCCCGGACCGAACAGGTCGCTCAGGTCGCGATCAGCCCCGATGGCGAACGCATCGCCTATACCCGCGTTGTTCCGCGCCAGCCCGGCGTCGGCGACGACGGTCCGGCCTGGACCGAACTCCACGTGACCGACGGCGAGGGCAACAGCCGGCCGTTCATTACCGGCGAGGTCAACGTCGGCCAGCTCGACTGGATGCCGGATGGCTCCGCGGTCACCTTCGTCACCCGGCGCGGTGACGACGAGCATGCCCAGCTCTACCGGATTCCGGTCGACGGCGGGGAGGCCCGCCGGGTCGCCAGGCTCGAGACCGGGGTCTCGGGTTACAGCCTGAGCCCGGACGGCGAATCGGTCGCGCTGATTGGTACCGAGCCGCAGGCCGAAGAGATCAGCGAACTGCACGACAAGGGCTTCGATCCGGTCATCTTCGAAGAAGACTGGCGCGCCCGCCGGCTGTGGATCCAGTCGCTGGAGACCGGTGCAGGGGATCAGAAAGCCGATGACGAGCAAGCCGGCGATGAGTGGCTCGATAT
>CAYQJJ010000137.1:0-7789 GCA_964417745.1 uncultured Wenzhouxiangella sp.
GCATGCCGCCAGCGTTCAATCTGAGCCAGGATCAAACTCTTCAGTTTAAAAGCAATGCTTTTGAACCAAGAGCAGAACCTCGCCAAAGAATTGCTTGCTTGCTTTTCTAGGCTTGGTCGCTCTCTTTTGGCTTCAAGCCAATCGAGGGCGCCCACACAAATTATCTGCTTTCGTTGTAAATGAACTCTTTCATTCGCCTGGCTGCGTTTCGCTAGCTAGGCCGGCCATTATAGCCTGAATTTTTTTGCCGTCAAGAAATTTCGTAAAAAAATTTCGTCGGGCTGTTTCGCTTGGTCGGAGGCAGAAGCTGCGTTCCGTCCAAGTGAGCTGCGCATTATAGACCCTATTTTCAGGGCGTCAACAGCTCGATGAAGGTTTTTTGAAAGTTTGTTCCGGGCCCGGCCACAGGCCCCTGTTTTTGGGGCAAATCATTCGGCCGAATCGAGGGCTTGGATGCGGGCGTCCAGCCGGTCGAGCGCAAGGTCGGCGCAGGCGCCCGGCGAGGTGCGCGCGCGCAGGCTGTCGGCCGGGCTTCGGTTTCCGAGCTGGTCGAACTCGGCAGCGGCCTGGCGGTAGGCCTCGCGAAACGGCCGGCCTTCGGCGACCAGTTCGTTGGCCCGGTCGGTGGCGTGCTGTTCGGCGCTGATGGTCCGGCTCATGCGCGCCGCGTCCCATTCGAGCCCCGCGAGCAATGATGGCGTGATCGCGAGGCCAGCCAGTGCGCGCGCACAGGCACGCAGAAGCGGTGGCTTGGTGTCCTGCAGGTCTCTCTGGTATCCCGACGGTAGCGACAGCACCGAATCGAGCTCGGCCCGGGCGCCGACGACCGTTGCGTGCAGCGAGCGCAGCAATTCCACGCTGTCGGGATTTTGCTTGTTGGGCATGATCGACGAGCCGGTACAAAACGCCGCCGGGATGCGCACGAAGCCGAATTCCTGGCTGGCGTAGAGGCTCAGGTCCCAGGCCAGGCGGCGCAGGTCCCCGGTGGCTGCCGACAGCGCGTCGAGCAGGCGCAGCTCAACCTTGCCGCGCGCGTTCTGGGCATACTGCGGGTTGATCAGCAGCCGGTCGAAGCCCAGCTCCTCGGCCACGCCGTCGCGGTCGAGCGCCAGGTTGACGCCGAACCCCGAGGCGGTACCCAGCGGGCAGGCATCGAGCCAGCGGCGGGTCTGGGTGGCCAGCTCAGCGTTGTCGATGAACGCCTCGGCGTGGCCGGCCCACCACAGCCCCAGCGACGAGGGCATGGCCTGCTGCAAATGGGTGTGGCCGGGCATTGCGACGTCAGCCTCCGAGCCGGCCCGCGCCAGGCACACGCGGGCAATTTCGAGCGTCAGCGCCCGCAGCCTGGCAAGCCGGTCTTTCATGAACAGGCGCAGCGCAACCGCGACCTGGTCGTTGCGGCTGCGTCCGGCGTGGATTCGCGCGCCGGTCTCGCCGAGCTGTTCGGTCAGCCAGTGCTCGATGGCCGAGTGTCCATCCTCGAAACGCTCGTCGAGCACGAATTCGCCGTCCTCGAACGCCCGGGCCAGGGCATCGAGGCTGTCGCACATCGCTTCGGCCTGGTCAGCGGTCAACACCCCGATGCGGGCAAGCCCGCGCGCATGCGCCTGGCTGGCCCGGATATCGAACGGCAGCAGCTCGCGGTCGAGCACCACGTCCTCTCCAGCCAGAAACCGCATCACCTGTTCATCGACCTGCGATGAACTTCCCTTTTGCCAGATGTAATCGGTCATGTAGTTCGCTCCGCGTCGCCTGAAGAACGATTAACACGAAGCACACGAAGAAGGCACGAAGTACCACGAAGGAAAAGCGGGAAATTTCTTGGTTTTCTTCGTGCCCTCTTCGTGCTATTCGTGCTCTTCGTGTTAGTCATTTTTTGGTTGGCCGTTCGATAGCCGTCAACTCATCCAGGCCGAGTGCCAGGTTGATGTTTTGCAGGGCCTGGCTGGCCGCACCTTTGAGCAGGTTGTCGAGTGCCACGACCAGGCTGGCCCGGTGCGGGTCGCGCGGGTCGGCGGTGAAGCCGCCGATCGCCAGGCGGGGTGTGCCAACGACATCGCGGATTTCGGGGATCTCTGCACTGACCTCGACCAGCGGCTCGTTGGCGTAGGCGCGCTGGTATTCGGCCAGCAGCGACTCGGCGCTTGCCGGCTCGGACAGCTCGACCGAGACGGTCAGCGACAGGCCGCGGAAAAACGCGGCCACGTGCGGGTGGAAACGCACCGGTCGGCCGAGATGTTCGGAAATCTCGCGCTCGTGAACGTGGCCGGCCAGGGCATAGGGAATGAGGTTGTCGGCCAGCCGCGCCGGGTCGTTGCGCGGCGATGGCGTCTTGCCGGCACCACTGAAGCCGGAAACACCGAACACCACCGGCGGGCGAATCAGGGCGTCGCGAATCGGCAACAGCGCGAACTGAGCGCCGGTGGCATAGCAACCAGGGTTGGCGATACGCCGCGTGCGCCGGAGCGCGTCGCGATTCCACTCGGTCAGTCCGTAGGTCCATTCCGGATCGAAACGGTAGTCGGCACCCAGGTCCAGAACTCGCGCCTGGGGATGGCTCTCGGCAACCGCGGCCACCCACGGCGCGCTGGCGCCGTTGGGCAGGGCGAGCACCCAGACCCCGGCGTCGACCGCCGCGACCCCTTCCGGTGCCAGGGCCTCGAAGACCGCCCCCTCATCCGGCCACTCGGGTACCTGTTCGACGATTCGCTCACCGGCCTGCGAGCCGGAGGAAGCCAGCGCCAGGCTCAGTTCCGGGTGGCGGGCGAGCAGCGCCAGCAAGGCTGTTCCGGTATGGCCCCGCCCGCCGATCAGCGCCAGCCTCATGTCCCGGCCTCTTGAATCCAGCCCGAATCTCGCCGCCGAGCATCGGTCACCAGGCGCTCAAGCTGCGAATAATCGCTCACCCCGATGGTATAGACAATCCACTCTCCATGGCGATGGGTGGTGTGGGCCTGCTGGAAATACCAGCCGGCGATCGGGTTGCTCGAGCGTGCACGCCAGTACATCGCCGGGCAGCGGGCCCGCAACGCCTGCCACAGCGCAGCGCCCAGGCCCTCGCCGCGAGCCTCGGGGGTGGTGACGATCTTGTCCAGGTAGGGCAGACCATCCAGCCCGCGCACGATCAACGCGGCCGCCCGTCCGCTCTCGGCCAGCAGCAAGCCCTCGACGTCGCGACCCTCCAGCCAGTCGTCGCGCAGCTTGCGCGAAAAGCTGGCCTCGAGCAGTTCGCTGAACTCGGCCCGGCGCTCATCGGGAACCGATGCAAACCACTCGATGCGCTCGCCGCGTCGAATCAGCGTGCCGGCACCGGTGTGGGTGAACAGCTCGCGCGTGAGCTTGGCCGCCGAGGTAATCGAAACCGAGGCCTCCGGCGGCAGTTGCTCGAGCAGTTCCTTGATCTGGGCCAGCTTGAGCTGCATGCCGGAGTGGACCCAGTCCTGATTGATGAGATTGTCGTAGTCCTCGGTCAGGCTGATCGCCGAGATGATCCGGCCATTCTGATCCAGAAGGCCTCCGGTACCGGTCAGGAAGATCACCTTGTAAGGCTGCACCGCCCAGACCAGCTCGCGGGCGGCGACATCGGCATTGATGTTCATCACCTGCCCGCCGCGCGATTCGCCCAGGCAGGCGACCACCGGCAATGCGCCCGAGGCGACTGCGGCGCGCACCGACTCCAGCTCAATGGCCTCGATGGCGCCGACCAGGCCGAGGCGCTCCGGATCGGCGAGGCGGGCGTTGAAGACCCCGTGGATCAAACCCCGGGCGCGCACGCCGCGCGCCTCCAGGGCATCGACCAGGCGCGCATTGGCCCGGTAGATGACCGGACGGGCCACGGCCATGACCGCTTCGGTGGTCACGCGCAGCCCGTCGCGCTTTTCAACCGGCACGCCGGCCTCGGCCATGGCCTCGTCGAGCTGCGGCCCGGCGCCGTGCAGGATGATCGGCGTCAGCCCGAGCCGGTGCAGAAAGGCCAGCGCCGCGGCCAGCTCATCAAGGTCGTCCTCGAGTACCGCACCGCCGACCTTGACCACCGCGAACCGCGATTCCTCGATGCGGGAAAACTGGCTGAGGTACTGGCGGGCCTCGCGGCTGGAGCCGAGCTGACCGAGCAGCTCGATGACGGTTTGTCGGACTTCGGCCATGCCGATTCGTTCTCCGGGTTGCGCTCGTTCAAGTCAGCGATGGCCGTGGCCACCAGGAAAAAATAACCGACCCGTGCCCACTGTGCCAGCATTTCGCCCCGGGATGGAGCCAACGAGCGTCTGAACCGGCATCGGGAATCTTCTCAGGCCCGTATGTTTCCTGCTGCGCGGCCCGCGGTCGGCCGGCTCGGCCGCCGGCAGGCCGCTTCCAGACCCCGGGAGAATGCTCCCATCGCGCCGAATCGGCGTTGCTCAGGTGTCGGTGGCAATACGGCGGTAGGTCGCCGCGGCACGTTCGAGCTGCTCCAGCGCGACCCATTCGTCCACCGCATGAGCCTGGGCGATATCGCCCGGCCCGAAGACCAGTGCAGGCAGGCCGGCGTCGGAAAACAGCGAGGCTTCGGTCCAGAAGCCGACCGGCTCGCCGAGGTCGAGACCATGCCGCTGGCAGAAGGCGCGGGCGTCGGCGTCATCCCGGCCACCGGCCGGCAACGGCGGGCCGGCAAACGGGACTTCCCACTCGGCCCACTGCGCCGCCCCGGCCAGGCCCTTGAGTGCATCGAACAGCTGGTCGTTGGACTGACCCGGCCCCAGCCGGGCCGAGTAATGCACTCGGGCATCCCCGGCGATGACGTTGGACTTGGTGCCGCCGTTGAACAGGCCCAGGTTGAAGCAGGTATGGCGCTCCGCCTCGGCCTCGGCCTGGCAGTAATCGAGGGCCGCGGTCAGCCAGCGCCCGGCGCGGTGGTTGGCGTTGTCGGCCAGCGCGCGAAACTCCGAGGAATGGCCCATCACCCCGAAAAACCGGCCCTTGACCGAAAGAAAGCCGCGGTGGGCCAGGATCGCCTGACAGCCGGTCGGCTCGCAGACCACCACCTGGGAAAACGCGCGATTGTCCCCGGCTTTCAGAAAATTCTCGATACAGCAGCCCCCGGCGCCTTCCTCATCGCTGGTAAACAGGATGGCCATGGCCTGGTCGGAGGACTCGGCGACCGTCAACAGGGCCGCAGCCGCGCCCTTGATATCACACACTCCGCGCCCCCAGGCACGCCCGTCGGCCACCGTCAGCTCCAGCGCCGGCCGGGTCCAGCCCTCACCCACCGGCACGGTATCGAGATGACAGTTGAACAACACGTCGGGTTCGCCCCGGCGGGCAAACAGGTTGACGTGACCGCCCCCGAAATCGTCGATGCGAACCTCGAACCCCGAACTCTCCAGCACGGACCGGGCGTGGACGATCATCGAGCTGTCGGGGGTGATCCGGCGCGGGGGGTTCTGACTGTCGCAGGCGACCAGCACGCCCAGATGGTGCACAAGCCGATCGCTCATTTGCGCACCCGTGCGGCCAGGGTCGAGCTCTGGCCGATAAGCTTGACGAAGCCCTCGGCCTCTTCCGGGGTCCAGCCGGCCGACTGGGCGTAGACCGAATCCGGGTCCTTGAGCAGATAGCGCGAACCCACCGCAACGGCTTGAACGCTGCCGCCCTCGGTGGCCAGGCGAACCACGCCGGTGACATGGCTGTTGGCGCTTTCGAGGTACTGCTCGAGATCGCGCTTGTGGGGTTCGAAGAAAAACCCGGTGTAGACCAGCTCCGCCCAGCGGTTGGCAATGGTGTGGTGGAACTGGTTCTGCAGGCGCGTGTTGACCGCCTCGCGCAGAGCGCGCTGGGCAATCATCAGGCCGTCAATGCCCGGGCACTCGAACACGATCCGGCCCTTGAGCCCGATCGACACATCACCGGTGTAGATATGCCGACCGACACCATAGGCGCCCAGCTTGTCATTGAGCCTGGCCAGCAATTCCGGGCCCGGCAGGGGCCGGTCGTCCAGGCTGACCGCGCGCCCGCCATCGAAACCGATGGTCAGTTCAAGCGCCGCGGCCGGCCACTCCGCACGCGGCTTGCACCAGACATGGGTGTCGGGCCCCGGTGCGCCGAACTCATCGATTTCCTGGCCCGACAGGGTCACGCCGAGCAGATTTTCGTTGATCGAGTAACGGCTGTTGGAAGTCGGAACCTCGATGCCCGCATCGGCCATCAGCTCCAGTTCATGCGCACGCACATTACGGGTCTCGCGCTGCAACTGGCGAATCGGGGCATGAATCGTGTAGTCGCCGAGCGAGCGCACCGACTGGTCAAAGCGCAGCTGGTCATTGCCCATGCCGGTACAACCGTGCGCGAAGTGGTCCGTGCCCAGTCTGTCGGCGAGCTCGAGGCACTGCTGGACGATGACGTAACGGTCCGAACACAGCATCGGGTACTGCTCGAGCATGCGCGCGCCCGACCACAGCAGCGGCACCACGAAGCGATCCCACAACGGCTGCCCGGCATCGAGCTCGTGGTGCTCGGCAGCGCCGAGCGTGCGGGCCCGCTCGGCAATCCAGGCCTTCTGCTCGGCATCGATGCCGCCGGTGTCGACAAACGCGGTATGTACCTCGAAGCCCTGCTGCTTGAGCGCTAGCACGCAGTAACTGGTATCCAGCCCGCCGGAAAACGCCAGCACAATGCGCTGGCCTGTCCATTCACTCATCATTGGTCTCCCGTTTCGGGTTTGCTGGTCGATCCCTGCCGGCTGCCGAGCAGTTCAAGCATCAACGCCTTTTGTACGTGCAATCGGTTTTCTGCCTCGTCGAGGGCGACGCAGTAGTCGGCGTCCATCACCGCATCGCTGGCCTTGATGTTGCGGCGCAGCGGCAGGCAGTGGCTGAAGCGCGCCTGGTTGGTCAGCGCCATCTTGCGCTCATCGACCATGAAATGTCGGTACGGGGCGCGCAGCTCGGCTTCCTCGGCCGGCCGGCCGTAGAACGGCAGCGCCCCCCAGCTCTTGGCATACACCCAGTCCGCACCCCGGTAGCTGGCCTCGATATCGGTGCTCACCGCGAGCTCGCCGCCCGAGGACCGCGCCTGGTTCCGGGCCGTGCTCATGAATTGCTCATCGAGGACATAGCGCTCGTCGGGTACCAGCAAGGTGATGTCCATGCCGAACTTGCTGGCGATCAGCAGCGCCGAATTGGCCACGGCCGTGTTGAGCGGCTTCGGGTGCCAGGTCCAGGTGAGCACGAACTTGCGGCCGTCGGGCTGGCCGAGGTGGTCCTGGAGCGTGCGCATGATGGCCAGTTCCTGGCACGGATGGACGATGGTCTCCATGTTGATGACCGGCACGCCGGCGTGCTCGGCGAGTGCCTTGATGACCCGGTCCTGTCGGTCGACCGACCAGTCCCTGAACAGCGGGAAGGCGCGCAGGGCGATGGCGTCACAGTAGCGCGACAGCACGCCGGCGACCTCGGCAATATGCTCTTCGGCATCACCGTCCATGACCACCCCGGGCTCGAATTCAATACCCCAGGCGGCCTTGCCGGGCTCGAGTACCACGGCGTGGGCGCCGAGCTGGAAGGCACCGATTTCGAACGAGCTGCGGGTGCGCAGCGACGGGTTGAGAAAAAGCAGCGCCACGGCCCGCCCGGCCAGGCGGTCGTTGACCGGGTCGGCGCGCAGGCGCTCGGCTTCATCGAGCAGCGCCTGGAGCGCTTCACGGGACCAGTCCTGGGTGGTCAGAAAATGGCGCATACCGGCCGAACCTGAGAATCTGTGGGGTTTGGTCAGAGCATAACCGATCACGTCGGGACCGGAATCACCCGCGTTACTA
>CAYQJJ010000138.1:0-7778 GCA_964417745.1 uncultured Wenzhouxiangella sp.
GGGTCAGGTAGTAGGGGTCGACGCCGATGCAGTGGCCGCCGACCAGGCCGGGGCGAAAGGGCAGGAAATTCCACTTGCTTCCGGCCGCCTCGAGCACGCTGCGGGTGTCGATGCCCATACGGGCGAACAGCACGGCCAGCTCGTTGACCAGTGCAATGTTGAGATCGCGCTGGGTGTTCTCGATGACCTTGGCGGCCTCGGCGACGCGGATTGACTCGGCGCGGAAGGTCCCGGCGCGCACCACGGTTCGGTAGAGCGCGTCGACGAAATCGGCCGCCGCCGGGGTCGAGCCCGAGGTGACCTTGACGATGTCGGGCAGGCGGTGGGTCCGGTCGCCGGGGTTGATGCGCTCCGGGCTGTAGCCGCAGTAGAAACCCTCGCTGTCGTCGTCGCTGCGCTTGAAATGCAGGCCGGATTCGGCTTCGAGTACGGGCACGCAGTCTTCTTCGGTCGCGCCGGGATAGACGGTGGACTCGAAGATGACCACGTCGCCGGGCTTGAGCTGGCTGCCGACGAGCTTCGAGGCGGCCAGCAGCGGGCCCAGGTCGGGACGCCGTGCGACATCGATCGGTGTGGGCACGGTGACAATGAACACCCGGCAATCGGCCAGGTCTTCGACGCGATCGGTAAGCGAAAGCCCCTTGGCCTGGGTCAGTTCGTCGGGCTCGACTTCGCGGGTGGTGTCGATGCCCTCGCGCAGCTGGGCGACGCGCCGGGTCTTGATGTCGAAGCCCACTGTCTGGAAGTGCCTGCCGAAGTGGACCGCCAGCGGCAGGCCGACATAGCCCAGGCCGATCACGGCGATCGAGGCCTGGCCTTGTTCGAGTTCGGCCAATAGTCGGGTCAGGTTCATGGAATGCCTTTCCGGGAGGTCAGTGCTCAGGAGGTCAATGCTGATAATAGGTGTGGTACCAGTCGACGAAGCGCGCCACGCCGTCCTCGACGCTCACACCCGGGCGGTAGTCGACCGCTGCCTGCAACTCTGCGACGTCGGCCTCGGTGTCGGGTACGTCGCCGGGCTGCAGGGGCAGCATTTCCATCTCGGCCTTCCGGCCCAGGCAATCCTCGAGGACTTCGATGTAGCGCAGCAGTTCGACGGGCTGCTCGTTGCCGATGTTGAACAGGCGGTAGGGTGCGCTGCTGCTGGCCGGATCGGGGGCATGGCCGGACCATTCCGGCCGGCCGGCTGCCGGCTGGTCAAGGACGCGCACCACGCCTTCGACAATGTCGTCGATGTAGGTAAAGCTTCGCTTGTGGCGGCCGTGGTTGAAGACCCGGATCGGCCGGCCCGACAGGATCGCGTCGGTGAACAGAAACAGTGCCATGTCGGGCCGGCCCCAGGGGCCGTAGACGGTAAAGAACCGCAGCCCGGTGGCCGGGATGCCGTACAGGTGCGCGTAACTGTGGGCCATCATCTCGTTGGCCTTCTTGGTGGCCGCGTAGAGCGTCAGCGGATGCTCGGTGGGCTGGTGCTCGGAAAACGGCATTTCGGTGTTGGCCCCGTAAACGGAACTGGTCGAGGCAAACACCAGGTGCTCGACCGGGTGATGGCGGCAACCCTCGAGGATATGCAAAAAACCGGTCACGTTGCTGGCGGTGTAGACGTGCGGGTTGGTGGCGGCGTAGCGCACGCCGGCCTGCGCGGCCAGGTGCACGACCCGGCCGGGGCGATGGTCGGCAAACAGCGCCTCGATGGCTTCGCGGTCGACGAGGTCGGCGTGGACGTGGTGGTATCCGTCGCGCGCCTCGAGGCGCGCCAGGCGGGCCTTTTTCAGGTTGACGTCATAGTAGTCGCTGAGATTATCCATGCCGACCACGGTCTGGCCGCGGTCGAGCAGGGCGTGGGCGACGTGCGAGCCGATGAAGCCGGCGGTTCCGGTCACCAGCGTCGGGCGGCCGTCGGTTTGGTTGCTCGACGCGGGTTCGGTCGGGTTCATGCGGGAGATTTCTCGGCGGAGGAAGGCTCGGGGCGGCCGAAGGGATAGTATTCAATGCCGCGGCGGCGCATCTGTTCGGGAGCGAACAGATTGCGACCGTCGAACACCAGCGGCCGCTTGAGACGCCGGCACATATCGTCAAAATCCGGGCTGCGGAACTCGTTCCACTCGGTGACCACGACCAGTGCGTCGGCATCGTCGAGCGCCTCGGGCGCGTTGTCGGCAAAGTGAATGCCCGAGCGGTCGGCGAAGTGGGCCCGGGCGCCGTCCATGGCGGCCGGGTCGAAGGCACACACTTGCGCGCCGGCAGCGAGCAGCTCGTCGATCAGTATCAGGCTCGAGGCCTCGCGCAGGTCGTCGGTGCGTGGCTTGAAGGCCAGCCCCCAGACGGCGAAGCGGCGCCCGGAAAGGTCTTCACCGAAGCGTGCGCGGATCTTGGCGGCCAGGCGGGTCTTCTGGTCTTCGTTGACGCGCTCGACGGCCTCGAGGATGCGCAGGCCGCGCTGCGGTGTTTCGCGGGCGGTATGGATGAGCGCGCGTACGTCCTTGGGAAAGCACGAGCCGCCGTAACCGCAGCCGGGGTAGAGAAAGTCGAAGCCGATGCGCGGGTCCGAGCCGATGCCCTGGCGCACCGACTCGATATCCGCGCCGAGATGTTCGGCCAGGTTGGCCAGCTCGTTCATGAAGCTGATGCGCGTGGCGAGCATGGCATTGGCGGCATACTTCGTCAGTTCGGCCGAGCGGGCATCCATGGTCATCACCCGGTCGTGGTTGCGGTTGAACGGGGCATACAGCGCGCGCATGGTCTCGAGCGCCTCGGGATCGTCGCCGCCGATGATGACCCGCTCGGGCTTGAGAAAATCGTTGACTGCCGCGCCTTCCTTGAGAAACTCCGGGTTAGAAACCACGGCGAAGGGCGTGTCCACGCCGCGCCGCGCCAGCTCGCCGTCGATTGCCGCGCGAACCTGGTCGGCGGTGCCGACCGGGACGGTCGACTTGTCGACCACGATGGTGTATTCCGACAGATGCCGGCCGATCGCCCGGGCTGCCGAGAGCGCGTGGCTGAGGTCGGCCGAACCGTCTTCGTCGGAGGGCGTGCCCACGGCAATGAACTGAACGCGCCCGTGGGTGGTGGCCGCCTCGACGTCGGTGGTAAAGCTCAGGCGCCCGGCGCGGCGGTTTTCGCGCACCAGGTCTTCGAGGCCGGGTTCGTGAATCGGGATGCCGCCGTCGTTGAGCATGTCGATCTTGTCGGCGTCGA
Organism: uncultured Wenzhouxiangella sp.; assembly: GCA_964417745.1. Taxonomy (GTDB): domain Bacteria; phylum Pseudomonadota; class Gammaproteobacteria; order Xanthomonadales; family Wenzhouxiangellaceae; genus Wenzhouxiangella. Next base: position 3,199 of record CAYQJJ010000138.1, read on the forward strand.
TATCGAGGCACACGACCTGGTTGCCGACCTGGGCCATACAGGCCCCGGTGACCAGGCCGACGTAGCCGGTGCCGATGACGGTAATACGCATGAATCAGACTCTCTCTATGGTTGGTCAGCCCGCCAGCGTGAACGAATCCGATGACAGGGCAATGATTCGGGTGGCTGCATCACGCCTGGGCACTCCCGTGGTGTCGAATCATCTCGCTCAGTCCTTCGGTCTTGTCGGCCAGCAGGCCCGGGTCGGCGCGGGTCTCGACATTGAGTCGGATGACCGGCTCGGTGTTCGAGACCCGGAGATTGAAGCGCCACTCCGGAAATTCCAGGCTGATCCCGTCGGTGCGATCGAGTTCGGGGTCTTCGCCGGCGTGAGCGCTCAGCACCTGGTCGATGACGTAGCGGGGGTCTTCGACGGTGAAATTGATCTCTCCGCTGCAGGGGTAGGCGCGGATGCGCTCGTCGACCAGTTCAGCCAGCGACTGGCCACGCACCGAGATGATTTCGGCCAGCAGCAGCCACGGCATCATGCCGCTGTCGCAGAACGAAAAGTCTCGAAAGTAGTGGTGCGCCGACATCTCACCGCCATAGAGCGCGTTCTCGGCGCGCATGCGCTCCTTGATGAAGGCGTGACCGCTCTTGTTGATCAGCGCCTGGCCGCCGGACTGGCGCACCAGGTCGAGCGTGTTCCAGGTCAGGCGCGGGTCGATGACGATTTTCTCGCCGGGGTGTTTTTCGAGCAGGCGCTGGGCAAACAGGCCGACGAGGTAGTAACCCTCGATGAAGCGGCCGTTTTCGTCGAAGAAAAAGCAGCGGTCGAAATCGCCGTCCCAGGCGATGCCGAAATCGGCCCCGTGCCGGCGCACGGCCTCGGCGGTCTCGGCGCGGTTTTCGGTCAAAAGCGGATTGGGCACGCCGTTGGGAAAGCTGCCGTCGGGTTCATGGTGCAGGCGGTCGACGTTCAGCGGCAGGCCTTCGGCGATGGCATCGAAAGCCGGGCCGGCGCAGCCATTGCCGGCATTGATCACCACCCGCAGGGGCTTGAGCCTTGCGGCGTCGATGCAGCCGAGCATGCGTCGGGTGTATTCGGCATTGAGGTCCTCGGAGCGTTCGCTGCCCGGCGCGCGGTCAGCCGGCGCCTCGATGCCCTCGGCCAGGCAGGCTTCGATGTCGCGCAGCCCGGTATCGGCGCTGATCGGGATGGCCTCCTCGCGCACCATCTTCATGCCGTTGTAGTCGGCCGGGTTGTGGCTGGCGGTAACCATGATGCCGCCGCCCATGCCCGGTCTGGAGGCGGCGTGATAGACCAGCTCGGTGCCGCACAGCCCGAGCTGGCGGGTGTCGACACCGGCATCCATCAGGCCGCGCGAGAGCGCCGTGGCAAGCGCCGGGCTGGAATGGCGCATGTCCTGCCCGATGGCCACCGGCCCGTCCGGCTCGATGACCCTGGCGTAGGCCAGGCCGATTTGCCAGGCGCGCTCCTCGTCGAGCGATTCGGGAACCCGTCCGCGCAGGTCGTAGGCCTTGAAGGGGGTGTTGGGGAGCAGGCTCATGGTCCGGTGATCCTTTTGATGTTGTTTTTCTTCAGGCTCAGGCGCGGCGGATGTCGGTGTCCTTGAGCTCGATACGGCGCTGGCGTGCGAGCAGGTCGAGAAGTACCACCACGCGCTCTTCACTGCTGCGGGCCTGAAAGATGGCGCGGTAGCCAGCGAAGGGCCCGTCGACGATGTCGACGAACTCGTCGGGCTGATAGTCGATGGCACCCTTGAGGCTGATGATGCCCTCGGCGTCGCAGCGCTCGCGCAGATGGCGAATGACCGTTTCCGGCACGACCGGTGTCTGCATGCCCAGGCGTACCAGCCCCACGGTGCCGCGGGTCGAGCGAATCGGGCTCCAGTCCTCGCCGCTTTCGAGCAGGTGGACAAACAGATAGCGGGGAAACATCGACTCGACGGCCAGCCTGCGCCGGCCCCGAAAGGTGCGCCGGACGCGGGTCTTGGGGCGGAATATCTCGAAGCCCTGGTTGAGCAGGTTTTCCTCGGCCCGTCCATCCTGGCAGGGCTTGCACAGCACCGCGTGCCAGCTGCGGGCCGAGTCCTTGCCGCGTGGATTTATCATGGCTTCCCCTTGTGCGTCTTTCGAAGCTGCCTGTTCCGATGCGCGCAAGTGGCATCGTTCAACGGTTGAACATTGTCGTAGAGTCCCGCCGGTCGTGCAAGTGGCATCTGGGAGAGCAAGCCTGGTGACATTGGGGCAGTTCGATACCCGGTCTGGAGGCCCGGGCTTCAGCCCTGGTTGCCGCGGCGCCACTGATCGGGGCTCTGCCCGGTCCAGCGGCGAAAGGCGCGCGTGAAGTTGGCCGGGTCACTGTAGCCGAGTTGCTCGGCGATTCGGGCGGCCGGCCAGCCGGAGTGGCTGAGCAGATCCTCGGCGACGATCTGTCGCACCTCGTCGACCAGCGCGCGATAGCTGCTTCCCTGGGCAGCAAGGTGGCGGGCCAGGCTGCGCGGCGACTGGTTGAGTTCACCGGCGACCCGTTCGATGCCCGGGGCGTTACCGTCGCGGTCGAGCAACAGGCGCCGAATGCGCGCGCCCAGCGACCCCCCGACGGTGGCACGGTCGAGATGCGCGCGGCAATGGGCCAGCGCGGCGGCATGCAGGTCGGCATCGGCGAGCAGGCCGGGGCGCTCGAGCGCCTCGCTGGCAATGGCAATTTCAAAGTGTCGGCTTTCGAACACGACGCTTGCCGGCACGGCGGCCACGAGGTTTTCGGGCCAGTTCCGATGGCCGCCCGGGAGACGGAGTATCAGCGCGCCGCTCTCAAACTCGGCCAGCCGCGCGATCAGGCCGATCAGCGCGATGGCGTTGATTTCCATCAGCAGCGCTCCGGCAGCCCCGAGTTCGCGGACCGGCAGAATGCGCAGGCGGCGCCAGCGGTTCTCGGTTGTCGACTGCAGGACCGCCCAGGGAGCACGGATCGCCTCGAAGGCAACCAGCGTATCCAGGCCCTCGGCCGGCGTCGCCGCCGTGACCACGGCTACCCCCAGCGGCCCATGGTGGGCGGCCTCCAGGCTCAACGCCGGCTCGACGTGCCAGCCGGGTCCGGTCCGCTGGTCGACCTCGCCGAGAACCCGCAGCACGGTTTCGAGCGCCAGCCATCGCGCCGCGGTCAGTTCGCTGCGACTCAGCCCGGCGGAGGCGAGCAGGGCGTCGCGCTCGCCGCGGTCGATCGACAGGGCGTTGACGAACACCAACAGATAGCTGGCCGGCACCTGCAGTCCGGGTGAATCGCTCATATTGGCGTGAAATGACAAGACATTGTCTTTTTCTACGCTGGCAGCAAGGGGATTGCAAGCCTAGATTGAGGGGGTGTCCAAAACGAGCAGGCCTGAAGATGTCGAATGCCCGCGTCGAGAGCCTGCCGCCGATCGAGCAGGAGTTCGTCGACCGCAAGCGCCACGCCTGGCTGCTGTCGGTCGTCTATCCTCTGTTTCCGGTCGCGGCCGTCGCCGCCCATGCACTCACGGGGCAGGAGTGGTGGTTCATCACGCCGCTGCTGCTGGCCTACGGGCTGGTGCCGCTGCTCGACCACGCCCTGGGCGAAGACCCGACCAACCCGCCGGAGTCGAAGGTAGCCGAGCTGGAAGCCGATCACTACTATCGCCTCCTGACCTGGTTGACCGTGCCGGGCCATGTGCTGGCGTTGATCGTTGCGGTCGCCTATGCGACAACCGCCGGGCTCTCGTGGGCGGGCTGGCTGTTGCTGGTGCTCATTACTGGTCTGGCCTCGGGGCTGGCGATCAACACCGCGCATGAAATGGGTCACAAGAAGGGCCGGGTGGACCAGTGGCTGGCGCGGCTGGCGCTGGCCGTGCCGGTCTACGGCCACTTCACCACCGAACACAATTTCGGTCATCACAAGGATGTCGCCACCCCGGGCGACAGCGCGAGCGCCCGGATGGGTGAGTCGGTGTATCGGTTTGCGCTGCGTGACATGCCCGGCGGCCTGACCCGGGCCTGGCGTATCGAGAGTCAGCGCCTGGCCCGGCGTGGCCGCTCGCGCTGGAGCCTGCACAGCACCATAGTCCAGTCCTGGTTGATGTCGCTGATCCTGCAGGGTTCGCTGATTCTGTTGCTGGGCTGGCCGGCACTGGCGTTTTTGCTCATCCACAACCTGGTGGCCTGGTTTCAGCTCACCAGTGCCAACTACGTGGAGCATTACGGCCTGCTGCGCGCGCGAGACGCCGACGGGTGCTTCGAGCGCTGCCAGCCGCATCACTCGTGGAACAGCAACCACATCGCCTCGAACCTGCTGCTGTTTCATCTCGAGCGCCACTCCGACCACCACGCCAACCCGGCGCGCAGCTACCAGTCGCTGCGCGATTTCGAGAACGTGCCACGTCTGCCCAGCGGCTACTTCGGGATGTTCCTGCTGGCCTGGGTGCCGCCACTATGGTTTCGCGTCATGGACCCCCGCCTCCTGGCGCTGCCGCATGTCCAGGGCGACCGATCCAGGATCAACCGGGGCTAGTGTACTGTCCGGTACTAATTGGTGATATCAGCGAGTCGCCAAGCGGTCAGCT
>CAYQJJ010000139.1:0-7766 GCA_964417745.1 uncultured Wenzhouxiangella sp.
CGCTGGAGGTATGCGCCGCCGGCGGCCACAACCTGCTGTTCATCGGCCCGCCGGGCACCGGCAAGACGCTGCTGGCCTCGCGCCTGCCGGGCATCCTGCCGCCGATGGCCGAGGACGAGGCGCTGGAGGCGGCCGCCGTGGCATCGGTGGCCGGGCTGGGACTCGACCCGTCGAGCTGGCGCCAGCGCCGGTTCCGCTGTCCGCACCACACCGCTTCGGGCGTGGCGCTGGTCGGCGGGGGCTCGAAACCGCGCCCCGGCGAAATCTCGCTGGCCCATGCCGGTGTGCTGTTTCTCGATGAATTGCCCGAATACAGCCGCCACGTCCTCGAGGTGCTGCGCGAGCCGCTCGAGTCGGGCCGCATCATGATTTCCCGGGCCGCCGTTCAGGCCGAGTTCCCGGCCCGCTTTCAGTTGGTGGCGGCCATGAACCCCTGCCCCTGCGGCTACCAGGGCGACCCGTCCGGTCGCTGCCGCTGCACGCCCGACCAGATTCGCCGCTACCGCGACAAGGTCTCCGGGCCGCTGCTCGATCGCATTGACCTGCACGTGGAAGTCCCGCGCCAGTCGCTCAACGACGAGCAGCCCGGCGAGCCTTCCGCGCCGGTACGCGAGCGGGTAATGGCGGCCCGCGCGCGCCAGCAACAGCGCGGTGCGGCCAATGCCGGGCTCGACGTGGCCGGCGTGCGCGAACACTGCCGCCTCGAGGCCCGGCAGACGACGCTGCTCGACCAGGCCTGCGAGCGGCTCAACCTGTCGGCGCGCGCCCACCACCGCATCCTGCGGGTGGCGCGCACCATTGCCGACCTAGACGCCAGTGAGACCATCGAAACCGCTCACCTGACCGAGGCCATCGGCTACCGCCAACTCGAACGCGGATGAAGGGCCGAGACCGCGGCTCCCCAGATTGACCATACAGTCGCTCGCTCTACTCGTTGACGACATATACCGGCTTTACGGTTAGCATGGACAGACGTTGACTGAAGGGCTGGATGGGATCGTGGTTCGCTCGTTTTTGCTTGCCGGCCTGCTCGGGCTGGCCGGGCTCGCTCAGGCCGACACCGTGGTAACCGATATCCGCGGTGTGGATGGCGCAGTGCTTGATAATGTGCGCGCGCACCTGGGCCTGGTGCGTGCCGAACGGCTCGACGAGGTCTCGGCCTGGCGGTTGCGGCAAATGTCTGGCGATGCGCGCGAGGAGGTTCGCCAGGCGCTGCGCCCGTTCGGCTACTACCGGCCGCGCATCGACGTGCGCCTGGAAGAGCCCGAAACCGACGGCGCCCCGTGGCGGGCAATGATCCGGATCGAGACGCGCGACCCGGTCACGATCGGCGAGGTCGTCATCGACATCCAGGGCGATGCCGCGCGCGACCCGGCCTTCGATGAATGGCGCTCGGAATGGCCGCTGCCGACCGGCAGCCGGCTCATCCACGCCGATTACGAGACCGCCTGGCGCAACCTGAGCCGACTGGCCGAGTCGCGCGGCTACTACGACGCCCGCTTTGTCGAGCGTTTCGTCGAGGTCGACACCGATCGCAACCGCGCCCGGGTCGAGCTGATCTTCGACAGCGGGCCTCGCTACAGCTTTGGCCGCTTCAGCGCTCCGGACGCCGGCTTTTCCGATCGCTTGATGCGGCGCCTGACCATCGTCGAACCCGGCGAGCCGTTCACCAGCAGCCGGCTCGACGAGCAGCGCGACACACTGGTGCGCTCCGGGCTGTTTCAGCAGGTCGCCGTCGACGAGCAGCGCGATGCCGAGCAGGCCACCGTCAACCTGGTCTACGATCTGGAAAGGCGTCGGCCCAACTCCTATCGCGCCACGGTCGGCTTCGGTACCGATACCGGCGGCCGGATCCAGCTCAATTACGATCGCCATTACCTGTCCTCGCGCGGCAACAGCCTGAACTCGGGATTCGGCATCCAGGAGCGCAACAACGAGTTCGTGCTGCGCAGCGAGTATCTTCACCCGCGCGGGCGCAGGCCGTTCGACTTTCTCACCGCCGGGATCGTGCTGCGACGCGAGCAGGACAATTTCCGCTTCCGCGACAGCGACCGCGAGTCGGTCTTCGATTCCTTCAGCGGCCGGCGCGAACAGGCCGAGCTGACGCTGGGACGGCGCCAGAACCGCAACATCTTGCGCGAGCGCTTCGGTGCGACCGAGGAACGCCTGTTCCTGGCGATCCTCAACGAATCCTTCGATGCCTTTCGCGAGGCCCGCTTCAGTGAAGAAAACGAGGCCTTGCTGGCTGCCCACCCGGAGCTGGGTGGTTTTCTCAGTACCGAGACCAATACCCAGGCGCTGGGCGCACGGTGGCGGGTGCCGAACATCAGCGGGTCGGGGTTTTTCGCCGAGGGCGAGGTGATCGAGGCTCAACTGCTCGGCGCCAGCGAATCACTGGGTTCGGATGTCGGTTTTGCCCAGGCCTACCTGAGCGCGCGCTGGCACCGGATCTTCGGTGACCGCCACAAGCTGCTGCTGAAAGGTGAGGCCGGATACACAGAAGCCAGCACCCGCGAACTCGACCTTTCGCTCGACGAGCGCAACCTCGAGCTGAGCCTGACCGAGCTGCCCGAACGCTACCGGTTCAAGACCGGCGGCGACCGCACCATCCGCGGCTATGGTTTCGAGACCTTGAGCACCAACCGCAACGGCGCCAACCATATCCTTGCCGCCTCGTTCGAATACGAATACCGGGTCGGCGAGAACTGGTCGCTGGCCGGGTTCTTCGATATCGGCAATGCCTTCAACGATTTCAGCAAGCCCCGGCTCAAGCGCGGCGTGGGTGCCGGATTTCGCTGGTATACCCTGATCGGTCCGATCCAGGTCGATGTCGCCCAGGCGCTCGACGACGTTGACCAGCCCTGGCGTTTGCACTTCACCATCGGCACTCGACTGCTATGAAAAAGACACTGATCATTCTGGGGCTCGTCGTGATATTGCTCGCCGCCAGCCTGGCGACTGCCTGGTGGTGGCTGACCAGCACCCGCTCGGGCGCTGAATTCGCGCTCAACCGGGCCGCCGGCTTTGTACCATCGCTGAGCTGGGACGAGCTGGAGGGTGGGCTGGCCAGCGGCCTGACCCTGACCGGACTGTCGCTCGACGAAGCCGACACGCGCGTGGCCGTCGACTCAATCGAATTGGCCGCGCGCATCCGCCTGCTATCGGGGCCATCGCTCGAGATCAAATGGCTGCGCCTCGGCGACGGAACGATCCATCTCCCGCCCCCGGACCCGGACGCGCCGGAACCGGAGCCGTTCGAGCTGCCCGATCTGTCCAGCCCGGTTCCGGTGACGGTGAACGAGCTGCTGGTCGAGCGTCTGCACATCATCCCGGCCGGCGCCGAGGACGCTGCCGAGGACGGCGAGCCGATCACCATCGAGCGCCTGGCGTTGTCCGGGCACTATCACGACAGTCTGCGGCTCGATCGGCTCGAGCTGACCATGGACGATCTTGACCTCGATGCCGACGGCGACTGGCAGCTTTCCGAGCCTCACCGCGGCGACCTGCGCGCGCGCCTCGCGCTGGCCATCGACGAGACCACCACCCAGCATGTCGAAGCGCGTGTGACTGGCCGGCTGGCCGCCCTGGATATCGACTTCAACACCGACGGGCCAGCCAACCTGGAAGGCCAGGGACGGCTGCGCGGGCTGCCCGACGAGATCGATGCCAGCCTCAGCCTGAGCGGTGCCCTGAGTGAGTGGCCGGGCCTGGAGTTTTCTGCCGAAGATCTCGAGCTCAGCGTTTCCGGCGGGCCGGAATCCTGGCAGGCGGTCGCCAGCGGCCGGGTACGCGGGCCGGAGCTGCCCGATAACTGGCTGCATGCCGATCTTTCCGGCTCGATGACAGACATCGATATTGCCGAACTGCGTGTCGAAACCCTCGACGGCGTGGTCCGCGTGAGCGGGCAGGCCGGAATCGAGCCCGAGCCCTCGGCCGATGTCAGCGTCGCGCTCGAGCGCATTGACTTTACCGCGCTCTACCCCGACTGGCCCGAGCAGGGCCGGGTCAACGGACGGGTGCGCCTGCTCGCCGACGCCGACAGCCTGCGCTTCGAGGATCTCGAACTCTCGGCGCCACCCACGTCGCTGATCCTGACCGGCTCGGGCCGCTTCGAGCCGGAGACCGAGCGCCTGGCCGTGGAACTGAACTGGCGTGACCTGACCTGGCCGCCGATTACCGACGACAGCGAGCCGCTGGCTTCCAGCGAATCCGGTCAGCTTCGACTGACCGGCGCGCTCGACGACTGGCGCCTGGAGCTCGAGGCCATCATCGAGGCGGCCGGGCTTTCGAGCACCCGTCTGACCACCCGGGCCGACGGCGACAGCGGCCAGGCGCGCATCGAGCACCTCGAGGTCGATGCCGACGCGGCCGGCCGGATCAGCGGCAGTGGCCAGTTCCGCTGGCAGCCCGCGCTCGCCGCGCGTGCCGATCTCGAACTCAGCGCATTCGATCCGGGCCAGTTCGTCCCCGAGTTGTTCGGTGCGATCGACTCGAAGCTATCGGTCAACCTGGCACAGACGGATGACCTGACCATCGACATCGAGCGCCTCGGCGGCACGCTGCGCGACCAGGCCCTCGGCGGCAGCGGCCGGCTTCGCTTCAGCGCCGAGCAGCCCGAGGCCGGCCGGCTCGATCTGACTCTGGGCGAGAACAGCGTTTCGATCGACAGCGACGACGGCCACGCCTGGTCGTGGCGACTCGAAGGGGATCGGCTCGACCAGCTCTGGCCCGACCTCAGCGGCCAGGCCCGGATCGGCGGCCTGCTGCGCCTCCAAGACCAGACCCTGAGCGCCGACGGGCGCCTGACCGACATCGCCTACGACGACATCGTTCTGGCCGAAGCCCGGCTCGACGCCGCGCTCGGCTGGGGCGATCAACCCAGCGCCGACATCAGCCTGGTTGCCCGCGACCTCGACCTCAGCCCCTGGGAGCGCATCGAGCGGCTCGATGCCTCGCTCGACGGCGGCTGCGGCGAGCATCGATTTTCCCTGCAGCTTGATGCCGGCCGCGGCAGCCTCGACCTGGCCGGTCAAGGCGAACTGCCCGGCTGCCTGAACGGGTTGCCGGAATGGACCGGGGCGATCGAGCGCCTCTACCTCGGGCAGACCGCGGCCGGGGACTTTCGATTGGCCGATGCCATGCCATTGACCAATGGCGCCGACGGCCTTAGCGTCGGGCCGGGCTGCCTGGCAGCGGCCGGTGGCCAGGAAGGGCAACTGTGCCTGCGCAGCCTGACCACCGGCGAGCGCGGCGGGGCCGAGGTCAGCGTCGAGCGCCTGCCCATGGATCTCGTGTTGCTCGCCGCCGACCCGGCCTTCAGCCTGACCAATGCACTCTCCGGCGAAATCGAGGTTGCCTGGAGCGAGGTCGACGGGCTCGAGCGCGTCGCCGGCTTCCTCCGCCTCGACGAGGGCGTGTTGCGTCCGATCGATGACGATGACCAGGACCTGCTGATCATCCGGGCGGTTCGGCTCGACCTCGCACCGGGTGAGGAACAGGACCTGGTGGTCTCGCTGGCCGCCCAGCTCGAAGGCGGCAGCAGCCTGAGTGGCCAGGCCCGCCTGGCCGATCTCAATGACCCGGGCTCGGCCGAAATCAATGCCGGGGCCGGCCTGGAACTGCCCGACATCGGCATTTTCAACCGCCTGGTTCCCGAACTCGACCAGCTCGCCGGTCACTTCGAAGCCAACCTGGCCGTGACCGGAACGCTGTTCGACCCGAGCCTGCAAGGCCAGGCCCGCCTGAGCGACGGCCTGGTGGTCCATGCCCCGCTTGGCCTGACGGTCAGCGATATCGGCATCGAGCTCAACGGGGATGATCAGCAGGCGAGACTGAACGGCCGCATGCGCTCCGGTGACGGCGAGCTGGAACTGAGCGGGCGCATGCACCCGGCCGGCACCGAGGAGCGTTTCGAACTGGCCCTCAACGGCTCGCAGTTTTCGCTGGCCGATGTCGACTGGCTCGAGCTGGCTGTCTCGCCGCGAATCAACCTCAGCGCCGGCAGCGCCGGCTCTGCCCTCGACGGCGATGTGCGTATCGACCGGCTGCGCGCCGGCATGCCTCCCGGTTCGGCCGAGCGGGTCACGGCCTCGGACGATGTGCGTGTGCGCGGCGAGCATGACGAGGCCGATGAAGATGAGGTCGGCGCACGCGTCCGTGGCCGTCTCGGCATCGATCTCGGCGACGACGCGCAGCTGTCGGCCATCGGTCTGCAGACCAGGCTGGCCGGCCAGATCGAGCTGCTGCTCGAACCCGGCGCCGCCATGCCGCGCGGGCGCGGCATTGTCCGCCTGCCCGAGGGCTCGTACCGCGCCTATGGCCAGAACCTCGAGATCAGCGACGGCGAGATCGTGTTTACCGGCCACCCGCTCGACAACCCGCGCCTCGATATCTCGGCGGTCCGCGACATCTTCGGCGACCCGCAGGTCAACGAGGCCGGCGTCCGCATTCGCGGCAGCGCCCGCGACCCCGAGATCAGCCTGTTCACCGAACCGCCCACCAGCGATGAGAAGGCCCTGGCCTACGTCGTCACCGGCGCCGACTTCGACCATGCCGGGGGCCAGGGGGCGGTAAACGTCGGCTTCTACCTCCTGCCGCGACTGTTCGTCAGCTACGGCATCGGGTTGTTCGAAGCCGGCAACGTGCTGTCGGGCCGCTATGAACTCTCCGAGCGCTGGGGCGTGCGCGTGGTCTCGGGCGAGCGCGACACCGGGGTCGACCTGAGTTTCGGCGTGGATCGCTAGGAACGTATATAGAATATTGGTCTGATGAACCGATGGAGACACCCGCCATGACCAGCGCCTGCCTGCAGGAAACCTACGCCCCCGACAACGCCTGCTTCGGCTGCGGGCCAGCCAACGAAAAAGGCCTGCGCATCCGTTCGTTCGTCGACGGCGACAAGGTGGTTGCCGACTGGACGCCCGAGCCCCACCACGAAGCCTTTCCCGGGGTGCTCAACGGCGGTATTATCGGGTCACTACTCGACTGCCACTGCAACTGGACCGCAGCCTGGCACCTCATGGCATCAAAGGGCCTGGATTCCCCCCCGTGTACGGTGACCATGGAATACGCCATCAAACTGCGCCGACCCACGCCCAGTGACGGGCCGCTGCACCTGGAAGCCCGGGTGACCGGAGCCGACGGCAAGATCGTCACCGTCGAGGGCCAGCTGTTCGCCGGCGACAAACTCTGCGACCACTGCACCGGCAAGTTCGTCGCTGTCGAGCCCGGCCATCCGGCCTATCACCGCTGGTAAAGGAGTCATCACCATGCACAAGCTCACCCGCCTCAGCCTGCCCCTGGTGCTGCTCGCAGTCATCGCCTGTGAGCCGCCGGCCGAGCCCGAAACCACGGAGACCGCCATGTCGATCGACGCCGAATCGCAGCCTGAACTTGCACGGGTAGCCGAGCTCGCGCGCGAGGATTTTGCCGAGCGTGCCGGCGTTGCCCCGGCCGCCATCGAAGTGGTCGAGGCCCACGCGGTCACCTGGGCCGACGGTGCGCTGGGCTGCCCGGAGCCGGGCATGATGTACACCCAGGCGCTGGTCGAGGGCTTCTATGTCCTGCTGCGCACCGAGGACCGGGAGCAGGCTTACCACGCCGGCAGCGATGCCGAGCCGTTCGCCTGCCCGGCCGAACGCAGCGCAGGGCCACCACCGGAAGACGCCCGGCGCAATTAACCCGGCAGGTATGTAGATCGCATTCAGCCGCAGTGTGGCTTTGGCGAGCGCCGTTTGGTTATTCCAAATAAGTGAGCCGAAACGCAG
>CAYQJJ010000140.1:0-7699 GCA_964417745.1 uncultured Wenzhouxiangella sp.
ACCGACGCCCTGGCCCATGGGCTGGACTGCCTGTCGACGGTCGAGCGCCTCCGGGCGATGATGGACATCCCCGACATCGACAGCCGTCAAAGCGAGGAATTGATGGGCGCGTTCGAGCGCATCAACACCCTGCGCCAGGCCCACCAGGCGCGCTGCATACGCGCCGGCGACCGGCCCGATTATCTAATTGGCGCCGACGAACTCGACGCCGACGACCGGCGCCGGCTCAAACGCGACTTGCGCACGGTCGCCGCCGGCCAGAGCGCCCTGCTGCGCCGCTACCGGGCCGAGGCTTTCGCGTGAAAGGCTCGCGCTCACAACGCCTGGTGGCGCTGTTTGTCCTCGGCTGGCTGCTGTTGAGCTTCCCGCTGCTCTCGCTCTGGGATCACGATGTCAGCGTGCTCGGGCTGCCCCTGTTTCCGCTCGGCTTGTTCCTCGTCTGGGCCGGGCTGATCGTCGCCCTGGCCTGGCTGATGGAGCGGGGTGACCCGTGACCCTGCCGGTCTCCCTGGTCATCGGCACCTCGTTCGCGTATCTGGCGATGCTGTTCTTCGTCGCCTGGTACGGCGACCGGCGCGCCAGCCAGGGCCGGTCCATCATTGCCAACCCCTGGGTCTACTCGCTGTCGATCGCCGTCTACTGCACGGCCTGGACCTATTTCGGCAGCGTCGGGCGAGCCTCGGTCGAGGGGGTCTGGTTCCTGCCCATTTACCTGGGACCGATGCTGGCAATGATCCTGGCCTGGGTGGTGGTGCGCAAGATGGTTCGCATCGCCAAGACCTACCGCATCACCTCCGTGGCCGATTTCATCGCCAGCCGCTACGGCAAGAGCCCGCTGATCGCCGGACTGGTCACGCTGATCACGATCGTCGGCATCGTGCCCTATATCGCCCTGCAGCTCAAAGCCATATCAGCCGGCTTCGGGCTGCTCACCGGGCCTGCCGACCCCGGCCTGACCGACACCCCGCTGCACTGGTGGCAGGACTCGACCCTCTACCTGGCACTGGCCCTGGCCGGTTTCATCATCCTGTTCGGTACCCGCCACCTCGACATGACCGAGCGCCACGAGGGCATGGTCGCAGCGATTGCCTTTGAGTCGATCGTCAAGCTGGTGGCCTTTCTGGCGGTCGGACTGTTTGTCACCTACGGCATGTTCAACGGCCTCGGCGATCTGTTCGGACGGGCCATGGCTGATGCCGAGCTGGAGAGCCTGCTGCGTTTCGATCACGGCGGCGCACCGCATGTCTATTCCCAGTGGTTCGCGCTGATCCTGCTGGCCATGCTCTCGGTGCTGTTCCTGCCCCGCCAGTTCCAGATGATGGTGGTCGAGAACGTCGACGAGCGCCACCTCAAGCGCGCCGCCTGGGTATTTCCACTCTACCTGTTCCTGATCAACCTGTTCGTGCTGCCGATCGCCCTGGCCGGGCTGATCCATTTCGGCCCCGGCCAGGCCAACCCGGACCTGTACGTATTGTCGCTGCCGCTGGTCGAGGGTGCTGCCACGCTGGCGCTGTTCGTGTTCATCGGCGGGCTGTCGGCGGCGACCGGCATGGTGATCGTCGAATCCATCGCCGTGTCGACCATGATCTGCAATGACCTGGTCATGCCGGCGCTGCTCAAGACCCGGCGCTTCGGCGGCCGCAGTGCCGGCGACCTGACCCGACTGCTCAAGTCGATCCGGCGCATCGCCATCGTCGGGCTGCTGCTGCTGGGTTATCTGTATTTCTACCTGGCAGGCGAAGCCTATGCGCTGGTCTCCATCGGCCTGATCAGCTTTGCGGCCGTGGCCCAGTTCGCGCCGGCCGCGCTGGGTGGCATGTACTGGAAAGGTGCGACCCGTGCCGGCGTGCTGGCCGGCCTGCTGGTCGGGCTGGGGTTCTGGATCTGGACCCTGCTACTGCCCTCGATCGCGCGCTCGGGCTGGATGCCGACCGGCTTTCTCGACGCCGGCCCGCTCGGCATGACGCTGCTCAAGCCCGAGCAATTCCTCGGGTTGCGCGGCCTCGACCCGCTCACCCACTCGCTGTTCTGGAGCCTGTTCGGCAACATTGCCGCATTCGTCGGCGTTTCGCTCCGGACCCGCCCCAGCGCCCGCGAAGCCAGCCAGGCGCTGTTGTTTGTCGATGTCTTCGAGCGCGGCGAAGGCGCCGAGCCGCTGTTCTGGCAGGGCCGGGCGCGGGTCAAGGATCTGCTGAGCCTGAGCGAGCGTTTTCTTGGTCACGACAGCGCGCTGCGGCTGTTCCGGGAACACGCCGAGTCGATCGGAGTGTCGTCGATCGGCACGATTCCGGCCGATGCGCGACTCGTGCAGCGGGTCGAGACGCGCCTGGCCGGCGCCATCGGTTCGGCTTCGGCGCGCGTCATGGTCGCATCGGCCGTCGACGAAGAGCCACTCCGGATCGACGATGTGATGCGCATTCTCGAGGAAGCCTCGCAGCTGCGCGCCTATTCGCACGCACTGGAGGAAAAATCGCGCTCGCTGGAGCAGGCCACCGAGGAGCTCCGGGCAGCCAACGAGCAGCTCAAGAGCCTGGACCGCCTCAAGGACGACTTCATGTCTTCGGTAACCCACGAACTGCGCACTCCGCTGACATCCATTCGGGCGCTGAGCGAGATGATGCGCGACGACCCGGACATGCCGAACGACAAACGCCAGGAGTTTCTCGACGTCATGGTCGCCGAAACCGAGCGGCTCAGTCGCCTGGTCGGCCAGGTGCTCGACCTGGCACGTATCGAGGCCGGGCACGCCGAATGGCATAGCAGCGATGTCGATCTGCACGCGGTCGTAACCCAGGCCGTGACCAGCATCAGTCGGCGCTACGAGGAACACGGCGCACAGGTTTTCATCCACGGCGACACCGACCCGGCACCGCTGCGGGCCGACGCCGACCGCCTGGTCCAGGTGATGCTCAACCTGCTTTCGAACGCGCTCAAGGTGCTGCCGCCGGAAGACGGACGGGTCGATGTGCATATCGACGATCAGGACCAGGGCGTCACCGTCACGGTAAGCGACAACGGCCCCGGCATCAGTTCCGACGAGCAGGCACGGGTTTTCGACCGCTTTCAGCAGGTTGGCGACCCGGACCAGCATCGCGAGGGCACCGGGCTCGGGCTGCCGATCAGCCGCCAGATCATCGAACACTTCGGCGGCACAATGTGGGTCGAGTCCGAACCCGGTCAGGGCGCCACCTTCGGCTTCCACCTGCCGCGCGAACCCGCAAGCCCTTCCCGGTCACAAACACCGAAACGCCGAGAAAAAGACGAAGAAGAAAGAGAAGGAAAGGGAGAAGGAGAATGAATGATCTTGCCGTCCTCTCAGGGAATTGCCAATGCCAAGGATTAGCCCATGAACAACAAAATTCTGATCGCCGATGACGAAGCCAACATCGTGCTGTCGCTGGAGTACCTGATGCAACGCGAGGGTTTCGATGTCAAGGTCGCGCGCGATGGCGAACAGGCCCTGAAGCTGATCGAACAAGACAACCCGGATCTGGTGCTGCTCGATGCCATGATGCCGAAAAAATCCGGCTTCGAGATCCTGCAACTGGTGCGCGAGGAGCGCCCGCGGATGAAGATCATCATGCTCACGGCCAAGGGCCGCGATACCGATATCGAGAAAGGCCGCGCCCTGGGTGCCGACGACTACGTCGTCAAGCCGTTCTCGACCCGCGAACTGGTCGACCGGGTCCACGCCCTGCTCGCCGGCCCGAGCGAGGATGAGTCCGAACGATGAAATCGAGCGAGCTCAAACTCTGGGGCGCGGTGGCGGCAGTCGGCGTGGTCTGCCTGGCCTGGCTGGCGGTCGCCGGACTGCTGCTCTGGGCCGTGCTCGACCCGGACGACTGGGCCACGATCACCAGCGCTCTGGGCAGTCGGGCCGGGCTGCTGCTGTTTCTCTGGGCACTGGCGCTGATTCCGGTCCACGCGGTGCTCAAGCGCCTGGTCGATGAATACATCCGCGCGCCGGCCCGGCTCGCGGAAGAGGCCAGCCTGCGGCTCGAGAGCGGCGACTCGCGGCCGGTCGAAGCCCGCGGCAGCGCCGAAATGCGCCGGCTGACCAAGGTCATCAACGACGCCATCAAACAGCGCGAACAGCTCATCAGCGCCATGGACGAGCGGGTCCGGGAAGCCGGGCGTCGCACCGAGCAGGAAAAGGCCCGGCTGGCCGCGCTGATGTCGGAACTGACCAAGAGCGTGGTGGTGTGCAACCTCGACGGCCGCATCCTGCTCTACAACAATCGCGCCCGGCTGCAGTTCAAGCGGCTCTCGCGCCAGAGCGCGGTCACCGGCGGCAGTGAACTGATGGGGCTGGGGCGATCGATCTATACCGTGCTCGACCGCAAGCTGGTCGCCCACGCGCTCGAAAACGTACAGCGCCGGCTCGGCCGCGGCGCGGCCAGCCCCTCGGCCCAGTTCGTCACCGCGACCGCCTCGGGCAAGCTGTTGCGCGTCCAGATGACGCCGGTGCGCGCAGTCGACGAGCATGGCAAGGCGGCCGAGAACGTCATGACCGGGTTCGTGCTGCTGACCGAAAACATCACCGACGAAATGCACGCCGATGCCGAGAAGAACCGCCTGCTCAGCGCCCTGACCGAGGGCAGCCGGGCCAGCCTGGCCAACACCCGCGCGGCCATCGAGGTACTCGAAGACCCGGAGGTCGACGATGCCTTGCGCGAGCGCCTGCTCGGGGTCGTGCGCGAGGAGGTCCAGGGCTTGAGCGAGCGCATCGACGAACTGCGCCAGACCTCATCGGAGGCATTGCGCTCACGCTGGCCGCTCGAGGACATGCTGGGCGGAGACTTCATCGACGCGGCCATCAGCCGCATCGAATCGGAACTGTCGGTCAAGGTCACGACGGCCGGCGAAATCGACACCATCTGGCTGAAAATCGAAAGCTTCTCGCTGCTCCAGGGCCTGGTTCACCTGGCCCGGCGCCTGAACAAGCAGTGCCAGGCTCACTGGCTGCAACTGCGCCTGCAGACCCGCAATGACCGCGCCCTGCTCGACCTGATCTGGCCCCACGACCCCGAGGCCGGGCAGTCGGCAGACATGGACTGGGAAAACGAACCCATCCAGGCCGGCGACAAGCAACTGGGCATGACCCTGCATGACATCCTCGAACGCCACGGCGGCGAGAGCTGGATCGAGCGCGAATCGGATGAAACCGGGCAGCGCTCGTTCTTCCGCCTGCTGCTGCCACTGGCCGCACCGCAGGAAGAGCTGCCAACCGCGGCCATGCAGCGCCATGAAGAGCGCCCGGAGTTCTACGACTTCGACCTGTTCAAGTCAGACCGCAGCTCGGGCGAGCTGGACGACGTGGCGCTGAGCGAACTCAGCTTCACCGTATTCGATACCGAAACCACCGGCCTCGATCCGGCCGGAGGCGACCAGATCATCCAGATTGGCGCGGTGCGTATCGTCAACGGCAAGATTCTCACTCGCGAGGGTTTTGACCAGCTCGTCGATCCCGAGCGCTCGATTCCGCGCGCCAGCATTCCGATTCACGGCATCACCCCCGACATGGTCCGCGGCCAGCCGACCATCGACGAGGTGCTGCCCGCTTTCCACGACTTCTGTGCCGACACCGTACTGGTTGCCCACAACGCCGCCTTCGACATGAAATGCCTGGAAATCAACCAGCAACGCACCGGCGTTGTATTCGACCAGCCGGTACTCGATACCCTGCTGCTCAGTACCCTGGCGCAGGAAAACCAGGAGCGCCACAACCTTGACGATATCGCCAAACGCTTCGGCCTGACCATCCTCGGCCGGCATACCGCCATCGGCGATGCCATGGTGACCGCCGAAATCCTGGTCAAGCTGATCCCGGTGCTTGCCGAACGCGGCATCCACACGCTCGGACAGGCCCGGGAAGCCTCGCGCAAGAGCTATTTCGCGCGCGTCCAGTACTGACCATGCCCGCCACTCGCGCCGCCTTTTCCTGCCTTCAGCCTGTCCCTCGCGGAGTAGCCCGCCCATGACCCACGCCACCCTGACTGATTTCCTGGCCACCGTTGCGCCGTTTTCGGAACTGCCCCGCGAGACCATCGACGCGCTGTCCGGACAATTTTCCGAGCGCCATTTCGAGCGCGACGAGACAATCGGTGACTTCGCACCACCCGGCAACCATGGGCTGTACGTCATCGCCGAGGGCAAGGTTCGCCTGACCTCGCCGGACGGCGATGAACTCGAGGAACGCCGGGCCGGTGAGATTTTCGGCCATGTCATCGCCCTGGAGACCGACAGCGACGACTACCGTGCCGTCGGCGCCGAGGCCGGACGCCTGCTCGAGCTCTCGCCCGGGGCGCTCGAGACCATCAGCACCGAGCACCCGGTGATCGGCCATTTTCTCACCGCCGCACCCGGCGACCGCTTACGGGCCCTGCCTGCGCGCGCCACCGGCACCCTGCGCGACCTGCCCTTGCGCGCGCCGGTCACCACCGGCCCGGGCAGCTCGATTGCCGAGGCCGCCGGGCTCATGGCCCGCCACCAGGTCAGTTGCCTGCCGATCGTCCGGGACAAGCGCCTGACCGGCATCATTACCGACCGCGACCTGCGCGCGCGCGTGCTCGCGCGCGGCGTCGACCCGACCACCGCGGTCGCTGAAGTCATGACGCCCGACCCGCTCTCGGCGCGCCTCGACAGCCTGATCGACGATGCCCTGGTCGAGATGATGCGCCTGGGCATCCATCATCTGCCGGTCGTCGCGGAGAGCGGCGAGCTGGCCGGCGTTGTCAGCGCCGGTGATCTGCTGCGCCTGCAAGCTCCCCACCCGCTGCGCCTGGTGCGCGACATCCAGCGCGCCGCCGATGTCGATGAAGTCGCCAGCCTGTCGCGCCAGGGCCCCGGCATGCTCGCCGGACTGTCGCGCCAGGGCAGCGAGGTCACCGAGGTCGGGCGAATCGCCAGCATGATCACCGACTCCTGCACCCGGCGCCTGCTCGAGCTGGCCCGGCAACGCCTGGGCGAGCCGCCCATGGCCTGGACCTGGCTGGCCTTCGGCTCGCAGGCACGTATGGAGCAGGGGCTGATCAGCGATCAGGACAACGGCCTGCTGCTGGCCGAAAAGCCCGACGCCGAGGCCGCGGACTACTTTCTGCAACTGGCCACGTTCGTGTGCGATGGCCTGGATGCCAGCGGCTATGTCTACTGCAATGGCGATGTCATGGCCATGAAGCACTGGCGCATGTCGCTGGAACAGTGGCAGCGTACCTTCGATAACTGGATGACCGAACCCGAACCGCAGTCGGTGATGAACTCGAGCATCTTTTTCGACATGCGCAGTGTGGCCGGCCACGGCGAGCTGGCCGATAAACTGCAGAACCGGGTACTCGAACAGGCCAGGAACAGCCGCATCTTTCTGCGCTTTCTGGCTGCCGAATCGATCGGCCATACCCCGGCGCTGGGCCTGTTCCGGCAGTTTCTGCAGGAAGAAGAAGGCGACCAGGGCAAGGGCGTCAACCTCAAAAAACGCGGCGTCATTCCAATCGTCGATCTGGCCAGGGTGCGTGCCCTCGAGGGCGCGATTCCCGCCGTGGCGACCGAGCAGCGCCTGCGCGATGCCGCCGAAGCCGGCGGCATGAGCGAGCGCGATGCCGATGACCTGGTGCACGCTTTCCGGTTCATCGGCAACATGCGCCTGCGCCACCAGGTCGCGCTCTACGAGCGCGGCGAAAAACCCAACCACCTGGTCTCACCC
>CAYQJJ010000141.1:0-7652 GCA_964417745.1 uncultured Wenzhouxiangella sp.
CGGGCTTGGCGCCCTGGGCGATCTTGATCTGGATGACCTCGGCGTTGACCAGGTATTCCGGGGTGACCCCAAAGCGCCCGGAGGCCACCTGCTTGATCTTGGAGGTCTTCTCGGTGCCGTAGCGCGCCGGATCTTCGCCGCCCTCACCGGAATTCGACCGCCCGCCGAGCCGGTTCATGGCGATCGCCAGGGCCTCGTGGGCCTCGGGCGAGAGGGCGCCGAGCGACATGCCGGCCGAATCGAAGCGTTTGAGAATGGTGGCTTCGGGCTCGACCGCGTCGAGCTCGATCGGCGCGTGCGGCGAAACCGGCTCGAGCAGGTCGCGCAGGGTGGCCGGCTCGCGGCCGTCGACCAGCTCGGCGAACTCACGGTAGCGTTCCCAGGACCCGGACTGGACCGCCTTGTGCAGGGTGGTCACAACGTCGGGGTTGTAGGCGTGGTATTCGGCGTTGTGGACGTAGCGGTACAGGCCGCCGTGTTCGATCGGCACCTGGCGGTTCCAGGCCCAGCGCGCCAGTGATGCCTGGTCGGCGTGCAGGTCGCCAAAATCCGCGCCCTGGATGCGGCTCACTGCGCCGGGGAAGCAGCGATCGACCACCTCGTCGGCCAGGCCGACCAGCTCGAACAACTGTGCGCCGCGATAGGCGCTGACTGTCGAGATGCCCATCTTCGAAAGGATCTTGAACAGCCCCTTGCGGATGCCGCGCCGGTACGAACGCCCTAGCTGCAGCGCCTGGTCGCCCGGGTTTTCGATCTCGCCGCTGCGCGCCATGGCGTGCAGCGTCTGGTAGACCAGGTAGGGATAGACCGCGGTCGCGCCGAAGCCGATCAGGCAGGCGAAATGGTGCGGGTCGCGTGCGGTGCCGGTCTCGACGATCAGGTTGCAGGCCGGGCGCTGGCCGGTCTCGAGCAGGTGGTGGTGGATCGCTCCGGTCGCCAGCAGGGCGTGGACCGGCAGCTGGCCCTCGACCAGGTAGCGGTCCGAGATCAGCAGGATCAGCTTGCCCTCGGCCACCGCGGCTTCGGCGCGCGCGCAAAGATCGGCCAGCGCCTCGTCGAGCGGCGTGTCGGCCGGGTAGTTGAGGTCGAGAAACTCCGACGGCAGCCCGAACTGCGGGGTATTGATGAGTTGGCGCAGCTTGCGCTGGCTGAGTACCGGGGAATTGAGGACCACACGGTCGGCCAGGTCCTGCCCGGGACGGAAGATATTGCCCTTGCGGCCGATACCGGTCTCGAGCGACATCACGATGCGCTCGCGCAGGCTGTCGATGGGCGGGTTGGTCACCTGGGCGAACTGCTGGCGGAAGCAGTCGTAGAGCGAGCGGTTGCGCGTCGACAGCACCGGCATCGGCGTGTCGTCGCCCATCGACCCGACCGCCTCGGCCTGGGTCTCGGCCAGCACCTGGATGACCTCGCGGCGCTCCTCGCGCGAGAGGTTGAACATTTTCTGGTAGGTCGCCAGGGTGTCGTCGTCGAACGGCTCGGCGGCCATGTGAACGTCGACGAGCTCGGAGTCGAGGTACTTCACCCCGCGCTTGAGCCAGTCCTGCCAGGGGTGGAGGTTCTTGAGCGCCTCGTCGACATCCTCGGAGTGCAGCAGGGCACCGCGCTCGAGGTCGGCAACCAGGATCTGGCCCGGGCCGAGCCGCCCGCGGGCGGCGACGCGGGACGGCTCGACGTCGACCACGCCGGTCTCGGAAGCCACGATCAGCTTGTTGTCGTCGGTCAGTGTCCAGCGGGCCGGGCGCAGACCGTTGCGGTCGAGCGCGCAGACGGTGTAGCGACCGTCGCACATCACCAGCCCGGCCGGGCCGTCCCAGGCTTCCTGGTGGAAGCTGAAGAACTCGTAGAAAGCGCGCAGGTCGGCGTCGAGGTTGTCGGCGGTCTGCCAGGCCGGTGGAATCAGAATGCGCACCGCCTGCGGCAGCGGCATACCGCCGGCGACCAGCAGCTCGAGCATGTTGTCGAGCGACGAGGAATCCGAGCCGTGCATGCCCACCGGCGGGTCGATCTCGCCCAGCGCGGCCAGCTCCGGCGCGGCCAGCAGATGACGGCGCGCCCGGGTCCAGTTGCGGTTGCCGCGGATGGTGTTGATCTCGCCGTTGTGGGCGAGCATCCGGAACGGCTGGGCCAGCTCCCAGCGCGGCAGGGTATTGGTCGAAAAGCGCTGGTGGAAAACCACCGCCGAGACACCCAGTCGCGGGTCGGCCAGGTCGGGGTAGAACATCGCCAGGTACTCGGGCATGACCATGCCCTTGTAGGACAGCGTGTCGGCCGACAGGCTGGCGATATAAAGGCTGCCGGGGATGTCGTCGCGAACCTCGAGCCGGCGCCGGGCGATGTAGAGCGCGCGGCGGAAGTCCGAGCCGTCGAAACCGAACGCGGCGTTGACGAACACCTGCTCGATGCGCGGGCGCTCATCGCACGCGGCCCGGCCGAGCGCTTCGTCGTTGACCGGCACACTGCGCCAGCCGGCCGAGCGGAGCTTCTGCGCATCCAGGGCCTGTTCGATCAGCTCGCGCTGGGCGCGGGCGGTGGCCTCGTCGCGGTCGAGAAAGACCATGCCGACGGCAAACTCCGTGGCCAGGCTGAAGCCGTGGTCGGCAGCCAGCGCGCGCAAAAAACCCCGCGGCTGCTTGAGCAGCAGCCCGCAGCCGTCGCCGGTCTTGCCGTCCGGCGCCACCGCACCACGGTGGGTCAAACGCCGGAGTGCGTCGAGCGCGTCGCTGACGGTGTCGTGGGCGGGTTGGTCATCGAGCCGGGCGACCAGCCCGAAACCGCAGGAATCTCTCTCGAAATCAGGGTGATGAAGAGTTTTCAATAGATGTCTTGGGTCGTGTTGGAAGCGGGCTTGAAGCTCTTCCAGCATACAGCCTACCGATTAGAGTCTCCACTCTAAAACGGCTTCTGATCAGGTGGTGTGACGCCGGTACCCGGCCTTTTATCGGTCGAAAACCGGTTGCTACTGGCGGCACTTTTGGGGCAAGCTGTCGGGCTTGTCCCCACTTCATGAATCGGAAATCTCCATTGGCACGTAAACGACAGGGCAGAAGAGCAGCGGCCACGCCCCCGGCCAACAAATCCCGGGTCTACCATCCGGACTGGACGATCGTCTACCTGGCCCTGGCGGGCCTGCTGGTGACCGGCTACCTGACCTTTGCCAGCCTGTTCGGCGCCGCCCCGGTCGGCTGCGGCGAGGGCTCGGCCTGTGATCTGGTGCAGCAGTCGCGCTGGTCGATCCTGCTGGGCCTGCCGATCGCGCTGTGGGGTTTCGGTCTGTACCTCGTCATCGGGCTGATCGCCGGCCTCGGTCGGGCGCGCCTGAAGCGTTGGCAGACGCTCTGGACGCTGTCATTTTTCGGCGTGATCCTGAGTGTTTACCTGACCGTGGTCGGCTGGGTCGAGCTGCGCGCGCTGTGTATCTGGTGCCTGGCCTCGCTGGCGATTATCAGCGCGATGTTCGGTGTGCTGACCTTCCGGCGCCCGGAATCGGCGCCGGGCATGCCCTGGGCCGGCTGGCTGATGGGCAAGGGCGCGATGGTGGCGGTGCTCATGGTCGGCCTGCACGGCATCTACGCCGGCTGGTTCGAACCGTCGGCCGATCCACGCCTGCAGGCCCTGGCCGAGCACCTCGACGAGCGCGGCGCGGTCTACTACGGCGCTTCCTGGTGCCCGGCCTGCCAGGAGCAGAACAGCCTGTTCGGCCCGGCCGCCGAGCATCTCCCTTATGTCGAATGCAGCCCCGGTGGACGTGGCGGCGGTGTTGCCTTCGAGTGCGCCGACAATGACGTGACCAGTTTCCCCACCTGGGAAGTCGGCGGACGCCGTCTGACCGAAGTGCTCACGCCCGAGGAACTGGCCGAGTACTCGCGTTTTGACTGGGAAGGCTGGGAAGCGCAGAACTGACACGCCCTGAACCGCCGGAATGCGATAATTTTCTGGCAGTGGCCCGCGCCCGGAGCTCCCGCGCGCGGGCCGCTCCGGACTACTGACCCCGTCGTCGGTCGCCGGTGTCAGGCACTTGATTACCAACGACTCAACCAGGAGATTCCCTTGATCCGATTCGCCCTGCTGTTGTTGACGCTGCCAGTATTTGCGCTGGCCGATACCCCGTACCCGAGCCCGACGCCGTCGCCGCTGGCCGGGCTCGAATACGACCAGCCCATCTACCCGGCGCACGCCGACCACGACCCGGACCTGCCGGCGCCGGATGAGGCGCTGGGCTTTCCGGTCGGTCAGCGTACCGCGACCTCGGCGCAGATCGATGCCTACGCCCGCGAGCTGGCCGCGGCTTCCGAGCGCGTCGAGCTGGTCGAGTACGGCCACAGCTACGAGCAGCGCCCGCTGGTCTACCTGGTCATCTCCAGCCCCGACAACCTGGCCCGCCAGGAGGCCATCCAGGACGGCATGGCCGAGCTGGCCGACCCGCGCGGCCTCGATGCCGGCCGCCGCGGCGATCTGATCGACACCCTGCCCGGGGTGGCCTGGATGGCCTATTCGATCCACGGCAACGAGAGCTCGGGCTCGGACGCTTCGCTGGCGGTGATGTATCACCTGGCGGCCGATCGCTCCGAGGCCACCGCCGAGCTGCTCGTAGAGCTGGTGGTGATCGTCGACCCGAACATGAACCCCGACGGCCGCGAGCGCTTTATCAACGGCGTGCAGCAGACCCGCGGCGCCCAGCCCAACGTCGATGACCAGTCGCTGGTGCACACCGGCTACTGGCCCTACGGCCGGGGCAACCACTACCTGTTCGACCTCAACCGCGACTGGATCTACGCTCGCCACCCCGAGACCCGCGGACGCATCCCGCACGTGGCGGACTGGCGGCCGATGGTATTCGTCGACGCCCACGAAATGGGCGCCCAGGACAGCTACCTGTTCTCGCCGGCACGCGAGCCGCACAACCCGCACCTGCCGCCCTACCGGCGCAGCATGGGGCAGGTGTTCGCCGACGACATGGCCGGAGCTTTCGATGAGTTCGGCTACCCGTATTATTCCGGCGAGTGGCACGAGGATTACTACCCCGGCTACACCGATGCCTGGGCCTCGCTGCGCGGCGCGCAAGGTATTCTCTACGAGCAGGCCCGGCTGGCCGAGGACGGTGTCCAACGCGATACCCATCTGATCAGCTACCGCCAGTCGGTCCACCACCAGATGCTGGCCACCTTCGCCAACCTTGATACCCTCCAGCGCGAACGCCGCAGCCTGCTCGAGGCGTTTGCCAGCGACCGCGCCGATTCGGTTTCGTCGAGCGGCGACTACGCCGAGCGCAGCTTCGTCATCCTGCCGACCGGCAACGAGGGCCGGCTCCGGGATCTGCTCGACCTGGTCGCCATCCAGGGCTTCGAGCTGCACCGCCTGGTCGAGGACCGGCGCGTTGCTCGGGCCACCGACCAGCTCGGCCGCGAGCTGCGCGACACCACCCTGCCAGCCGGTAGCCTGGTGCTGCGCAACCGCCAGCCCGAGGCGCGGCTGATTGCCGCTATGTTCGAATTCGACCCGCGCATGAGCGAGTCGGCCCTGTCCGCCGAGCGCGAGCGGGTGCTCAAGGAGGGGCGCAGCACGATCTACGACACTACCGGCTGGAACATCACCATGATGTTCGGGCTCGAAGCGCTCAGCGTACCCGAGCATCTCGAGCGCGGCCTCGAAGTGGTCGACCTCGACGCCGAGCGCGGCGTGCCGGCATTCCCCGACGCCGACCAGGTGATCGCGCTGGCGGTCAGCGGCGCCGACGACCGCGCCGTGGCGCTGGCCGGGCGCGCGCTCGAGCGCGGCCTGGACGTGCGCGCCAGCCGCAGCGAATCCGAACTCGACGGCACGCCGCTGCCGGTCGGCTCGATCGTCATTACCGCCGACGACAACCGCGACCAGCCCGACTGGATCGACACCGTCGAGGCCCTGGCCGGCGAGCTCGGGATCGACGTTCACGCCATCACCCACGGCCGCGCACCGGGCGACCTGGCCGACCTCGGCGGGCGCGAATGGCGCGCCCTGACGCAGCCGAAAATCGCGCTGCTGAGCCGTGGCGGCAACAACATGCTCGATTTCGGGGCGGTCTGGTACCTGCTCGACCATCGCCTCGGCCTGCGCCATAGCCACCTCGACGAGGACCGCCTCGGCCGGGCCGATCTGCGCCGCTACAACGTCATCTACCTGCCCGACCGCTGGACCTGGGGCGGAGGCGGCGATCTGCCCGAAAGCCTCCAGGGCCAGCTCGGCGATTGGGTCCGCGCTGGCGGCACGCTTGTCGCCGTCGGTGGCTCGGCGCGTGGGTTGTTGAGCGCCGAGGAGCCGATGGTCGCCACGCGCCTGATCGACAATGTGCTCGACGAGGACATGGCGCCCTGGCAGGATGCGATCCATCGCGAATGGCTGGCCGCCAACGACACACTGCCGGGCAGTGAAGCGACCTGGGGCTACGCCGCCGACGGCGCTCTCGACTGGCCGTGGGACGGGCAGGACGATCTGCCGGGTGCCGAGGAGCGTGAACGCCGCGATCAGTGGCAGCGCAAGTTCATGCCCTCCGGCGCGCTGGTCGGGCTCAGGGCCGATTCCGAGCACTGGCTCAACGCCGGCGGCAACGAGTTTCTGACCGCGCTGTTTTCCAATTCGCCGGTAATGATGTCGAAGCTGCCGGTCGAGACGCCGCTGCGGGTCGGCGTTTACGCCGAGGCCGACCGCGAGGCCGGCCCGGTCGGCTGGGCGCCGGTGCCCGAGGGACAGGAACTGCGGGTGCGTGCCGGCGGGCTGATGTGGCCCGAGGCACGTGAGCGTGTCGCTTCGGCCGCTTACGTGACCCGCGAGTCGGTCGGGCGCGGGCAGGTCATCCTGTTCGCTCACGCCCCGGCGTTCCGCGCCGCCCAGCTCGGCGCCATGCGGGTGCTCGAAAATGCGTTGATCCTGGGCCCGGGTCTGGGCACCAACCAGCCGATCGAGCTGCCCTGATGCGGGTCAGCGCGATCGGCAACATCTTTTACCGCTAACCGGTCATCGGCGACAAGAACCATTCCGTGAACATACCGCTGCGCAATACGCCAACGCGTTACGGCCTGGTCAGCCAGTCCTTCCACTGGCTGATTGTCGGCCTGATCCTGTTCCAGTACACCTGGGCCTGGCGCATCGACAGCGCCGAGGGTTTCCGGGCCCGGCTCGAGCTGGTCACCCAGCACAAGACCATCGGCATGACCATTCTCGCCCTGGCCGTCGTGCGGCTACTGTGGCGTCTGTTCAATCCGCCACCGCCGCTTCCCTCCGCGCTGTCGGCCCGGGAACGTTTCGCCGCGAAGACAGGTCACTGGAGTCTCTACGGGCTGATTCTTGCCATGCCCTTGACCGGCTGGCTGTATTCTTCGGCGGCGGGTCTGGGTGATCGCTGGTGGGGGCCGGTCAATTTCCCGAGCCTGGTCGAGTCCGGAGAACAGCTCGAGGTCGTGTTCGGGAACCTGCACTGGGCGCTGGCCATTGCGCTCGGCGTGGTCGCCGGGGTTCATGTGCTCGCCGCACTGCGCCATCACTTCTGGCTCAAGGACGACGTACTCAAAAGGATGCTGCCGATATGGCGAAAGGAATGATGCAAACGATGGCCTTGCTGATTGCGCTCGGCGTGGTCGCCACCTCGACGGCGGCCGAAGAGCGCTGCTACCGGG
>CAYQJJ010000142.1:0-7626 GCA_964417745.1 uncultured Wenzhouxiangella sp.
GGCGAGCCCGGCGGACGCGAGCCC
This sequence comes from uncultured Wenzhouxiangella sp., assembly GCA_964417745.1. Lineage (GTDB taxonomy): Bacteria > Pseudomonadota > Gammaproteobacteria > Xanthomonadales > Wenzhouxiangellaceae > Wenzhouxiangella. The sequence goes on from CAYQJJ010000142.1 coordinate 25, forward strand.
GGGGTGATCGTCACGATCGCCGACAATGGCCCGGGCATCGCCGCCGATCGCTTCGAAAAGCTGCTCCAGCGCGGCGTGCGCGACGACGAACGCCGCGAAGGCCAGGGACTGGGCCTGGCCATTGTCGAGCAGCTCGCCAGCGCCTACGGAGCGCGGGTGGAGAACGGCCGCTCCGCGCTCGGCGGCGCGGCCATCCGGCTGGTCTTCCCGCCGCGCTGATAGCGCACCGGTCTGGTAGAGGGCCGGGCACCGGGGCGTTCCCGGTGCCCGGGGTCCTGGCCTGCTTAGTTGGCTTCGAAGCGGTCCCGGAAGAGTCTTTCACCGAGGTATTCGAAGGCGCCGACGTCGAAAGGTGTACTCTCGCCGTCCTCGCTGTTGGGAATCCCGCGGTTGAAACCGTCCAGGTCGAACTGCGGCGGAATCAGCGGCTGTGGCGCGGTAATGGGCAGCAGCGCGCAGACATCGATCGCCGGCGAGGCGGCCGTGAGCCGATAGTTGCCGCCATCCGGGTCGACCAGCAGCGGGTCGTCGGCGATCAGTTGGACGACCAGCGCGGTGCCGGTGGCCAGCTCTTCCATCGAATCGGTCTCCGGGGCCACGACGCAGGCCGCCCGGTTGAGCGCGTTGTCGCCATCACCCCGATCGACAACCACGGTCTTGCCGGGCTGATCGATGACCACCCCTTCCAGTGCCAGGCGCGCCTCGCGGTCCTCTCCGCTGAACATGTCGATCAGCGCGTCATCGGACAAATCGCCCTGATGATTGGCCAGGGTCGAGAACCGTATGAAAACTTCGGTAATGCCGGTTTCCGGCGGCCCGCCGGTGATGCGGATGGCATTGATCCTCAAGGGCGAATCGCCGGTCTCGTTGTCCGCGATCAGGGTGTTTTCAATCAGCATGTTGGCGCCGTTCTGCGCCCGAACAACAGCCCCTCTCCCGGCCACCGAATTGCCGACGATCTCGGTCTGGCGGATCTCGGTGCTTGAAGCAAAACCGCCGGTCACTACGAATCCCTGCCGGTCTTCATCCTCGGCAGCGTTGCCTTGGATGATCGAACACGAACGCGACGTGGATCCGGCCGGATTCTCGCAGGCCACATCCCTATCGGGCTCCATGGTCAGTGACGCCCCTAGCCCCACGTCGAAGGCGGCCGCCAGCGCTTGGGAAGCGTTGTTTTCGATGACGGTGTTGATCAGGGCCGCTTCGGCGCCGTCTGTCAGAGAAATGCCGCCCCCGAACACATCGGTTTCATTGCCCCTGATGGTGACCGGCAAGCTCGGGTCGGAGCGATCCGCGTCGCTGCCGTCGAGCACAAGCACGGCATCGTTGATGGCGCGAATGCCGCCCCCGCGCTCGACGGCCGTGTTGTCGCGCACGCCCAGATCGCCGGTCCCGCCGGAATACAGCCGGACCTCGCAGTCATCGGCGTGAATGCCGCCACCGTTTTCCGCGCTGTTGAAGCGCACGGCCGTGCCTTGTTCGATGATGACCTCGGAATCGAAACAGGCGATGCCGCCGCCGTTGCCGTCGGCGCTGTTCAACGCGATGTCGTTTTCACCCGTCAGCTCCAGGGTCGAGCCGGCCCCGACCCGTATGGCGCCACCGTCGGCGTCGCTGGAATTGAAGGCGAACACGGAGTCGCTGAGTGAGACGGTATGGTTGGTGTCAATGGCAAGACCGCCACCACTGGCCGAGGACGACCCCTGGCCGATGTCGAAGCGCGCGATCTCGACATCGAGATTGGCGGCCGGGTTGGGATTGAAGACCTCCAGGACGCGTTGGGAAAAGCCGCCGCGAAGGTCGGAATTGCTGCCGATCGTGTCGCTGCCGCATTCATCGTATCCGCCCAGCAGCCGGATCGAATTGCTGATGGTGTAGGGGGCGTCGTTGTAGGTGCGGTCGTTGAGCACGCGTACCTCGTCGCCATTGCCGGCGTCCGACAGCGCCTCGGTCAGCGAATCGGTATCGCACTGCCCTACGTCGCCGACCCAGATGACCTGGCCGCCGGAGACTCCGGCCTGCGCCAGGCCGGCACTCAGCAACAGCGCGGCAGCCAGCCCGGATGCCGTAGCCCTGCCGGCCAGTCTCTTTCCGGCCTGCCCGCATCTTGGATACATTGGATCGTGGTTCTCACTCGTCATGTCAGTTCCTTTTTGTCGGTGGATCGGCCCCGTCGGGAGGGAAGTACGTAGCCCGTCGCGCGATTCTGCCAGGCAGCGGTCTATTGACCGTGTCGGGCTTCTGGAATGAGCGCCATGGCCCTGCCCGGATCGGCGGCAGAGGCTAGAATGACGCCCCAGCCCGCGCCCGGAACCAGACTCGCGATGAACCCTGTCCCGTTCAGCCGGATCGCTGCCTTTAGCTTTGGCAAGCTTAGTGTGCGCCCGGCCGAGGGTTGCCCTTGCCCGACCCGGGTTGGAGAGAAGGGGTAGGGCCTCGCCATGGATCCCATCATTCTGTTCTTCCTGCTCGGGCTCGCCGCCGGACTGCTCCGGTCCGAGCTCAGGCTGCCCTCGGCGATCTACGAGTTCGTCTCGATCCTGCTGCTGCTGACCATCGGTCTCAAGGGCGGTATCGAGCTGCGCGACCAGTCGCTGCTCGCGATCGCTCCCGATGTTGTCGTGGCCGTGGTGATCGGGCTTGTGCTGCCGCTGGTCGCGTTTCCCGTCCTGCGCCGCTTCGGGCGCTTCGCCCGCGCCGACGCGGCCTCGATTGCGGCGCACTACGGGTCGGTAAGCGTGGGGACCTTCGCGGTGGCGGTCGCGTGGCTGGAGGCTCGGGGTATTCCCTTCGAGGGCCACATGACTGTACTGCTGGTAGTGCTCGAGGTCCCGGCAATCCTGGTCGGCATCCTGCTTGCCCGCGGCCTGAGCCGGGATACGCGCTGGGTTGACGTAGCCCACGAGGTGTTTCTCGGCAAGGGCATCGTCCTGTTGCTTGGCGGTTTGCTGATCGGCTGGCTGTCAAGTTCCGAGGGCCTGGCCGAAATCGAGCCGTTTTTCATGGACCTGTTCAAGGGCGTGCTCGCGCTGTTCCTGCTCGAGATGGGGCTGATTACCGCGTCGCGCGCGGGCGCCCTGCGTCGCCATGGGCTGTTCCTGGTCGGTTTCGGCCTCGTCATGCCGCTGTTCGGAGCACTGGTCGGGGCGCTGTCCGGCAGCCTTCTGGGGCTGTCGCCCGGCGGCACGATGCTGCTGGCCGTGCTTATCGCCAGCGCCTCCTACATCGCGGTACCGGCAGCCATGCGCATCTCGGTGCCGGAGGCCAACCCGACCCTGTCGCTGACCGCCTCGCTCGGCATCACCTTCCCGTTCAATGTGCTCATCGGTATACCCTTGTACTGGCAGCTCGCCAGTTTCCTGTAAGGAGGCTCACCATGCCGTTCGACGAGCAGAATCCACGCAAATTGTTGACGATTGTTACCGAGTCGGCGATCGAAAGCTACCTGGTCCGCGACCTCGACAAGCTCGGTGCGCCCGGGTTCACCATTACCAACGCCCGCGGAAAGGGCGAACGCGGCGTTCGGAAGGCCGCCTGGGATGCCGACAGCAACATCCGCGTCGAGATCATCTGCGACCTGTCGATCGCTCAGCGCATCGCCCGGCATCTGCGCGAAACTTACTACGACAACTACGCGATGGTCATGACGCTGAGCGATGTCCAGGTCCTGCGCCCGGAGAAATTCCAGTCCTGATTGCCGCAACCACGTCGGCCGGAGCATGGCATGGCGCCCGGTTCAGGCTTCGCGCGGGAGCCGATCGATGATGCGGCGGAAGGTGCCGATGTCGTCGATCAGCCTGCGAAGGCTGCCCTCGAGGTCCGGATCGCTCGAGAACAGGTTGCCAACCTCCGGGAAGGGCCGCGATCTCTCGCTCCGGAAAGGCCCGAATGAACGGCCTTCGCGGTACAGCGCCACGGTCAGGTAGAGCGCATCGTACTTGAGCCCGGCGCTCAGCTTCGGCTGACCGTGGGCGGTGATGCCGAGCTGCTTGTTGATTGCCAGCAGGGCCTCCTGCCAGTCCGGCGTGAGGCTCTGGTTGAGCTTTTCGGTGTCGAGGTCGCTGCCGTCGTCGGGGCTGACCAGAAACACGTCGTCGAAGGCTTCGTTACCGGTGGGCACGGAGCGCTTGCCGAATGCCTTGGCAAACCAGCCGAAATTGGGCCGGATGCAAAGCCCCGGCTCGACGTTGTTGCGGGTCTGGATCCTGACCAGCAGTCCGTGGAAGACCGAGGTCGTGCTGCTGTTCTTGCCGCCGCTGTGGTTGAGCAGGTTGGCGTGAACCATTTCGAATCGCCGCCCCTGGTAGCTACCGTCGATCCGGTGCTGCACTTCGCCCCGGTTCCAGTACCCGATGAGTTCGAGCTCGGAATAGGGCTTGACGAAGTTCTTGTCGGCGTCTTCTCTGTAGTCGAAACTCGAATCGATCTGCTCGAGGACCGCCGGGATCATCATCGCGCCGAAGCGCTTTTGCCAGCGCTTGTTCAGGCGAGCTCCCAGAAGCACCAGCAGCACCCCGCCGAATATCAGCGGGAAGGTGCCGAAGCCCGCACCCTGGGCGCCGGCCTGCCGGGCCATGCCCAGCGCGGATGCGATCGCCACGGCCAAGACGACCCCGCCGAGCACGCCGATCCAGATCAGCGCTTTGCGCCGGCGGTCCTGGCGCTCGCGCTCGAGCTCGTCGAGGTTCGGGCGCAGCCGTTCGACCAGTGTGTCGGAGTCGAGAGTCTCCGTTGCCTTGTCTTCACTCATGCTTTCGATTTACCTCCGTGGATGTCAGTCCCATGGTCTGAATACGTCGCTGTCGGCGCGCCCGGTCTCGCGCTCGCGCTGCTCGGCGTCCTTTTGCTCGCGGTGCTCCCTGACATGGCTGACCGCGTCGATGATGATCTTGAGTACGACCAGCAGCGCCAGCGCGACCACCTGCTGCCCCAGTGCGCTGACCAGGAAACCGCCGAGCAGGATGGTGACATGCAGGATGATCACGCGCTTGTAGGGGGCGATCATCGCATCCTGACCCTTCATGCCGCGGTATTCGTGCTTGCCGAGAAAGTTCATGAAATAAGACGTCCCGTGGCTCAGGAGCAGCGCCAGAAACGGGATCCACAGCGTCATGCCGGTTCCCCCGCTCACATGGTCCTCGGGCCGGAACATCGCCAGCACGAACACCCCGTGGACGAGGGTGAACATGCCGAAATGAAAGCAGAAAAAGGGAATCAGCAGCAGCATCCGCCGGTCGCCGTTGCGGCGGAACAGGGTGATCATCCGGGCGATTGCGTAAAGGCCGACTACCAGGTTCTCTGCCCAGAACAGCAGCACGACCTCGTAGACCGACCAGTCGAAGAACAACACCCCGAGCAGCGGCAGCAGATTGACGGCCACCAGGAAGGTGGTGGATACCGGAAGACTCTCTTTCATGGCAGGCAAGTACGGATTGCTGGATGTATTCCGCCGGAGATTTGCGCTCGACGGCGGAGTCTGTTGTTGAACAGGCGTCCCTACGCAAGTCGATCGAGGAACATGCCACGCCCGGGCCGAGTTTCGGGCTTCGGGGGATCGGGTGATCGTAATGGCATCCGGGAGGTTATCAAATCCGGAGCATCGGGAAGCATGCGCCGTACCGGCGGGGCGTCAACGCAGCGGCACTGGACCGGGTTTTCGCGCAGCGGCTGGGGGCGGGATTTGAACAGCCGACCAGTACAGTCGATCAATCATGGGCGCGGTAGGCCTCGAAGTTGCGAAAGCTGCCGCCCATGACGATGTTGTCGAGATGCTGCTGTTGACCATTGCTTGTCTCGACCAGAATGCCGACGCCGTGCAGGCGCCAGTCCTCCGGGTTCAGCGAGGCACCGAGGTGTTCGAGCCGGCGCGCCATTTCCCGCATCTGTTCGTACTTGACATGACCGCGGTAGAAGCGCTCCTCGGACCAGCCCCACTGAAAACGCGCGCGGGCCGAAAAGGGAGATTTGGTCGCGAATTCCAGCGGTGTGCCGTCGGGTTGGGTTGGCAGCAGCGGGGAGCTGAAGAATGCGGTGGCGACCCCGTCGTCGCCCATGAATTCGCAACCGGCCCGCGTGTCACCGCAATTGCCGACGGGCCGACTGTCGAAAATGGCCATCAAGCCGAATATCCAGACATCGCTGGTGCTGTCGTGCAGGCTGTAATACATGCTGAGCTGACCGATCCCTTCGGTGCCATCGTTGTGATGGTGGATGTAGGGAAGCCGAAAATAACCCTGCAGGGTCAGCTCGTCGTCCGGGTCGTGCCAGACCTGAACGGGGTCGCCGAAAGAGCGTGAATAGGTGAGGTTCGGGCCTCCAGAGCAATCCGGGGACTCGGCGGGACACTCGATTTCGCCGTTATGGCCGAACTGGAAGGTATTGATCAGGAAACCTGCCGACCGACACTGAAGCTGAAAGACATTGGTGCCGAGCGCGGGGTCGTTTCTGTAGCCCCGTTGGTGCACCCAGTAAGGACCTCCCTGTCGGGGCAGATAGCCCGTAAACCTCGACGGGTTCCAGGTAACGATATTGTCAACCTGGTTGATCAGCTCATGGCTGCCCGGGATGCCCATATGCCGGACGTGCATGTAGACCTTGTCGTCCGGAACAGGCGTGAACTGGGGAACGATCCGGTTCGCCCCGCTTGCACATTCGGCCGAGTGCAGTGGCGTGAATTGTGCCGTTGCGTAGTTGTCGACCGGGAACGCCGGTTGCCAGGCAACAATCAATGTCAGGCCCAGGGCTGCCGCAATGATCGACTTCATCAACTTCTCCGGCTATGTAATCGGGGAAATGATAGCCGATTGAATTCGAGCAGTGCCGGTAAGCCTTACGTTCGAGGATTACAGCCAGGCGCGCTGATTGCTCGCCTTGCACGAGATCGCGGTCACGGCGCTTCCGAGCTGATGGATTCGAAAATGGTTTCCAGAAGTTGTGTCCACACCGTCCAGCGATGCCCGCCTTCCATGGTCAGCTCACGGTCTTCGGGCAGTACCTCGGCGAGTATTCGGTTCCCGCGCGCCATTCGGTCGCCGGTGCCGTAGGCCAGCCATACCGGCAATTCATCGGGAAAGCCATTCTGAATGCACTGCCACAGGGCCACTTCGTGCTCTTCTCCCTCGCCATCGGGGTGCCATCCTGCCAGGCCGCCGGCGGCTTCGATTTCCTGGAGGATCCCGGAGCCTCCAAGATAGGGGGCCAGCGCGATGATCCCGGCAATGTCATGGTGCTGCGTGCGACACCAGTAGAGCAGGCTGCCGAAGCCCCCCAGTGACGGGCCGGCGAGCCAGATCTGTTGGTACCCCCGAGCACGCGCTTCGGCAAGAACATCCTCATTGAGCCGATCGATAATGCTGCGTTCTCGGTAATAGCCAAAGTGAGCATCGACGCTTACCGCATGCCAGTCAAGGTCGGACTCGGCGAGCAGCTCGATCACCCCTGCGCGCTCGACCTGGTCGGCCCGACCTCCCGCTCCGCGCAGGAAGACCACCAGCGTCTCGCTCGAAGCCCCATCGGTATGCCACCGAGTCGGAATGGGTTGTTCGGTGGAGCGCAGAACGGCACAGCTGCTCAGGAGCAGGGCGATGGCTATCAAGGCCGGAA
>CAYQJJ010000143.1:0-7612 GCA_964417745.1 uncultured Wenzhouxiangella sp.
CGGATTTCCTCGTTGTCGAGTGCGTGGCTGAGGCGCTGGGCCCAGATGTTGTCGTCGTCCTCACCGGCGCCCGAGACACGCGGCCGATAGCGTACGAAAGCATTGCCGCCGGAGTGCATGGCCTCTGACAGTGCCGTGTCGGCCTGTCCCACGAGGGTGTCGGCGTCGGTGGCTTCGCTGCCGGTCACGGCCAGACCCACGCTGGCTGATACGGTCAGACTGGTGTCCTTGACCTCGATGATGCGTCCCGAGCAGTGATCCACGATGCCGCGCGCCAGTGACTCGGCCTGCTCGCGATTGCCGTTCTCGAGTACAACGGCGAAGGTGTTGTCACGCAACCGCGCCATGGTCAGGTCTTCACCGGAAGCCTTCTTGAACAGTTCGGCGGCTTCGCGGATCAGCAAATCGGTTGCCCCCAGCCCGATCTTGGACTGCAGTTCGCTGTGATTGTCCAGACTCATCAGGATCACCGCCAGGCCAGCGCTGCTGTCGTGTTCTTCGATGACCTCGGCCAGGTGCGACAGGAAGGCGGGGCGGTTGAATAGCCCGGTCACCATGTCGCGCGTCTTGAGCTTTTCAAGCTGGAGGGCCATTTCGGGATCGGCCTGACCCATTTGCTCGCGCACCAGCATCTGTGCGCAGTATTCTCCACCGTACTGGGCCGGTGAAAAGTCCACCGCTGCCTTGAATTCCGAGCCGTCCTGCCGGTGCGCGTTGAGCGTCATGGCCTCTTCGGGAATATCGTCGTGCGCGAGCTTCTTGAGTACCTTGCGCAGGTCGGGCACCTCCTCGCTGGGGGACAGCAGGTCGAGCATCGAGAGGCCTTCGAGGTCCTCGAAGCTTTCGAACCCGAACAGCTCCAGATAGGCCCGGTTGGCATAGATGTGCAGGCCTTCGTGGATATAGGAGATCGCCTCGCTGGAGCTGTCGAGCAGTAGCGTGTAGCGATCCTCGATCTCTTCGAGGCGTTTGGTGGCGATGCGCGCATCGCGCCGCGAGCGCACGGCGTCAACCAAGTACAGGGCCAGCCGCTTGATCTGGCGCGGGTTGGTGGTCATCACGCTGCCCTCGACACCGCAGCCGGCCGCGGCGAGCGCCGAGCGCGCGTCCTCTTCCTTGATGATGGCCATGATCGGAATCGGATGCTCCTGCTCGCGCGCCTGCCGGCTGGTCGATTCGAGCAGCCCCAGATCGTGCACGTCGACCTGGATGATGATCATGTCGATGTGCTCGGTTTCCAGTGTCCGGCTCACGGCATTGGTGGTATCGGCGAACAGCGTTTTTGCGCCGCTGTTCTCGCCGAGCATCTGCAACAGTTCCCGCGGGGCGCTGGGATTGTCGGTAACGGTCAGAATCTTGACTTCGGTCGGGCTGGCCATTGCGACTCCTGATTCCTCGGACTATGAGGGCTTGAGGTTTTTATTGTTTAAGCGCCAGTCACAGGACCGGCAGTTTGTACGGTGCCCCCGCTTCCTCGCGCACCAGGCGCGGCACCAGGTACCCGGCAAGCCGGATACGCAATGTTTCCAGCAGGTCCAGCGCCTGCCGGCGATCAACGTCGTAGCGCATGGCGCCGGCGACGCGGTCGAGCATATGCAGATAATAAGGTATCACGCCGGCCTCGAAGCTGCGTTGCATCAGGGCTTCCAGCGCATCGGCCGAATCGTTGATGCCGCGCAGCAGCACACTCTGGTTCAGCAGATGAGCGCCGGTACCGCGCAGTCGTGCCATGGCGGCGTCGACATCGGCATCGAATTCGGCGGCATGATTGGCATGGATGACGATCACCACCGGCCAGGGCAGCCCTTCGATCCAGTTCGCCAGGCTGTCGGTCACGCGGTCCGGCAGTACCACCGGCAGCCGGGTGTGCAGGCGAAGTCGACGGATCCGGGGCAGGCTGCGAAGCTGTTCGGTCAGGCTCTTTAGCTGGCGGGTCGGCAGCATCAGCGGATCGCCTCCGGACAGGATCACCTCCTCGATGTCGTCGCGCCCGGAGATATAGTCGACGGCTGCCCGCCACTGTCCGGCGCCGGCGTGTTCGCCCGCGTAGTCGAACTGCTGGCGGAAACAGTAACGACAGTGAATGGCGCAGGCGCCGGTCGAGACCAGCAGCACGCGCCCGGCGTACTTGTGCAGCACGCCGCGGGCCTGGCGGCTGGCCTGGTCACCGACCGGGTCGGCGACCCAGCCCTCGGTGGCGAGCTGTTCGTCGGCATGCGGCAGGACCTGGGCCAGCAGCGGGTCGCCGGGGTCGCCCTTGCGCATGCGCTCGGCAAAAGGCAGCGGCACCATCATCGGAAACTCCGGCGCCGAGCCCGGGGCAGGCTCGGCGTCGAGCCCGAGATGGGCGAGCAGGTCGGCGCGTCTTCGAAACGCACCACGTAGCTGGGTACGCCATCCCGGAGGCTTGGGCTCGGGGTGTGTTCGGGGTAAAATACTTGATTGCATCGGTTTCGGCGGCCTGGCGGCATCGAGCCGGTTGGCCGCGTTGCCTTGACTTGACAGGCGCGTATTGTATCGGAGAGCCCATGGCGACCTACAGCACCAATGAATTCAAATCCGGCCTCAAGATCATTCTGGACGGAGACCCCTACAACATTGTCGAAAACGAGTTCGTCAAGCCCGGCAAGGGCCAGGCGTTCAGCCGGGTGCGGGTTCGCAACCTCAAGACCGGCCGGACGATTGAGCGAACGTTCAAGTCCGGTGAAACGGTCGAGGCGGCCGACGTTTTCGAAAAGGAAATCCAGTTCCTCTACAGCGACGGCGAGTTCTGGCATTTCATGGACCCGGAAACCTTCGAGCAGCTGGCCGCCGACGAGGCCGCCGTTGGTGATACCGCCCAGTGGATCAAGGAAGAGGATATGTGTCCGGTCACGCTCTGGAACGGCGAACCGCTGACCGTTCTGGCGCCGAACTTCGTCGAGGCAAGAATCGTCGAGACCGACCCGGGTCTCAAGGGCGATACGTCCGGCAGCGGCGGCAAGCCGGCCACCCTGGAGACCGGCGCAACCGTGCGCGTGCCGCTGTTTGTCCAGGAAGGCGAGGTCATTCGCGTCGATACCCGCAAGGGCGAGTACGTGGCGCGGGTCAAGGAGTGAGCGTGTCGGCCCAGCCGTTTGCCCTGCTGCCGGACTGGGTGGTTCCGGTCTGCCCGGAGGGCGAGGTGCTCGAAGCCCATGCAGTCGTCGTCGAGGGCGATCGCATCCTTGAGGTGCTGCCCGGCGAGGCGCTCGAGGAGCGCTTCCCGAACATCGCGCGGCAGCGGCTGCCCGGCCGGGCCCTGATTCCGGGGCTGGTCAATGCGCACACCCACAGCGCCATGGCGTTGATGCGGGGGCTGGCCGACGACCTGCCGCTGATGCGCTGGCTGGAAGATTACATCTGGCCGGCCGAGCAGCGCTGGGTGAGCCCGGACTACGTGCGCGCCGGCACGGAACTGGCGGTGGCCGAAATGCTGCTCGGCGGGTCCACCTGCTTCAACGACAACTATTTCTTCCCCGACGTCACCGCGGCCACCGCGATCCGCGCCGGCATGCGTTCGGTGATCGGCATGCCGATCATCAGCCTGCCGACCGCCTGGGCCCAGACCGAGGATGAATACTTCAGCCGCGGTCTGGAAGTGCACCAGGAGCTGCTTTCCGAGCCGCTGGCGAGTACCGCATTCGCGCCTCACGCACCCTACACCGTGAGCGACGCGGCGTTTGAACGCATGGCTTCGCTCGCCGAGGAGATGGACGTCGCGATTCACCTGCATCTGCTCGAGACCGCCGACGAGGTCGAGGAGAGCCGCAAACGCTTCGGCCAGCATCCGCTGGACCGGCTTCAGGCCCTCGGCGTGCTGGGCCCGCGCCTGCTGGCGGTGCACATGACCCAGCTCAATGCCACGGACATGGACCGCCTGGCTCGCGCCGGGGTGCATATCCTGCATTGCCCGGCCTCGAACCTGAAGCTCGGCAGCGGCATCTGCCCGGTTGCCGAACTCGATCGCCGCGGCCTCAATATCGCCATCGGCACCGACGGAGCGGCGAGCAACAATACCCTGGACATGTTTGCCGAAATGCGCCTGGCCGCGTTGCTGGCCAAGGGCGCCAGCGGCGACCCGGAGGCGGTGCCCGCGGCACGTGCGCTGTCGATGGCTACCATCCAGGGCGCGCGCGCCCTGGGCCTGGAAGATCGCATTGGCTCGATCGAGGCGGGCAAGCAGGCCGACCTGACCGCGGTTCGCCTTGACGCCATCGCAACCACCCCGGTGCATCATCCTCTTTCGCAGCTGGTCTATGCCTGCAGCCGTGATCAGGTCAGCGACGTCTGGGTTGCCGGGCGCCAGCTCGTCAATGACGGAGAGCTTGGCAGCCTCGATCGGCAGCGTGTTGTCGAGCAGGCTCGAGACTGGCAGATCCGTCTTCGATCAAGCAGCGGCCAGGAGCAACCGGCATGACACAACCCGGGCCAGCGGGGTCACAAACGCGCAACCTCGATCCGCTCGAGGCGGACAAGTTCGACGCGCTGGCCGCACGCTGGTGGGATCCGGACGGTGACTTCCGGCCGCTGCACGATATCAACGGGCCGCGGGTCGACTATATCGCCGGGCGCTGCGAGCTTGCCGGGGCCCGCGTCGCCGATATCGGTTGCGGGGGCGGCATCCTGTGCGAGTCGCTGGCGCGCGCCGGGGCCGAGGTAGTCGGTATCGACGCGGCTGAAAAGCCGCTCGGCGTGGCCCGCCTGCATATGCTCGAATCCGCGCTCGAGGTCGATTATCGGCACACCACCGCCGAAGAGCTTGCCGAGGCCGAACCGGGCGCCTTTGATGTGGTTTGTTGCCTGGAGATGCTCGAACACGTCCCCGACCCGGCCGCCACGGTTGCTGCCTGTCAGGCGCTGACGCGCCCTGGTGGGGCGTTGTTCTTTTCAACCATCAATCGCTCGCCGGCTGCCTGGGCGAGCGCCATTGTCGGGGCTGAATACGTGCTGGGCCTGCTGCCGCGCGGAACGCATCGCTACGATCGCCTGATCCGCCCCGACGAACTGGCCGGCTGGTGCCGGCAGGCCGGCCTGGTGGTCCGCGATATCAGCGGCATGGCCTACAACCCGTTCTCGCGCACGGTGCGCGTTGGCGGCCGGCCGTGGGTCAACTATCTGCTGCACGCCCAGCGGCCGCTGTAAGTGGCCATCCCGGATCGTTGCCGTGCCGTGCTGTTCGACCTGGACGGCACCCTGGTCGATACGGCGCCGGACCTGGTCGGCGCGGTGGCTCATCTGCGTGCCGTGAGAGGCCTGGAGCCGATCGCTGCCGAAGTGCTGCGTCCGCACGCCACGCGCGGCGCGGCCGGTCTGCTGGAGGCTGGCTTCGGTGCAGTCGAAGGGATCGACCCGGACTCGCTCCGCGAGGAATTTCTGGCGCGCTATGCCAGCAACCTGTGGCGTGCGAGCCGGGTCTTCGACGGCATTGATCGCCTGCTCGACCGGCTCGATGCGAACGGCATGGCGATGGGCGTGGTCACCAACAAGGTCGAGGGCCTGGCCGCGCCGGTCATTCGACACGCCGGCTGGACCGGTCGTTTCGGCGCGCTCGTCGGCGGCGACACGGTAGGCCGTTCCAAGCCCGACGCCGCACCGGTTGTCGAGGCCTGCTGCCGGCTGGCTGTGGACCCGACCGAGGTGGTTTTCCTCGGTGACGACCAACGCGATGTGATCGCCGGACGCGCCGCCGGCACGGCCACGGTGGTCGCCCGGTGGGGCTATCTTCCGGCTGATGCGCGTCCCGCTGAATGGGGCGCCGATGCCCTGATCGACCACCCGGACGAGTTCTGCGCTCTTTTGTCTGACAAATAATGTTTTTAAAACAATGATTTGGAGTGATTACCTACAGCGCCTTGTATTCGAGGACATCAACGCCCGCTGTGTCTGGGTGCGCCTGGACCGGGTGATCGACCGCGTGCTCGGGCAGGCCGATCTCCCCGAGGCGGTCGGCGACCTGCTGGCCCGCGCGCTGGCGGTGGTCGCCACGCTTTCGTCGGGCATCAAGTTCACCGGCCGCATCAGCCTGCAACTGCAGGCCCCGGAGCGGCTTGGCCTGTTGCTGGCCGACTGCACCTCCGATGGCGGTCTGCGCGGTATCGTGCGCGGGCTCGAAGCCGACCGCCTTCCCGGTGATGGCGAAGCGCTGTTCACGGCCCTGGCGCGCGAGGCGACGCTTACCCTGACGCTGGAGCCCGAGGCCGGACAGGGGCAGCGCTGGCAAGGGATCGTACCGCTCGAAGGAGTTGGTCTGGCCGGCGCCGTGGAGCAGTATTTCGAGCGGTCGGAACAATTGCCCACCCGACTGCGCCTGGCCGTCGGCGATGGCCAGGCGGTTGCCCTGATGGTGCAAAAGATGCCCGGCCAGGGGGAGGATGCGGACGGCTGGAATCGGCTCGAGCATCTGCTCGCCACACTCGGTGATGAGGAGATGCTGGCAGTCGATGGGGAAGCCTTGTTCGAGCGTTTGTTTCACCAGGAAGATCGGCGCCTGTTTCCGCCGCGCGAGCTCCGCTTCCACTGCCCCTGCAGCCGCGAGCGCGTAGTCAACGTGCTCTACGGGCTCGGTCGCGAAGAGCTCGAGGAAGCCATCGAGGCCGAGGGCTGGATCGAGGTGCGCTGCGAGTTCTGCAACGAGGCCTACCGGTTCGACCGGGTCGACGTCGCCGCGATCGTCGAGAGCGGCGAGGACGACAGCAGCGATACGGTGCATTGATGGACTCGCTGGCGTGGTGCCGGGGTCGGCTGCTGGTGCCGGGCAATCCGCTCACGGCGACCTTGCCGTTCGCCGACGAAACAATGCGCGATGCCATCCTGGCACTGCGCGCGGCGGTCTCGGAAATCGCCCAGGGCGGCAGCATCGACAGCGAGCCGGATGTCGCCCGTGCCCGTCTTGGCTGGTGGCGGCAGGCCTTGCGGGAAGACAATGCCCATCCGGCCATTCAGGCGCTGGTTCAGGCCGGCGTTCTGGAACGAATCAATGTCGAGGCCTTCGACGAACTGATTGCTGGTGTCGCGGCATCGGTAGACCACCCGCGTTTCGAAAACTCGACCGAGGCGCGCGCATTCTTCACCCGCATCGGTGGCCCGCAGACAGCGCTCGAGGCACGCCTGGTGGGTGGTCCCCAGGCTCCCGTCGATGCCATGCGCGAACTCGGCGCGAGTGGCTACCAGATCCGCGTGGTGCGCGACCTTGCCATTGACGCGCGCGCCAACCGCTGGCTGGTGCCGCTGGACCTGCAGGCCGACTTCCAGATCGCGCGCCGGGATGTGGTCGAGGGCCGGACCGGGCCGGCCTTCGACGGGCTTGTCAGGGCGCTGCTCGACGACGCGCTGCAGCGTGGCAATCGGGCGGTCGCGACGCTGTCGGCTGGAACCGCCTGGCAGCAACGGCATCTGATAATGCAGTGGCGCCTCGATCAACGGCTGGCCGCACGCATCGGGCGCCGACCCGGCCGTGCCGTCGAACGGCGTATCCTGACCGGACACATCGGCAATGTTGTTTCGGCCTGGCGCGAGGCGCGACGACTGCGCCGCGCCGCACGTCAGGCTGGCGTGCTCTGACACCGCCGAAGGATCAACATGAAATATCTAA
>CAYQJJ010000144.1:0-7598 GCA_964417745.1 uncultured Wenzhouxiangella sp.
CTCCACGGCCCGCTCGAAGAAGCCATCCGCAAGGCCTGGGCGAAGATGGAAGAGCGCTACGGCCAGGACATTGCCGTGGCGGTGCGCTCTTCGGCCACCGCCGAGGACCTGCCCGACGCCTCGTTCGCGGGTCAGCAGGAGACCTTCCTCAACGTGCGCGGCCTCGACGACGTGCTCGAAAAGGTTCACGAGGTATTTTCGAGCCTTTATAACGACCGCGCCATCGCCTACCGGGTCCACCACGGCTTCGATCATCACGACGTCGCCCTGTCGGCCGGCATTCAGCTCATGGTCCGCTCCGATACCGGGGCCGCCGGCGTGCTGTTTACCCTCGACACCGAGTCGGGCTACCGCGAGGTGGTGTTTGTCACCAGCAGCTACGGGCTCGGCGAAAGCGTCGTTCAGGGTGCGGTCAACCCCGACGAGTTCTACCTGTTCAAGCCCAACCTGCGCGCCGGCCTGCCGGCGGTTCTGCGTCGCTCGCTGGGCAGCAAGGCCACGCGCATGGTCTACAGCGACGGCCAGGGCGGCGGCGTGACCACCGAAGACACCCCCGAAGCCGAGCGCCAGGCCTTCTCGATCACCGATGCCGACGCCGCGGCGCTGTCCAACATGGCGCTGACCATCGAGGAGCACTACGGCCGGCCGATGGATATCGAGTGGGGCAAGGATGGCCAGACCGGCGAGCTGTTCATCCTCCAGGCCCGGCCGGAGACGGTCAAGAGCCGCAGCGGCCAGTCCATGGAGCGATTCCGGCTCGAGGAAACCGGCGAAGTCATGGCCGAGGGGCGCGCCATCGGCCAGCGCATCGGCCAGGGCGTGGCGCGGGTCATCGAGAACCTCGACGAGATCCACAGCGTCGAACCCGGCGATATCCTGATCACCGACATGACCGACCCGGACTGGGAGCCGATCATGAAACGTGCCTCGGCGATCGTCACCAACCGCGGCGGGCGCACCTGCCACGCCGCCATCATCGCCCGCGAGCTCGGTATCCCGGCGGTGGTCGGCTGCAGCGATGCCACCGAACGCGTGCCCGACGGCGAGAGCGTAACCGTCGCGTGCTCGGAAGGTGACACCGGCCGGATCTATCGCGGCAAGCTCAAATTCAGCGTCGCCGAAGACAGCCTCGACGACATGCCCGAAGCGCCGCTGAAGCTGATGATGAACGTCGCCAATGCCGACCGGGCATTCGATTTCGCGCAGATTCCGAACCACGGCATCGGGCTGGCGCGGCTGGAATTCATCATCAATCGCATGATCGGCATTCACCCGCGCGCACTGCTCGAATACGATCGGCAGAACGACGAAGTGCGCGCCGAGATCGACCGCCGCACGGCCGGTTACGACAGCCCGGTGGATTTCTACGTCGACAAGCTCGCCGAGGGCATCGCCACCATCGCCGCGCCGTTCGGGCCCAACCCGGTCATCGTGCGTCTGTCGGACTTCAAGAGCAACGAATACGCCAACCTGATCGGCGGCGAAGCCTACGAACCCGACGAGGAAAACCCGATGATCGGCTGGCGCGGCGCTTCGCGCTACGTCGACGAAAAGTTCAAGCCGGCCTTCGAGCTCGAGTGCCGTGCGCTCAAGAAGGTGCGCGAAACCATGGGCCTGAGCCACGTCTGGGCGATGATCCCGTTCGTCCGCACCGTCGGCGAAGCGCGCGATGTCGTGGCCGTGCTCGAGGAGTTCGGCCTCAAACGCGGACAGGATGGCCTGAAGCTGATCATGATGTGCGAACTGCCGTCCAATGCCCTGCTCGCCGATGAATTTCTCGAGCACTTCGACGGCTTCTCGATCGGCTCCAACGACATGACCCAGTTGACGCTGGGGCTGGACCGCGACTCGGCGCTGGTTGCCCATCGCTTCGACGAGCGCGACGGTGCGGTCAAGGCACTGCTGTCGATGGCCATCCGCGCCTGCCGCAAGCAGGGCAAATACATCGGCATCTGCGGCCAGGGCCCGTCGGACTACCCCGACCTGGCCGAATGGCTGCTCGATGAGGGCATCGAGAGCATGTCGCTCAACCCCGACACCGTGGTCGATACCTGGCGCCGCCTGGCCGAGCACTGAAGCCAGCGCCCCGGGCTCGACGGGTCGTTGTTCCCGGTGCTCGTGAATGGACTGGCCCGGCACCGTCGCGGTGCCGGGCTTTTTCAGGCCCGGCGGCCGCGCTCAGTCGCCCGCGTGCCCGCCCAGCGCACCCATGTAGCGGCGATAGTGCCGCAGCTCGGCGAGCGAATCCCTGATATCCTCCAGCGCCTGATGGGTCGAATCCTTGCTGAATCCGTCCGCGATATCCGGCGCCCAGCGACGCGCCAGTTCCTTGAGCGTGCTGACATCGAGGTTGCGGTAGTGAAAGAAGGCTTCGAGCCGGGGCATCTGCCGGGCCAAAAAGCGACGGTCCTGGCAGATCGAGTTGCCGCACATCGGCGAATATCCCGGCGGTACGTGCGCTTCGAGAAACTCGAGCGTGCGCCGCTCGGCCTCGGCAAAGTCGACATCGCTGGCCAGGCAGCGAGCGATCAGTCCGGATTCTCCATGCGTGCGGGTATTCCATTCGTCCATGGCCTCGAGGCGTTCGGCACTGGCGGTAATGGCCAGCACCGGGCCCTCGGCAATCTCTACGAGCGCTTCGTCGGTGACGATGGTGGCGATCTCGATGATGTCGTCGGCGGCCGGATCGAGCCCGGTCATTTCCAGGTCGATCCAGACCAGATTGTTTTCGTGCATGGCGTTTCGCGACCGGCGGGTTCGGGATGCGCACTATACCAGCCGGACCAACCCTGAATGGGCACCCGGCTGCGCGTTATCGCCGCCCACTCCGACCGCGGCGTTGCCGATGGCGGCGATCGGAATCTGGTCGGGTTCCGGTTTCCGCGCCGGCTGGAACGACCACTCCCCGGCGACTGGATCGAACTCGATGCCGATGGCACCCCGGTTCGCATCGAGCCGCGCCGCAACACCTTCGGGCGTGGCGACCGGCGCGGCCGGTTCCGACCCATCGCCGCCAACCTCGATCAGATCATCATCGTCATCGCCCCGCAGCCGGCGCCCAGCCACGACCTGCTCCACCGCTACCTGGTGGCGGCGCGAATTCAGGGCATCGAGGCGTTGATCGTGGTCAACAAGTCCGATCTGGGCATCCCCGAGGCCCCGCCCTTCGACGAACTGGCGGGCCTGGCCGGGCTGGGGTACCGGGTCGTCGAGACGCGTTGTGAACCGAAACCGGAGCTGGCCGGGCTTTCGAACTGTATCGATGAACGCACCAGCCTGCTCGCCGGCCAGTCCGGGGTGGGCAAGTCATCGATGCTCAATGCGCTGATTCCCGATCTTGCGGTACAGACCGGTGCGCTGTCGCGCGTGACCGGCAAGGGCACCCACACCACCACCAGCGCCACCCTGCACCCGTTGCCCGGCGGCGGCTGGCTGGTCGACACACCGGGGGTCTGGGAATTCAGCCTGTGGCGCCTGAGCGATCACGAGCTCGAGCGTGCTTTCCCCGAATTCGCCTCCCGGGGCAGCGGCTGCCGTTTTCGCGACTGCCGCCACCGCACCGAGCCCGGCTGCGGTGTCCACGCCGCGGTCGAAGCCGGCCGGATCCCCGCCTTCCGCCACCAGTCCTGGCTGCGCCTGCTCGACGAACAGGACCGGATCGGGAGCTGACTCGCCCAGATCCAGCGCAACCCATTCAATCATGGGCGAGCCAGTAACCACTTCCTACGAGCGCGCCGCATGCGTCCAGAAGATTCCGCGAATTTCCTGGCGGGCTCCGCTACCGCTCTCCGTGTTACTTGATACAACCCACGGAAGACCAGGGAGTCATCAGCATGACGCCAATTACGATGAAAAAAGGACTGGCCACCGCCGCCAGCGTCGTTCTGCTTATCGCATTGACCGGCGCTGCAGCCGACGAGCGCGCTCTTACCCGAACCGCCGACGACCCGGATCTGGAATGGGTGGCCTGCCCGGAATTTCTGCCCGAAGACTGCCGGATTGCCGTGCTTCACGGCGACCCGGCCGAGCCCAATGCCGATATCTTTTTCCGCCTCCAGCCCGGCACCAAGGCACCCCATCACCGGCACACCTCGGCCGAGCGCATGGTGCTCGTTTCCGGTGAAATGGAAGTCGACTACGACGGCCAGGACCCGGTCCGGCTCAAGCCGGGCACCTATGCCTACGGGCCCGCCGAGCTGCCCCACACCGCCCGCTGCCTCGACGGCAACCAGGCCTGCGTGCTGTTCATCGCCTTCGAGGAGCCGGTCGACGCCATCGCAATCGATTCAACCACCCACGACTGAACGGAGAGCGACCCATGACCCCGACCCGGATCCTTGGCAGTCTTGCGCTCCCGGTCCTGCTGGCCGCTGGCACGGCCCTGGCCGACGACCGGAACGAGCCGGATCATGCGCACCATCATGACGAAGTTCTGGTCGACGACAGTCAGCCGATCGGCCAGGTCGCCTTCGACGCTGACTGCACTCCCGCGGCCAGCGCGGCCTTCGACCGCGCCCTGGGCCTGATGCACCACATGATGTATGTCCAGTCGCGCAGCCAGTTCGAGGCCATCACCGAGACCGACCCGGAATGCGCCATGGCGCACTGGGGTGTCGCGACCAGCCTGTTCCAGCCGCTCTGGGGGACCACCCCCGAGGCCGGCGAAATCGAGCGCGCCCGCGCGGCCATCGAACGGGCCCGGGAAAACGTGGCGAGCAAGCGCGAGCGCCGTCTCATCGAAGCGACCGCCGCATTCTTCGAACCCGACACCGAGCACCTGCAGAAACGCCTGGAAGGCTGGATCGATGGCATGGAAAGTGCCTACGAGGCCCACCCGGACGACCTTGATATCGCCGCCCTGTACAGCCTGTCGCGCCTGACCCGCGCGCTCTGGGCCGACAACCGCGACGAGCTGCACGACGAGGCCGAAACCATACTGCACGGCATATGGGAACGCGAGAACACCCATCCGGGAGCCATTCATTACGCCATTCATGCCACCGACGCCGACGGGCGAGCCGAAAACGCGCTGGCGATGGTCGAGTCCTACGGAAGCATCGCCCCCGCCGTTCCGCACGCCCTGCACATGCCCTCGCACATCTACGTGCGCCTGGGCGACTGGCCGGAGGTCATCGACTGGAATACCCGCTCGGCCGAGGCCGCACTCGATCACGAGGTCAACGGTGCAATCTCGTTTCACTTCATCCACGCCATCGACTACCTCGTTTACGGCCACCTGCAACGCGGCGAGGACAGCACGGCCGAACGGGTCTGGCGAACCGCGCGCGACAAGGGACGACACCAGGCCGGTTTCCCGGGCGCTTTCCATCTGGCAGCCATCCCCGCCCGCCTGGCCGTCGAGCAGCGCGACTGGTCGGCTGCGGCAACCATCGAGCCACGCGTACCCGACTACGTCGACTGGGATCGGTTTTACTGGCCGGAAGCCCTTGCCTGGTTCGCGCGGGGTCTCGGGGCGGTCCACACCGGGGATATTGACGAAGCGCACCGGGCCGAACATCGGCTGAGCGAGCTCGGCGAAGCAGCCGAAACAGCCGCCGATGCGCGGTTTTCGACCTATATCGAGATCGACCGCCTGATTCTCGGCGCCTGGATGAAACACGCCAGCGACCAGCCCGGGGCAGCCATCGAAAAAATGCGCGCCGCCGCCGAGCTCGAGGGCTCGGTCGAAAAACATCCGGTCACGCCGGGCGCGTTACTGCCACCGAACGAGGCCCTCGGGGATCTGTTCATGGAGCTCGATCAACCGGCCGAGGCCCTCGAGGCCTATGCGCGCAGCGATGCCATCTGGCCCGGCCGTTACCAAACGCTGCTCGGCGCAGCGCGCGCAGCCGCCAAAGCCGATCAGCCTTCCGTGGCCGCCGAGTGGTCTGCCCGCTTGCTGGATACCGCCCCGGCGTCTGAACGCACCTCGACCGATGAGATCGCCGCCGCGGCCGACCGATGAGATGGGGAGCCCTTACCAGGGCAGCGTCTCGCCGTTGGCGTGGCGAAAACTCCCGGAGTTGTCGAGGTCGAGCTCCTCGATGCGTTCAACCAGACCGGCTGCGGCTTCGGCCGGCTCGACGTGGCCGGTGTTGCCGGTCATCTCGGTGCGCACATAGCCCGGGTGCAGCAGGCCGACCGCGATGCCGTCGTCGCGCAGTTCGTGGGCCAGCGATACGGTCGCGGCGTTGACCGCGGCTTTCGACATCCGGTAGGCAAAGGCACCGCCGGAGGTGTTGTCGGCAATCGAGCCCATGCGCGAGGTGATGACGACCACCCGCGAGCCCTCGGGCAGGTGGTTGCGCAGCGCGCTGGTCACGCGCAGCGGCGCGAGCGCGTTGACCTCGTACTGGGCCCGCCAGTCGTCGAGTTCGTCCTCGATTCCGGCCAGGCTCGATGACCGGAGTAGTCCGGCGTTGTTGACGAGCAGATTGATGCGTGTGCCGCCGAGGCGGTTGGCAAGTTCGGCGAGGCTGGCGCGGTCGGTGACATCGATACCGTCCTCGACGCGCACCCCCAGGGCGTTGAGCGCCGGAGACGCCTCGCGGCACACGGCGATGACCTGATAGCCGCGATCGTCGAGCTGGCGGGCCAGCTCCAGTCCAATGCCACGATTGGCTCCGGTGATCAGTGCCGTTTTCATGCGTTCTCCTTCATCATCTGGTGGGTCATCTGGTGGCTCATTTCCTGTTCCTCGATTCGATCAGGATCCGCCCATGGTACTGCAGGCACCCCGGTGGTCTTTCAAGCATTGGCCGGCAGATCAAATGCGCCCGGAATCCGTCGCTTGTGCTAAGCTTTTCACACATTTTGGCATCCGTGCAGAAGTCGAGGAACGCACCATGACAAGCAAGCCAATCATCACGCCAATCGTGAAGCTGCTTTGGGGGGTCGTTTTCACTCTGGTCGTCGCTGCTCCCGCCAGCGCCGACACCCTGCTCATCGAACAGGTTCGCGAGCGCATGCTGCGCGACCTGCCCGACAACGGGCTGACCATGAACGAGGTCGAATCACGCTACGGGGAACCCCGGCGGCGCCATTCCGCGGTCGGCAACCCGCCGATCACACGCTGGGAGTTCGAAGACTACAGCGTGTATTTCGAGCACGAGATCGTCATCGAGAGCGTGCTGCACAGAGATGCCGTGGTCCGCGAAGCTCGCCGGGAGTCGGACTGACCCCCTCCCGGGTCTGCAGTCGGCATGACGCACACCGAATTCCGCCTGCCCGCCGAGTGGGAGCGCCAGAGCGCGACCCTGCTGGCATGGCCGCACGCAAAGACCGACTGGCACGAGCGACTCGGCGCCATTCGCGACGAGTATGCCGCCCTGATCGAAACCATCCTGCCCGACCAGCAAGTGGTCGTGCTGGTCGCCCCCGGCGAGCGTGATTTCACGCAACGCTTCGGCAGCCGGGCCGGCCTTCACTCCATCGAGGCCAGGTTCAACGACACCTGGTGCCGCGACTACGGCCCGATCACGCTGGTAGGCAGCGGCCAGCGCCTGGCGCTGGATTTCAATTTCTCCGGCTGGGGCGGCAAGTATGAAGCGGCCCTCGACAACCGTGTCAACACCCTGCTCGCGCGCGAGCGCTTGTTC
>CAYQJJ010000145.1:0-7542 GCA_964417745.1 uncultured Wenzhouxiangella sp.
CTCTTCCGATCTGCGATGATGAACCCGGAGCCGCCGCCGCGACGATCGGGCCGGCCGCGAGGGCTGCCCTCGCCGAACGGCGGCATGTCGAAAAAGCGCTCGAACAACTCGGGCATGCTGCCCTGGCCGCGGCCGGACCGGCCCGACTCCTCATCGGGGCGGGATCCGAAACGGGTGGTCTGGATGTTGACCACGGCCGGAACCGACTCCTCGACCAGGTCGGTGAAGTCGGTCGGGGTCGCGGCCGATGCGATCGGGCTGAGCAGCCCGGCCACCAGAACGGTGGCAAACACGTTTCGCAGTTTCATGTGAACTCCTGGCATTGGGTCAAAATCCTCGTAACTTCATTCCGAAATGGCTTCAGGGCTGGCCGGATTCAAGCGTCGCTTCGGCCTGGCCGGGCATTCTTTCCACGACTGGTTCGACCCGGGCCCAGCGTGCGCTGCGCAACACCACCAGCCAGGCCACCGCCAGGCCGACGCCGCCGAACAGCGCAAATGCGTCGCGTGCCGTTTCAGCCGGAGCGAGGTGGTGGCCCAGCAGGGCACCGATGAAAAAGGCCAGCAACGGCCCGGCATAGATCATGACCGCCGAGGCCAGCAGTGCGCGCTGGCTGATGCCGACCCGCACCGCCTCGCCCTCGCGGCAGGCCAGCGGTGTATTCAGGACCAGGCACGCGTGGCGGCGAGCGAACAGGCGGCTGAACACACCCGCACCGCAGCCGTTGCCTTCCAGGCAGCGCTGGCAGGCGGCGAGCCGGTCGAAACGGACCGTCACCGCCCCGGGGCCTGCATCATCGACAATGCCGGCCTGCCAGACCAGGGGACTGTGCGGGCGCGGGCTTTCGCTCATCGGCGGGCCAGCGGACTCGGAACGGGGCTAACTGGCCACTAGCGCCGCTGACTCGGCAGCGGCGAGCGGCGCAGGTTGCGGCCGACGTATTCCACGGTCGCCGGCGGCACTTCTCCGACCACCGTGATCTGGCGGCCTTCCAGCATGCCGGTATAGACGTGCACCGGGCCGACCGATTCCAGGCGGCTGCCGCCGCTCAGGCCCAGGTCACCGTCTTCGACATATACCGAGAAACTGGCCAGGCCGTCGCTGAAAAGGAAGTGCTCGAACCCCTTGCCGTCGCGCCCGGTGCCGGTGCCGACGTTGGCCAGGCGGAAGCTGTCGGGCACGCGCTCGGGCTGCCAGTTCGAGCCGGACGAGTCGATGCTGCCGGACAGATCGGACTCGGCCTGATCGAGGGTCGTCTCGAGCGTGACCGCATCGCTCAGCGAGGGTTCGAGTTCGGCATCGGTGATCGGCACACCAAGCTCGATCGACACGAACGACAACTGCTGTATCTGCTCGCCGTGGTGGTCGAGAAGCGCCGAACGCAACATCATGCCGGTCTTTTCCTCGAGCCAGAAGCGATGCCCGTATCGAAACTCGTCGCGCGGGCTGATCTCGACGACCTGACTCATCAGGCCGGCGACCCGCTCGCGCCCGCCCAGCGCCATCTCGTAGGCCGACTCGGTGCCGCCCAGCCGGCTCAGCGGCAGGTTGGGCATCAGGCGCGCGGCGATCTGGCTCTGGACGACCAGCGGCTGGTCGCCGGCGAGCAGGCAGCGCACCTTGTCGCCATCACGCAGGATTTCGCGCGGTTCGCCGTCGAGCGAGTAGATGCGCTCGCGGATGCCGTTTTCGTCGGCGCGGTGGATCACCCGCAGCGTATCGACCTGGCCGTCGCGCAGGTGCACCAGGGTGCCACGGT
This sequence comes from uncultured Wenzhouxiangella sp., assembly GCA_964417745.1. Lineage (GTDB taxonomy): Bacteria > Pseudomonadota > Gammaproteobacteria > Xanthomonadales > Wenzhouxiangellaceae > Wenzhouxiangella. The sequence goes on from CAYQJJ010000145.1 coordinate 1,760, forward strand.
AGTTGAGGGTTTCGACCGCCCGCCCCATGCGATCAAGCCAGTCTCGAACCTGGCTGGTTTCGGATTCGGCGTGGGCAACCGCGCTCGCCAGCAGAGCCAGCGCGACCGTGGTCAGGGTGCCAATGCGCTGCGCATGCGGCATGATCAGCGTCCTGCCGCGCTGGCCTTGTCCTGATCGCTTTCGGCCGTCTCGGCCGGTTCGGCCGGCCGAGCCTCGCTCACCGAATTGGTAACGATCGGCACGTAGGAAGCAAACCCACCGCCGCCGACCGCCTGGTTATGGCGCAGCACATAGGTATTGATGCGCTGGCGATCGGCCTGGCTGGAGTCCGAATAGCTCACCGGGACCGCCTGGCGTGAAAACGTTCGATCCAGAGAGGTCGGCTGACTGACAAAGCCCGGCTCGTCAGCGGCCATTTCACTACCGCGATCGCCGAGGTTGGCGTTGATACCGACCAGGGCCACCAGCGCCACGCTGGCGGCAATGGCACCCCCGGCAACCGGCTTGAGCCAGCGTTCGAAGGCGCGTTCGGGGCGCGGTGCCGGCTCGTCGGCAAGCGCCGCTGCAACCCGGTCGGTGAGGTCACCGGCGCGGGCGAATTCCTGATGAATGCAGGCGCGTACCAGATGATAGCGGCGCCATCGACCACCCAGATCCGAATCACCGGACAAGCGTCTGAACAGGAACTTCTGTGCTGAGCGATCCAGTTCGCCGTCCATCAGGCAGGAGAGGTGTTCCCGATTCGATTCTGTCATGGGTGTCGTTCCAGTCATTGGTTGTCTAGCAGGGGCAGGAGACGTTCGTCGATCGCCTCGCGGGCCCGGAAAATTCTCGAGCGGACCGTACCGATGGGGCACTCCATGGCGGTCGCGATCTCGTCGTAGCTCATTCCTTCCATTTCACGCAACGTGATGGCCACGCGCAGGTCGTCGGGCAGTTCAGCGATGGCCTGGTGAATGGTGGTTTCAATCTCTTCTCTCAGCAATTCATGCTCGGGCGAACCCGAGTCCTTCAGCCGCGTATCGACGCTGTACTGTTCGGCGTCCTGGGCATCGACGTCCGACAGCGGTGGCCTGCGACCCTGGGCGACCAGGTGGTTCTTTGCCGTGTTGATCGCGATGCGATACAGCCAGGTGTAGAACGCACTGTCGCCGCGAAACCGCTCCAGAGCGCGATACGCCTTGATGAACGCTTCCTGGGCGACGTCCATGGCCTCGGCGTGATCGGACACGTAGCGCGAGATCAGGCTGATGATCTTGTGCTGGTATTTGCCCACCAGCACGTCGAATGCTCGCTTGTCGCCTTTCTGAACCCGTTCTACGAGTATTTGATCAACTTCCCGTTCGCCCATCAGAGCCGTCCTTGGCTTCGTTGGCTGACGACCGGGCCTGCCTGATGGACAGCGTCCCGGTCCGATAGTTTCAAAGGGCTCGGATTGCCCCCCGATTTGCTGGAATCGCGCTCCGCCCCCGTCTCAGCGGCCGGGCCGGCAGCGCTTCGGTCACGGCATTCGTGACCGGCGCGCAAGAATAGCACGCGGGTCCGTCCGCGCCCTCTCAGAATGCGATAATACCCGGTTTGAGCGACATCAAACGGGAGAATCAAGGCCATGAGCAGAGAACAGAACATCCTCGACCAGCTGGGTCTCAAGGACCTCAATTCAGGCACCTGCTTCGGCCCCGGCGACTGGGCGCCGGCCAGCGAGTCGAACATCATCGAATCGACCAACCCGGCCACCGGCAAGGTCATCGCGCGCGTCAGTGGCACCAGCGCGGAGGACTACGAGAAGGTCATGCGCACCGCCTGCGAGGCCGCCGATGCCTGGAAAACCGTGCCGGCGCCGCTGCGCGGGGATGCCGTGCGCCGGGTAACCCAGGCGCTGCGCGACAACAAGGACGCGCTCGGCAGCCTGGTGGCGATGGAAATGGGCAAGATCAAGCCCGAGGGTGACGGCGAGGTCCAGGAAATGATCGATATCGGCGACTTCGCGGTTGGCCAGTCGCGCATGATGTACGGCAAGACCATGCACTCCGAGCGCCCAGGCCATCGCATGTACGAGCAGTGGCATCCGCTGGGCGTGGTCGGCGTGGTCACCGCGTTCAACTTTCCGGTTGCGGTGTGGGCGTGGAACGCCCTGCTGTCGGCGGTCTGCGGCAACGCCACGATCTGGAAGCCCTCGCCCAAGGGCGTGCTGTGCTGCCTCGGGGTTCAGAACGTGGTCAACGAAGCACTGGCCGACACCGACCTGCCGCCGATCTTCACCTCCTTCATGGAGCCCGGCCACGAGCTGGCCGAGCGCTTTGTCGACGATGAGCGCGTCGACCTGGTGTCGTTCACCGGCTCGTGCGAGATCGGCCGCAAGGTCGGCGAACGGGTCGCCGGTCGCATGGGCAAGAGCCTGCTCGAACTGGGCGGCAACAACGCACTGATCATCGACGAGACCGCCGATCTCAAGCTGGCCCTCCCGGCCGTGGTATTCGGTGCCGTCGGCACCGCCGGCCAGCGCTGCACCACCACCCGCCGGCTGTTCGTGCAGGAATCGATCTTCGACGAGGTCATGGACTCGGTGGTCAAGGCCTACGGCCAGGTGCGCATCGGCAATCCGCTCGACGAGGACACCCTGATGGGCCCGCTGACCGACGAAAACGCGGTCAAGCGCTTCGAGCAGGCCGTCGAGCGCGCCCAGGCCGCCGGCGGCAAGCTGCTGACCGGTGGCAAACGCATCGATGGCGAGGGCTTCTACGTCGAACCGGCCGTCATCCAGGCCGAGAACGACTGGGACATCGTCCAGGAAGAGACCTTCGCGCCGATTCTCTACGCGATTCCCTTCAAGACGCTCGAAGACGCCATGGTCATGCATAACAATGTCCGCCAGGGGCTGTCGTCGTCGATCTTCACCACCGACATCCGCAATGCCGAGTATTTCCTTTCTCACCGCGGTTCGGATTGCGGCATCGCCAACGTCAACATCGGCACCTCGGGTGCGGAAATCGGCGGTGCCTTCGGCGGCGAAAAGGACACCGGCGGCGGTCGCGAATCGGGCTCCGACGCCTGGCAGAACTACATGCGCCGCCAGACCAACACCATTAACTGGTCGAAAGAAATGCCGCTGGCCCAGGGCATCAAGTTCGAGCTTTAAATTTGAAAACCGTTGAACCACGAAGAGCACGAAGTTCACGAAGAAAGAAATCCGCTTTCCTTCGTGCTCTTCGTGCCCTTCGTGGTTAGACGACCTGTTTCATTCGTCCTTTGAATCTGAGCTGATGCCATTGTGTACCGTTTGTTGAGATCGGGTTTGTTCCTGCTGCCGCCCGAGGCTGCGCACGAGATGGCGCTGGGTTCGCTCAAGGTCGGTGCGAAGGTTGGCGCCGGCCGGCTGCTCGCATTCGGTCACAGGAACCACCCGGTTTCCTGCCTCGGGCTGGAATTCCCCAACCCGGTCGGACTGGCTGCCGGCCTGGACAAGAACGGCGACTACATCGATGCCCTCGGCCAGCTCGGCTTCGGGTTCATCGAGGTCGGCACGGTCACGCCCCGGCCCCAGCCGGGCAATCCGAAACCGCGCATGTTCCGCATCGCCGAGCACCAGGCGCTGATCAACCGGCTCGGGTTCAACAACAAGGGCGTCGATTACCTGGTCGAGAAGCTCAAGAAGCGGCGCTATCGCGGCATTGTCGGCGCCAATATCGGCAAGCAGAAGACCACACCGGTCGAACACGCCGCCGACGACTACCGCCATTGCCTGGAGCGGGTCTACGCGCACTGCGACTACGTCACCGTCAACATCTCCTCGCCCAACACGCCCAATCTGCGCGAGCTGCAGGACACCGGGCCGCTGGCCGAACTGCTCGGCGACCTGGCCGCCCTGCGCGACCAGCTCGCCCGGAGTCACGGCAAGCGCTGCCCTTTGCTGGTCAAGATCGCACCGGACTGGGAGCCGTCCGCGCTCGATGCCTCGCTCGAGACGATCGGAGGCAGCGGCGTCGACGGCCTGATCGCAACCAACACCACGCTTGATCGCACGGCCGTGGCCGGCCACAGCCATGGCGAAGAGACCGGCGGCCTGAGCGGCGCCCCGGTGCGCCCGGCAGCCGATCAAGTACTGGCCCGGGCCCGCGAGCTGCTCGGCACGCAGTTTCCGATCATCGGCCTGGGCGGCATCACGCAGGGCGAGGACGCCGCGGAAAAACAGCGCCTCGGCGCCGACCTGGTCCAGATCTACACCGGCCTGATCTATCGCGGCCCGCGCCTGATCGGCGAATGCATCCGCGCCTGGCAATGAGCGCGCCCTGATGCCCGACTCGCCAGAGCTGATCCACGACGCGGATCTTGCGCGGCTGAGCACCTTTGCCCTGCCCGCCCGGGCCGCCGAGCTGGTCATCCTCGAGCGCGCCGAACAGCTACCGGCACTGGAACCCGGAGCACGAGAACTGCTGGTGCTCGGCGGCGGCTCCAACACGCTGTTTCTCGGCGACTGGCCCGGCCGGGTGATTCTCAACCGCCTGCGCGGAGTCACCATCGAAACACTCGACGAGCAGGCCTCGCTGGTTCATGCCGCAGCCGGCGAAAACTGGCATCAGCTCGTTCGGCACTGCCTCGAACAGGGCCTCTACGGCATCGAAAACCTGATCATGATCCCCGGCTCGGTTGGCGCGGCACCGATCCAGAACATCGGCGCCTATGGCGTGGAACTTGCCGACACCCTCGTCTCGGTCAGCGCCTGGGACTGGCACCAGCAACAGAGGCTGGTCATCCCGGCCGCCGAATGCGGCTTCGGCTACCGCGACAGCCGCTTCAAATCATTCGACCGGGGGCGCTTTCTCATTACCGGCATCAGCCTCCGGCTGTCGCATCGCTTCGCGCCGCGCGCGGACTACCGGAGCCTTGCCGACGCCCTCGCAGAGCGCCCGGGCCCGCCAAGCCCGCGCCAGCTTGCCGCCGCCATCATGCGCCTGCGCCGCCACCGCCTGCCCGACCCGGCCCGCCTGGCCAATGCCGGCAGCTTCTTCAAGAACCCGGTCCTGCCCGAACCCCGCGCCCGCCTGCTGCTCGACCGCTACCCGGCCCTGCCCCATTGGCCCCTGCCCGACGGCCAGATCAAACTCGCCGCCGGCTGGATGATCGAACAGCTCGGTTTTCGCGGCTATCGCATTGGCTCAGTCGGCGTCTACGCCAACCACGCCCTGGTACTGGTCAACCACGGCGGCGCGAACACCAGCGACCTGATCACCCTGATCGAGCGAATCACCCGGGCCGTCGAAACCGAATACGACATCCAACTGGAACCGGAACCGCAGTTGATGGGCCAGGCTCCAGACCGCGACTGAGCGGGGCCTGACGAGACCGGGATTCCGCCCGAAGCCTTCGGCGCGCGCCTGGCCGCGTGCTGGAAGCTACTGCCGGGAAACCCCAAACCGGAAGTAGTGGAGAAGCACCGGGTGATGCCGGAAGAATGGGAGAAGCACCGGGTGGTGCCGGGAAGGTGGGAGGAGCACCGGGCGGTGCCGGGTCGCTCGAGTCGGCAAGCGGCATTACGGCCTTCTCGGGGGTCAATGGTTCCGGGGCTCTTTGGTGCCGACCTCCCTTCGCTCCGTGCTGCGTAACGGATCGTGCTTCGGGTAACCGGAACTGCAACTGTCGGATCGGATGTTCCGAGAAAGCCGCCGATACCGCTTGCCGGTTCGATCGACCCAACACCACCCGGTGCGAGGGTTGGGAGGAAAACGACCCCCCCTTCCGGGCCACAGCGCCCACTCAATCGGCAATGCCGCAGGCGAGCCGT
>CAYQJJ010000146.1:0-7538 GCA_964417745.1 uncultured Wenzhouxiangella sp.
CAGCATGACGTTGAGCTGGAAGTTGCCCGACTGGCCGGCCACGGTAATCGTGGTGTCGTTGCCGATGACCCGCGCGGCGACCATGCAGACCGCCTCCGGGATGACCGGGTTGACCTTGCCCGGCATGATCGAACTGCCCGGCTGAAGCGCTTCGAGCTCGATTTCTCCGAGCCCGGCGAGCGGACCGGAATTCATCCAGCGCAGGTCATTGCCGATCTTCATCAGCGAGACCGCCAGGCCCTTGAGCTGGCCGGAAAGCTCGACCGCCGGATCCTGGCTGCTGATGCCCTCGAACTTGTTCTCGGCCGAGGCGAACTCGAAGCCGCTGGCCTGGGCCAGATGGGCAGCCACCCGCTCGCCGAACTCGGCGTGGGCGTTGATGCCGGTACCGACCGCGGTACCGCCCTGCGGCACGAACCGCAAGCGGTCGAGCACATCGCCGAGTCGGTCGCAGGCGCTGTTGATCTGCGCCGCCCAGGTCTCGAGCTCCTGACCAAGCGTGACGGGCATGGCATCCATCAAGTGAGTCCGGCCGGTCTTGGGCACCTCGGCGAGCTCGACGGCGCGCTTGCGCAGCACCTGCGAAAGATGCTTGAGCGCCGGCAGCAGGTGCTCGGCGGTCAACAGGCAGGCGCTGACCTGAATCGCCGTCGGGATCACGTCGTTGGAACTCTGGCTCATGTTGACGTGATCGTTCGGATGAACGCCGAGACGGCCGTCGGGGTCGGCCAGGTGAGCGATGACCTCGTTGGCGTTCATGTTCGAGCTGGTGCCCGATCCGGTCTGGTAGATATCGACCGGGAAGTGCTCGTCGAACGCGTTGTCGGCAACCCGCCCGGCGGCCTCGACAATGGCGGCGGCGAGCGAGGCATCCAGTAACTCCAGGTCACGGTTGGCCTCGGCGCAGGCGCGCTTGATCAACCCGAGCGCGCGGATGAACGCCGGCGGCATCGGCCGGCCACTGATCGGGAAATTATTGACGGCGCGCTGCGTCTGCGCGCCCCACAGCGCTTCTGTGGGAACGTTGAGCTCGCCCATGCTGTCGCGTTCGGTGCGGTAGTCGGTCATCGCGAAATTCCGTGGCTGGCAAACCGGGGATTATACTAAGAAAACCACAAATCCTGCCTCATTGGGCTTGCCCGTGGGCCTTCGTGGCAAACGCCGCGTCGGGCGAGCGAAAGTCGTACGGCGGCCGGTACACGCCGGTCTCGGTGACGATGCAATCGATCAGCTCGAACGGAGTGATATCGAACACCGGGTTCCAGGCGCCGAAGGCCTCGCTGACTTCGCCGGACAGTCCGGCCGCGGCCCAGATTTCGCCAGCCGAGCGATGCTCGATCTCGATCCCGCGGCCCGACGGCGTCGCCGGGTCGAGGGTCGAGGACGGCGCGACGATCATGAAGCCGACGCCGTGGTGGCGCGCCAGTACGGCCAGGCTGTAAGTACCGATCTTGTTGGCGACATCGCCGTTGGCCGCGATCCGGTCGGCGCCGGTAATCACCCAGCTGACCCGGCCGCTCGCCATCAGTGAAGCGGCCGCCGAATCGATCACCACCTCGAACGGTACGCCTTCGCGGGCCAGCTCCCAGGCCGTCAGCCGGGCGCCCTGCAACCAGGGGCGGGTTTCGCCGGCAAATACCCGCTCGATGCGCCCGGCCCGGAACCCGGCCACCACCACGCCGAGCGCGGTCCCGATGCCACCGGTCGCCAACGACCCGGTATTGCAATGCGTCAGGACGCCGGATCCGCGTTCGATCAGGCCGCTCCCGGCCTCGGCCATGGCCCGGTTGGCAGCGATATCATCGCGGTGGATGGCCCGCGCCTCGCGCTCGATACGCGCGACTTCCGGCATCGCATCACCGGCTGCCAGGCGGCGCATCCGCTCCACCGCCCAGGCCAGGTTCACGGCGGTCGGCCGGGCCTGTTCGAGACGATCCAGGTCTTCAAGCCAGCCAGCTCGATCATCGCCACGCTGCATTGCCGAAAGTACCGCGCCGTAGGCCGCGGCAATTCCGATTGCCGGTGCCCCGCGCACCGCCAGGTCGCGAATCGCGGCCGCGACATCGTCGACCCGGTCGATATCAAGCCAGGTCTCGCGCCCCGGCAGCAGGCGCTGGTCGAGCAGATGGAGCACGCCATCATCGAAACGCAGCGCCTGGAAACCACTGTCTTGCTGTCCGGATTCGAGCACGTTTTTTGCTTCCGTCTGGAAAACCGCGAGTCTAATCTACCGCACAGGGCCAGCGGCCCCCGTTACGTTCCACCCACATTTCTTCCTGACTCGAGCTCCTGCTCCCTGGGGCACGTCCGTCCTTCAGGACCAATGGTCAGGCGAATTTTACCTGCGAAGTTGTCATGACAAGCGCCGCGCGTGCCCGTATCATGGATTCTCTTTTTTTCCAACGAGCCCGACCCATGATGCGATTGCTGATTGCTGCCTGCCTGCTGCTGCCCACCCTGGCCATCGCCGACGATCCGGACCAGGATGCCACCCACACAGCGGAGAACCCCAACGTGATACTGCACACTACCCACGGTACGATTCAGATCGAGCTTTTCGAGGACGACGCGCCCCTGTCGGTCGCCAACTTTCTCGAATACGCCCGCGACGGCCACTACGACGGCACGCTGTTCCACCGCGTGATCCCGAATTTCATGATCCAGGCCGGCGGTTTCGATACCGATTTCGAGCAAAAGCCCACCCGTGACCCGATCGAGAACGAGGCCGACAACGGGCTCGAGAACGAGCGCGGCACGCTGGCCATGGCGCGCACCAACGACCCGCACTCAGCAACCTCGCAGTTCTTCATCAACGTCACCGACAACAGCTTCCTGAACCACCAGAGCAAGCAGAGCGGCCGGACCTGGGGTTACGCGGTATTCGGCCGGGTTGTCGACGGCATGGATGTGGTCGACCAGATCCGCCAGGTCGAGACCGGCAACCAGGGCATGCACCAGAACGTGCCGGTCGAGCCGGTCGTGATCGAGCGGGTCGAACTGCCTGAGTAAGCCGCCCGTCTACCTGATTGCCGACCTGCACCTGGATGCGGGTCGGCCCGGGGTCACCGCGCTGTTTCAGGATTTTCTGGACGGCCCGGCGCGCCAGGCCGGTGCGCTCTACATTCTCGGCGACCTGTTCGAAGCCTGGATCGGCGACGATGCACCGAGCCAACCGGCGCGCACGGCCCTGCCCCACCTCAGGGCCCTGGCCGAGGCCGGAGTCGCGGTCCGTTTCCTGGCAGGCAACCGCGATTTTCTTCTCGGCGATGCCTTCTGCGCGCAGGCCGGCATGCGCCGCCTCGAGGAGCCGGTCCGGCTCGACCCGGTCGCGGCCGATACCCTGATCCTGCACGGCGACACGCTATGCACCGACGACGACGCCTACCAGCGCTTCCGCGCCCGGGTCCGCGATCCAGCCTGGCAGGCGCGCATGCTCTCGCGTCCGGCCTGGGTCCGACGCGCCCTGGCCGTCGGCGCGCGCGCGCTCAGCCGCTGGCGTACGCGTGACAAACCGCAGCAGATCATGGATGTCAATCCGGGCGCGGTCGAGGCCTGCTTTCGTGAACACCAGGTCCAGCGGATCATTCACGGCCACACGCACCGCCCGGCACTGCATGAACTGACCATTGACGGCCAGCCCTGCCAGCGCGTGGTGCTCGGCGACTGGCATGTCAAGGGCAGCGTCGTTCGGCTTGTTGACGGAGGGGTCGAGTTGCTCGACCTCGAGCGCAGCGAGCGGGGTGAACTGACGCTCAGGATTCGCGCGGCCGGCTGAGGGGCGCTCGTGTGCCCGCGCAAACCTGATCAGAGTTTTTTTAGAGAGTCAGCAGCCGCACGGCCGCTTCTCCAGGCGCCTTCGATGCGGTTGCCGGCGCACCAGTCCCCGGCCAGCACCGCGCCGTCATCCTCGCTGATCAGAACCGAACGCTCCAGCGGCTCCGGGGCCATGGCGTAGCGCCAGCGGTGCGCGTGCACCAACGCCGGCTCGCGCCCGCCGCCCTCGGGCAACAGCCCCAGAACCTCGGGCAACAGTTTGCCGGCAATCGTCTCCGGGTCACAATCGAGGTGACGACGCGACCAGTCGGCGCTGGCGTGGGCCACCCAGGCCTCGCCCTGGCGACCCGGCTTGCTGCTGTTGCGCGCCAGCCAGCTCAACGGCCCGCGATTGATGAAAGCGGCATCGAAATCGACCGCCAGGGGCTCATCGAAGCCGACCATCAGCGCCAGGCAGGGTGTCATCACCACCGCATCGAGGGTCGCGAACAACGGGTGATTTTCGCCGAGCAGCGCCGCCGATTGGCGCGGAGGTGGGGTAAGCACCAGTTTTCGGGCGCTGAGCGTTTCGCCCTCGCCGTTGCCGAGCGTCCAGTGACCGTCGAAGCCGATCGCTTCGACCGCCCAGCCGAAGCGACAGTCCAGCCCATCGGCCAGCGCCCCGGCCACGCCGTTCATGCCGGGCAGCGCGACCAGGCGCTCGGCCGGTCGGCTGCCGGCATCGTCCGGCCGCGATCCGACCACCCGCAGCCGCGGTTGCCAGGCCGCAACCAGGCCGGCTTCACGCCAGACCTCGACCTGGCGGGAAAAGGCTGGATCGCGGGCGGTAAAGTACTGCGCACCATGGTCGAAGGCAAAGCCATCCTGGCGCCGCGTCGCACTGCGCCCGCCCGGGCCGCGAGATTTTTCGAGCACGACCACGTCGAGACCCTCGTCGCGGAGAGATCGGGCCGCGGTCAGGCCGGCCCAGCCGGCGCCGACAACGGCAACATCATGCATCGTCATGGCGGGTCATCTCGATTGAAGCCGGGTCGAACCCTTCCTCGCGGGCGCGCTCGAAAAGCGGATCGAGCGTGGCGCGAGGCAACGGGATTTTCCGGCTCAGTATCCACAGGTAGCGTCGATTCTCCGTGCCGACCATCGAATACTCGTAGTCGCTGCCCAGCGCCATGACCCGGTAGTCACCCCACACCTGCGGCAACCAGGACAACCATCGGGGCGCGAACCGGACCTCGAGGGCAGCCGGACGGGTCTCGCCCGGCGCCCGACGCGCGATTCCCCTGCTTTCCCGCCAGGCCCCATCGCTCTGGCGGCAACGGTTGTCGACCTGCACACGACCATCGACGAGTGGCGTGTAGAACGCCGACACATCGCTGGCGCAGCGGCGCTGAAAGCGGTTGGGCAAGCGCGCCACCTCGTACCATCGCCCGGCGTAGCGCTCGAGGTCGAGCGTCTCGACCAGCCTCAGCGGGGCGTGGCGTGCGCCCATTCAGGACGCCGGGCCGGCGCTGGCCTCGGGCTTGAGGTAGGGAAACAGCAGCACGTCGCGGATCGAGGCCGAATCGGTCAGCAGCATCACCAGCCGGTCGATGCCGATGCCCTCACCGGCGGCCGGCGGCATGCCGTACTCCAGCGCCCGGATGTAGTCCTCGTCGAAGTGCATGGCCTCGCTGTCGCCGGCATCGCGCGCTTCGACCTGGGCCCGGAAACGCGCGGCCTGGTCCTCGGGGTCGTTGAGCTCGGAAAAGCCGTTGGCGATCTCGCGGCCGGCCACGAACAACTCGAAACGGTCGGCCAGTTCGGGGTCGGCATCGTTGCGCCGCGACAGCGGCGAGACCTCGATCGGGTAGCCGGTCACGAAGGTCGGCTGGATCAGCTGGTGCTCGACGCGGTGCTCGAACAGCTCCATCACCAGCCGCCCCCAGCCCCAGGAATTTTCGGTATGAATACCCTCGTCCTGGCACAGCGCACGCAGCCGCGCAACGTCGCGAAGCTCGTCGGCCGCCAGTTCGGGAAAGTACTCGAGCACCGCCTCGCTGACACCGATGCGGCGATAACTGCCGCCGAACTCGATGGTCTCGCCCTGGTAGCTCACCTGCCCGGACTCCAGCCCGGGCAGGCCGGTGACCACCTCGGCGAGCATCTGTTCGCTCAGCTCGATGAGATCGTTGTAGTCGGCATGTGCCCAGTAGAACTCGAGCATGGTGAACTCGGGATTGTGCCGGGTCGAGACCCCTTCGTTGCGGAAGTTGCGGTTGATCTCGTAGACCCGTTCGAGGCCGCCGACGACCAGGCGTTTGAGATACAGCTCCGGGGCCACACGCAGGTAAAGTTCGAGATCGAGCGCGTTGTGGTGCGTCACGAACGGCCGGGCGGTGGCGCCGCCGGGAATGTGATGCATCATCGGCGTCTCGACTTCAAGAAAATCGCGCCGGTCGAGAAAATCGCGAATCGCGCGCACGACCTGCGAGCGGCGCACGAACGCATCACGCACCTGCGGGTTGACGATCAGGTCGACGTAGCGCTGCCGGTAGCGCTTTTCCGGGTCGGTCAGGCCGTGCCATTTCTCCGGCAGTGGCCGCAGCGACTTCGACAGCAGGCGCAGCTCACCGGCGTGCAGGCTGAGTTCACCGGTGCGGGTGCGCATCAATGTTCCGCTGACACCGATAATGTCGCCGATGTCCCACTGCTTGAACGCCTGATAAACCCCCTCGGGCAGATCGTCGCGGCGCAGGTAGAGCTGCATGCGCTGACCCGAGCCGTCCTGGATATGCACAAAACTGGCCTTGCCCATGATGCGGCGCGAGATGATGCGCCCGGCGAGCGAGAAGCGCTCATCGAGCGCCTCGAGCGCCTCACCGGACCACTGTTCGGCATCCCCAAAGCGCTCGAGCAGCGGGCCGGCCTCGTGGCTGATCCGGAAATCGTTCGGATAGGCCACACCGGCCTCGCGCAGTGCCGAGAGCTTGGCGCGGCGCTCGGCGATCAGACGGTTTTCCTCGGCCGGGTCGACAGCCGCGCCCGCTTCGTTGTTGGCTTCACTCATGCCTGGTTGCTCCGGGTGGTCGGGTCGGCGCTGGCGACGGTCATTGCAAGCCCGCCTGCAGTCCGGCGGCCACGAATTCATCGAGATCGCCGTCGAGCACCTTCTGGGTATCGGATCGCTCGACGCCGGTGCGCAGATCCTTGATGCGCGACTGGTCGAGCACGTAGTTGCGGATCTGGCTGCCCCAGCCGATATCGGCCTTCTCGTCCTCGGCGGCCTGGGCTTCCTCGCGCTGCTTGTTGAGCTCCATCTCGTAGAGCTTGGCGCGCAACTGACCCATCGCGCGATCCTTGTTCCTGTGCTGGGAGCGATCGGTCTGGCACTGGACCACGATGCCGCTGGGCTCATGGGTGATGCGCACAGCCGACTCGGTTCGGTTGACGTGCTGACCGCCCGCGCCGGAGGCCCGATAGACATCGATGCGCAGATCCGAGGGATCGATCTCGATCTCGATATTGTCCTCGACCTCGGGAGAGACGAACACGCTGGCAAACGAGGTGTGCCGGCGATTGCCCGAATCGTAGGGTGACTTGCGCACCAGCCGGTGCACGCCGGTCTCGGTGCGGCACCAGCCGAAAGCGTACTCGCCCTCGACGCGCACCGTGGCGCTCTTGATGCCGGCTACTTCGGCCTCCGAGACTTCGATGAGCTCGGTCTTCCAGCCCCGGTTCTCGGCCCAGCGCAGGTACATGCGAAGCAGCATCTCGGCCCAGTCCTG